>JAOACA010000019.1 GCA_026418075.1 Candidatus Bipolaricaulota bacterium | reverse complement strand
TCCGCAAGGCCAAGGAGTACGCCCTCGCGGATCGGGTCCGGGACAGGCTTTCGGCGCTCGGGGTCGAGCTCCGCGACGGCCCCGACGGCACCTCCTGGTCCCTCCGCCCGCGGGGCTTGAGCTAGGACGCGTCCCCGGCGAACTGAAGCTGCCACAGGGCCCAAAAGAGGCCCCGCTTTGCCAAAAGCTCGGGGACCGTTCCCTCCTCCACGAGCTTCCCCTCGTGGATCACCAGCACCCGGTCCGCATTCCGGATCGTCGAGAGCCGGTGGGCAATCGCGATCGAGGTCCGGCCGGCCAGCACCCGCTCCAACGCCGCCTGGACCTGGGCCTCGGTCTGGGAGTCGATGTTCGCGGTGGCCTCATCGAGGACGATGAACTTGGGATCCGCAGCCACGGCCCGCGCCAGCGACAGGAGCTGCCGCTCCCCCACCGAGAGCCGCACCCCGCGCTCCTTGACCTGGGTCCCGTACCCTTCGGGAAGGCGGACGAGGTGCTCGTGGACCCCGACCGCCTTCGCCGCCCGCTCCGCGGCGTCGGGGGGCACGACCCCGTTCCACATCCGGATGTTCTCCGCCACGTCCCCGGAGAAGAGGAACACCTCCTGGGGGACGAGGGCGAGCTTCCGCCGGTACTCGGAGAGGTCGAGCTCCCGGAGGTCCACCCCGTCCACGAGGATCTGCCCCTTCTGGGGCCGGTAGAACCCGAGGGCCAGGCTCACGATCGTCGTCTTCCCCGACCCGGTGGGCCCGACGATCGCCACCCGCTCCCCCGGGGCGACCTTGAATGAAACACCCTTCAGCACCCAGTCCTCGTCGTTATAGGCGAACCACACGTCCCGGAACTCGATCTCCCCCCGGAGGTCGGGCACGGGGCGGGACCCGCTCGGTTCGGGCTCCTCATCGAGGATCGCGAAGATCCGCTCGGCGGCCACCATCGCCGCCTGGAGGATGTTGTACTGCTCGGAGAGGTTGACCATGGGCTGGAACAGCATCCGGACGTAGCTCGTGAACGCGACGAGCGCCCCGAGGGTAAAGGCGCCCGCAAGCACCCCGCGGCCCCCGTACCAGATGAGAAGGGCCAAGGCGAGGTTCTGCATCACGGCGATCGCCGGGCCGAACACCCCGTACACCGTGATCGAGCGCATCTGGGCTCGGAAAAACGACTGGTTGATCTCGGCGAACGCCTTCCGGCTCCGCTCCTCCTGGCGGAAGAGCTGGATGATCCCCATCCCCGATAGCGACTCGGCGATGTAGGCGTTGATCCGCGCCAGGACCCGCCGGGCGGTGCTGTAGGCCTCCCGGGCCCTCGCCCGGAACCAGAACGCAAGGGCGAGGATCACCGGGGCGAACCCAAGGAGGATCAGCGTAAGCCGGGCGTTGAGCTGGAACATGATCCCCAGGACCCCGGCGATCATGAGGACGTCCTGGACGAGGCGGACGAGGACCTGGGTAAACAGCTCGTTGATCGCGGCCACGTCGTTCGTGGCCCGTGTCACGAGCCTCCCCACGGGTTGGCGGTCGAGGTAGCTCATCGGGAGCCGGAGGAGGTGCCCAAACACCGCCCGCCGCATGTCGTAGAGGATCCTCTGCCCGGCGTACTGGAGGGTGTACACCTGGCCGTAGGTGAGGAGAAACCGCAGGACGAGGAACCCGAGGTACACGAGAGCGAGGAGCCCGAGCAACCGGACCGCCGCCGACCGGAGCCGAAGGAGGTCCGACGGGGGGATTCCCCGGAGGGCGTCCTCGGGGGCGGCGTAGCCCGCGGCCGTGAGGAGGAACGCCTCCGGGTACCGGCGGGCGAGCTCCGCCTCCGGGCCTCCCGGGGGGATCACGAGGAACCGGCGCCCGATCCGCCCTTCCTCCTCCAGCGCTTGACGGACGGTGTTCGGAAGGTTTTTGGCCTCCACGAGGAACGTCCCGGGGCCGTAGGGGACCGCGCCCTCTGCCGGGGGGGCGTCGGCCCGGACCTCGACCCAGGGGAGGACGAGCACGGAGTCCACCGCCGTCTTCACGAGGTAGGGCATCGCAAGCTCGATCACGGTGATCCCGCTTGCGAGGAGGAACGCCAGCACGAACAGGGCCCAGTACGGCCGGGCAAAGCGGATCATCCGCCGGAGAAGCCGAAGGTCGAGGGCTTTCCCCAGGACCTCGTCCTCGTGGAAGTGGTGGTGGCCGTTCATCGGACGAGGGCCTGCTGGAGCTCATGCAGGCGCGCGTACAGCCCGCCCCGGCGGACGAGGGTCCCGTGGTCGCCCCGCTCCACGATCCGCCCGCCGTCAAGGACGATGATCAAGTCCGAATCCCGCACCGCGGAGATCCGGTGGGCGACGACGATCGCCGTTCGCCGCCGGAGGACCCCCCGGAGGTGCCCCAGGATCTCCTCCTCCACCTGGGCGTCCACCGAGGAGAGGACGTCGTCCAGGACCAGGATCGGGGGGTCGAGGAGGAGGGCCCGGGCGATCCCCACCCGCTGGCGCTGGCCCCCCGACAGGGTGATCCCCCGCTCTCCGACGACCGTGTCGAGACCCTCGGGGAACGAGGCGATGTCGTCGGAGAGGCCCGCCAGGCGCGCCGCCTCGCGGATCTCCTCGTCGCTCGCCTCGGGCCGGCCGAAGGCGATGTTCTCCCGGAGGGTCGCCGAGAACAGGAACACGTCCTGGGGCGCCATCCCGATCAGGCCCCGGAGCTCGGGGAGCGCGAGCTCCCGGATGTCCACGCCCCCGAGGAGGACCGTCCCCGGCGGGGGGTCGTAGAGGCGGGGGAGGAGCCGGACGAGGGTCGACTTCCCCGATCCGGTGAGGCCGACGACCCCGAGGGTCATCCCCTCCTCGATCACCAGGTTCACGTCCCGCAGGGCCGGCCGGTCCGTCCCGGGGTAGGCGAACGTGAGCTGGCGGAACTCGACCCGCCGCGAGGGGGGGATGGGTTTCGGCCGGTCGGGGCTTGTGATCGCGGGCTTCTCGGCAAAGATCCGCTCCAGCCGCTTCATCGACGCCGCCCCCTGCTGGAGCGTGTTCACGATCCAGCCGATCGCCATCATCGGCCAGACCATCATCCCCAGGTAGCTTGTGAACGCGACCAGGCTCCCCAGGCTCAGGGTCCCGGCGAGGACCCCCCGGCCCCCGAACCAGAGGATGATCCCCGTTCCTAGCCCGGCCAGTACCGCCACCATCGGTTCGAACACCCCCCACGCCCTCGTAAGCGCCAGGTTCGCCTCCACGTTCTCCCGGTTCGTTTGGGCAAACGCCCCCTCGATCCCCTCCTCCCGGGAAAACGCCCGCAGGAGCCGGATCCCCGACAGGGCCTCCCGCACCCGCTCGGTGAGGGCGGAGAACGCCTCTTGGGCCCGCTCGAACCGGCGGTGGATGAGCCTTCCAAACCCAAGGACCGCCACGGTGATGAACGGGAGCGGGAGGAAGGCGTAGAGGGTGAGGAGGGGGGAGATCCCCACCATCGCCGCCAAGGAGAACGAGATCATGATCACGGCGTCGGAGGCCATGAGGACCCCCATGCTGCACGAGCGGCGCACCGCCTCGAGGTCGTTCGTGGCGTGGGCCATGAGGTCGCCCGTCGAGTGCTCGACGTAGTAGGACGGGGAAAGGGTGAGAAGATGCGCGTAGAGCCGGTTGCGCATGTCGAGCTCGATCAGCCGCCCGGCCCCAAAGAGGAAGATCCGCCACAGGAAGCGGAACCCGAACACGACCACCGCAATACCGGTGAGGTAGAGGGCGTAGCGGACGAGGTTCTCGCCCCTCCCGGCCACGAGGTCGTCCACCGCCGAGCGCACGACGAGCGGGGCGAGGAGCTGGAGGGCATCGACGATGAACAGGGCGGCGATCCCCGCCAACAGGCGCCACCGGTACCGCCACAGCTCCCGGAAGATCCCGCGCATGGAGAGCCGGGGAGTATACTCCGCCGATCCGCGTTTCCAAGCGCACGGAGGAGGAGGGCCGTGGTCGCGTGCCGGGGGATCTGCAAGACCTACGTCGTCCGGGAGCGGGCCGGGCTCCTCCGGCGGGGGCGCCGCCGGGAGGTCGACGCCCTCCGGGGGGTGGACCTCGCGGTGGGGCGAGGGGAGTTCGTCGCCCTTCTTGGCCGGAACGGGGCTGGGAAGACGACCCTCCTCAAGATCGTCGCCACCCTCCTCCTCCCCTCGTCCGGGGAGGTGCGCGTGGCCGGGATCGACGCCCTGGCCCGGCCCCGGGAGGCCCGACGCCGGATCGGGCTCGTGCTCGCCGGCGAACGGACCGTGTACTGGAAGCTCACCGGCCGAGAGAACCTCCTCCTCTTTGCGGGCCTCTACGGCGTTCCCCGGCGAGAGGCCCGGGCGAGAGCCGACGCGCTTCTTGCCCGGGTCGGCCTCCGGGAATTCCGGGACGTCCCGGCCGAGAAGTACTCCACGGGGATGCGGAAGCGGCTGGCCCTGGCCAAGGCCCTCGTCCACGCCCCGGAGGTCCTCGTCCTCGATGAGCCCACGGCCGGCCTCGACCCCCAGGGGGTGGAGGCCCTGTGGCGGATCCTCCGCGAACTTCGGGGGGAGCGGAAGCTGACCGTTCTCCTCGCGACCCACAACATGCTCGAGGCCGAGGAGCTCCCCGATCGGGTGGTGATCCTCGACGAGGGGCGGATCGTCGCCGAGGGGACTCCGGCGGAGGTCAAGGCGCGGGCGGGGGCGGTCCCCACCGCGGCCCTCACCCTGTCCGGTCCCGGGCCCCGGCTCCCGGACTTCGGCCCGGGGGCCACGCTCTATACCCAGGACGAGGGCCGGTGGCTCCTCGTCGTCCCCGCACAGGATCTTCCCCGGGCGATCGCCCGAGCCCAGGCGGAAGGCCTTCGCCTGGAGGGGGTCCAGGTGAAGGCCTCCACCCTGTGGGACGCGTTCCTCAAGCTCACGGGGCGGCCGTTCGACGACCTGGGGGAGGAGCGGGAGGAGGCATGAGGGCCCTTGGGGTTCTCTTCTGGAAGGAGCTCGTCTACTTCCGGGCCTACCCCCTGAACCTCCTCAACCAGGCGGTGTCCCCGGCCCTCCTCGTCGCTCCCTACCTCCTCGTGGCCCGGATGTTCGGGTTCGACGCGGGGCTGACCGACTCCGTGGCCGTGGGGCTCCTCCTCTGGTACTGGCTCTCGACCCTGATGTGGGAGGTGGGGTTTGGGATCCGGATGGAGATGGAGGAGGGGGTGCTCGAGGGCCTCCTCGCCTCCCCGGTCCCGATCCCCGTCCTCCTTGGGGCGAAGGGCCTGGCCACGGTGGTCGAGAACGCCTACCTCACGGCGTGCATGGTCGGGTGGTTCTTCCTGTTCGGCGTCCGCCTTCCCGTCCCCTGGCCGGCGTTCGTCGGGCTTCTCCTCCTGTCCGGACTGGGCCTGATCGGGTTCATGCTCCTCCAGGCCGGCCTGGTCCTCCTCCTCAAGCGGGCCGATGCGCCGGGGGACGTGATCCAGACCGGGCTTGGAACCCTCGCGGGGATGACGATGCCGGCCCGGCTCCTCCCCCGGCCCCTGTGGGCCCTCTCCCGGGCGATCCCCCTCGCCTACGGGATCGAGGCCGCGCGGGGGCTTCTGCTCGGGGCCCCCGTCGGCTTCGAGGTCCTCCTCCTGGCCGGGCTCGGGGCGGCCTACGCCTTCGTGGGCTGGCGGGCCCTCGCGTGGGCCGAGGTCCGGATGCGCGCCTCCGGGACCACGGGGGAGTTCTGATGCGGCCCGGGTGGACCCTCCTCCTCTACGCGGCCCGGAGCGCGTTCCGCTACCGCTCCAACTGGATGTGGCCCGTGACCTCCCCCCTCCTCCTCGCCCTCCCCGCCCTCCTCGTCGCCGCTTGGGGGGAACGGGCCGGGACCGTGGCGGCGTTCGCCGATCTGGCCGGGACGAGGGGCTACGCCGCGTACCTCCTCCTCGGGGCCCTGTACTGGAACTTCGTCGAGATCGTGTGGTGGATCCCGTGGGGCCTCCGGACGGCGATGCGGGAGGGGACGCTCGAGTCCCTCCTCGCCACCGGGATCCCGCGCCTTGCGCTCCTTGGGGCGTGGGCGGGGTCGCGGGTCCTCGTCGTCCTCCCGTCGTTTGCCGTGGGCGCGGCCCTCGTGGCCGCGTGGGCGGGGGTCCCCCGGGACCTCTGGGTGGCCGTTCTCGTCCTCCTCCTCTCGGCCCTGGGCTCGGGGGGCCTGGCGTTCCTCCTCTTTGGGCTGACCCTCCGGTTCAAGGATGCGGGGTCCCTGATCAGCCTCCTTGGGAACACCGCTCCGCTTCTGGGCGGGGTCTTCTTCCCCGTGGCCCTTCTCCCCCAGCCCCTCCGGGCCCTGTCCCTGCTTTACCCGTTCACCTACGGGGCCGACGCCCTCCGCGGGGTTTGGTTCCGTTCCCCGACCCTGTTTCCCCTTCCCGCGCAGCTTGCGATCCTGGGGGGCCTTTCCCTGGCCTACCTTGCCTTGGGGTGGGCGGCGCTCGTTCACTTCGAGCGCCGGGCCCGGGAGGGGGGCCTCGAGGGGTTCTAGTTGTGATCGCGCTGCTCCAAGGCTAGGATGCCGCCTGGAGGTGCCATGCCCGCAGAGCGCGAGATGCAGGTAGGCGCGGAACTGGAGACGCGGCGCGGGGTCTACTCCAACCTCGCCGTGATCACCCACCAACCCGACGAGTTCTTCATCGACTTCCTCCTCGTGGACCCCCAGACCCAGACCCCGGAGCGGGGCCAGGCGATCCTCGTGTCCCGGGTGATCCTCTCCCCCCGGCACATGAAGCGGCTCCACGAGGCGATCGGGGAGAACATCGAGAAGTACGAGCGGAACTTCGGGAAGATCCTGATCCCCCCGAAGCTCGGCTAAAGGGGGGTGGTGATCGTCCCCCCGCCCAGGACCTCCTCCCCGCGGTAGAAGACGGCGGCCTGGCCCGGGGTCACCGCCCGGACGGGCTCGGCGAACCGGACGAGGGCTCGATCGCCTTCAAGTTCCACCGCGGCCGGAACTGCGGGGCTTCGGTACCGGACCTGGACCTTGCTGGGGAACTCGGCCCCCGGAGGGGAGCCCGCGATCCAGTGGAGGTCCTCCGCCACGAGGCCGGAGGCGTAGAGGGCGGACTCCGGGCCCACGACGACGGCGTTCCTCGCCGGGTCGAGGGCGACCACGTACAGGGGCTCGGGGGAGGAGACGCCGAGCCCCTTGCGCTGGCCCACGGTGTAGTGGGGGAGCCCCCGGTGCTTCCCGAGGACGTGCCCCGCGAGGTCGAGGATGGGGCCGGGGAGGGCGTCGGGGACGAGGGCGGCGATCCCCTCCGGGGCGAAGCACAGGTCCTGGCTTTCTGGGAGCTCGGCCGCGGTGAGCCCAAGCTTGGCCGCAAGGGCCCGGACCTCCCCCTTCGTCCGCTCCCCCACTGGGAAGAGGGCCCGGGCGAGCTCGGCCTGGGAGAGGGCGTAGAGGAAGTAGGACTGGTCCTTCGCGGGGTCCTGGCCCCGGAGGAGCCGGGCCCGCCCGCCCGCGTGTTCCACCCGGGCGTGGTGGCCGGTGGCGACGAACGGGATCCCCCGCCGATCCGCCTCCCGGAGGAGGAGCCGGAACCGGACGTCCCGGTTGCAGACGGCGCACGGGTTCGGGGTTCGGCCCTCCCGGTAGGCCCGCAGCGCGGGTTCCACGACCAGGGCCCGGAACTCGGCCCCCGCCTGGACCACCTCGTGGGGGATCCCCAGCTCCCGGGCGGCGAGGGCCGCCGTGTCCACCGAACAGCACCGGTTTTCGAGGGGCCCTTCCGGGGACCAGAGCCACAGGGTGAGCCCGTGGACCTCGTACCCCGCCTCCCGGAGGAGGTGGGCGGCGACCGCCGAATCCACCCCCCCGGACAGACCCACGAGCACCCGTTTCCCCTCGTTCACTTCTCGTACTGGACGGGAACGATGCACAGGAACTCCAGGGCCTCGGTGTCACCGGCCCGGAACTGGTGGTGCTCCCCTGGCGGGACGAACACGACCGATCCCCCTTCGATCGGGACGGGGCCGGCCTGGGTCAGGACCGTCCCCTTCCCCCGGAGGACGACCACCCCGTGCTCGAACGGGTGGGCGTGGGCTGGGGTGTGGCCCCCGGGGGCGAGGGTGAACCGCCGCACGGCGAACGTGGGCGCCCTCTCCGCAGGCCCAATCAGGACCTGCTTCGTCACCCCAACGATCTCCCTCCCATCGGAGACGTCCTGGGCGGGGACCTCGGCCATCGACTTCACGGTAACCATCGGACCTCCTTCAGATTCTGCGGGCGAGAAGCGGGACGTAGAGCTCCTCGGGGGTGAGGGACCCGTGGAGCCCGCGGAGCTTGAACTCCTCCGTCGGCCAGAGGAGGAACTTCCGCTTGCGGGAAAGGACAAGGTAGTCCCCAAGGAGGGCCCGAACCTCGGGGCGCGGATCCTCAAGCCCCCACAGCCTCCGCCCGAGGGCTTCCTCGACCGAGAGCACAGCGAACTCCTCGGGGAAGAACCGGGCAAAGAACGCCAGCACCTCCGCCTCGCCTCCCCGGCGGAGGAAGAGGTAGGCCGCCCGGGGATCCCCCACCGGAGGGAGGAGGAGCCCGTCCCGGAGGGCGGGCTGAACGGCGCAGTTCACCATGTCCCGGACGGGGTCGGCCTCGTAGAACCCGTGGTCGGCGGTCACAAGGAGGGTCGCCCCGGGGGGGAGGAGCTCCGCCATCCTCTGCAGGACCTCAAACACGTGGGCCACCTCGAGCTCGAACGCCGGGGACCGCGGCCCGTAGAGGTGCCCCAGGCTATCCGTGGTCGGCCAGTAGACGGAGAGGAACAGGGGCCGTGGCCCCTGGACGGCGTCGCCGATGTGCATGAGGAGGTCGGAGGCGGAGAGGTAGGGGACCGTCCGCCCCACCCCCTGGTAGAGGACCCGCGACAGCCCCGAGTCGGCGAGGAACTTGGGGAGGAGGAGGGTTGTCCCCACCCCCGCCGCCCCGAGTCGGCTGTAGAGGGTCGGACAGGGGAGGAGCCCCTCCGGGGGGAGCCCGAGCTTCTCCAGCCCGTTCTCCCGCCCCCCGGGGGTCGCGAGCCGAATCATGTCCACGACCGATCCCACCTCGGGACGGAAGAGCTTGTACCCCAGCACCCCGTGGACGATCGGGGTTGCCCCCGTGGACAGGGTCGCCAGGGCCGCCGTGGTGGTGGAGGGGAACACCGAGGTCAGGGGGAGGTACGCCCCGCCCCGGAACGGGCCGAGGTCCACTTTTCCCTGAGCCCGGAGGCTCTCCAAAGCCTGGTAGCCGAGCCCGTCCACGACCACGCTCACCACGAGCTCCGCGGGCCGGAGCCCAAGCTCCTCCACGAGGCTTGGCCCGCTCGGGGGGAGCCCAAAGCACGCCTCGATCGTGGCCGGGACGGCCAGCAGGCTGTACCGCTCGTAGTGGGGTCTTGCCCCGTCCGTATCGTTCAGGATTGTGTTGAGCACGTGTTGCGCCTGGGTCATGGCGCCGGCATTATAGCCGTGGGACCCCGCCCGCCTGGAAAGGAGCCCCGTGGCCATCTGCCCCCAAGAACGAGAAAACCGGAGCCGGTGCCCTTGCACCTGGCCCACGTGCCCCCGGAAGGGGCACTGCTGCGCCTGCCTCGCCTACCACCTCGCCCACGAGGAGCTTCCCGCGTGCTGCTTCCCCCCCGAGGTCGAGCGGACGTACGACCGCTCGTTCCGGCGCTTCGCCGAGCTCCACCGATGAAGAACGCGCTTGTCGCGAAGATCCTCTACGAGGTGGCCGATCTCCTCGAGCTCCAGGACGTCCCGTTCAAGCCCCGGGCCTACCGCCGGGCAGCCCGAGCGGTGGAGGACTGCCCGACCCCGGTCGAGGACCTCGTGGCCGAGGGGCGGATCCGGGAGCTCCCCGGGGTGGGGGAGGCGATCGCCGAGAAGATCGCGGAGATCGTGGAGACGGGGAAGCTCGCCTACCACGAGGAGCTCAAGGCGGCCCTCCCGGTGGACCTCCACGCCCTGACCGCGGTCGACGGGGTCGGCCCCAAGACGGCGAAGCTCCTCTACGAGGCCCTTGGGGTGCGGACCCTGGACGACCTCGAACGGGCGGCGCAGGAGGGGCGGATCCGGACCGTGAAGGGCCTGGGGGCGAAGACGGAGGAGAAGATCCTCCGGGGGCTTGAAGAGGCGCGGCGGGCGGAGCGGCGGGTCCTCCTCGGCCGGGCCCTCCCCCTCGCCCGCGACCTGTGCCGGAGGCTCCGTGCGACCGGGCTCTTTGCGCGGGTGGAGCCGGCGGGGTCCCTCCGGCGGGGGAAGGAGACGGTGGGGGACCTCGATCTTCTGGCAATTTCGGACCGGCCCGGGGAGGCGGCGGACGCGTTCTGCGCCATCCCCGGAGTGGAAGAGGTCCTCGCTCGGGGTCCGAAGAAGGCCTCGGTGCGGCTCGCGGGCGGGCTCCAGTGCGACCTGCGGATCGTCCCCGCGGAGTCGTTCGGAGCCGCACTCCAGTACTTCACCGGGTCCAAGGAGCACAACATCCGGCTCCGGGAACGGGCGGTTGCCCGCGGCCTCAAGCTCTCCGAGTACGGGCTCTTCACCTCCGATGGTCGGCTCCTGGCCGGGGAGGACGAGGCGGGGGTGTACCGGGCCCTCGGCCTCTCCTGGATTCCCCCCGAGCTCCGGGAGGACGGGGGGGAGGTCCCCGCTGCCGAGCGGGGAGAGCTTCCCCGGCTGGTGGAGCTTGCGGACGTCCAGGGCGACCTCCACGTCCACACCGACGCCTCGGACGGGGAGATGACCCTCCGGGAGGCGGTCGAGGCGGCCCGGGCGAGGGGGCTCTCCTACCTCGCCCTCACCGACCACCTCAAGTTCGCGGCGGCGATCCCCGGGCTCTCCCCCGACGACCTCCGCCGCCAGATCGAGGAGGTCCGCCGGCTGAACGAGGAGCTCCGGGGGTTCACCGTGCTGACCGGGGTCGAGGCGAACATCGCCCGGGACGGGTCCGTGGACGTCCCACGGGACCTCCTCCGGGAGCTCGATCTCGTGGTTGCCTCGGTCCACACCCACCTCCGCCTGGGCCGGGGAGCGATGACGGAGCGGCTGGCCCGGGCGGTGGAGGACGAGGCGGTGGACGTCCTGGGGCACCCCACGGGGCGGCTTCTCGGGGAGCGGCCGCCCTGCGAGGCCGACTGGGACGAGGTGTTTCGCCGGGCGGCCAAGGCCGGAACGGCGCTCGAGGTCAACGCCCACCCCCAGCGCCTCGACCTCCCCGCGGAGCTCATCCGCCGGGCCCTCGACCACGGGGTTCGCCTCGCCCTTGGCACCGATGCCCACAACCCGTCCCAGCTGGAGTTCCTCGAGCTTGCCGTCCTCACCGCCCGCCGGGGCTGGGCGACGGAGGAACAGGTTCTCAACGCCCTCCCAGTTTCGGAGCTCCTCGCCGCCCGCAAGCGCGGCCGTTGACCCACCGTTAGCTCCCCACGCCCCGGCGGAGTACCCTCCCCCCTCGGAGGTGGTGCCGGTGAAGGTCCTTGGGGTCGTGGGGTCGATGCGGAAGGAGGGAAACACCGGGAAGCTCGTTCAAGCGGTCTTGGAGGGGGCCAAGGATGCTGCGGCCGGTCTCCGGACCCAGCTCCTGCACCTGGCAAGCCTGGAGATCGGCCCCTGCCAGGGCTGCTACGAGGTCTGCTCCAAGACACCCTACAAGTGCGTGGTGAAGGACGACTTCCAGTCCGCCCTTGCTCGGATGGAGGATGCCGACGGAATCGTGATTGGCTCCCCGTTGTACTTCCCGATCCCCTCGCGGCTTGTGGCCCTCTGCGAGCGGCTGGTGTGCCTGGCCTATTTCCACGGCCAGCGAGGCCACAAGGGGGCGCACCTCCTCGAGGACAAGCCGTGCGCGTTCGTCGTCGCCACCGGGGGAGGCGAGGCCGGGAACGTCTTCCGCTACCTCTTTGAGTTCGCCATGGCCACGCGCATGAACCCGGTGACGGTCAAGCACTACCCCTACTACGGGGTGGTGGGGCGGGGGGAGCTGGAGAAGGACGAGGACAGGCCCCTCGAGGCGGCGCGGGAGCTCGGGCGGCTCCTCGCCGACGCCCTGGAGGAGTAGATGTGCCGCCTCCTCGGCGTCGTGGCGACGCGGCCTCAGTCCCTGGCCCACCACCTCCGGGATGCCCCCCACAGCCTCCTCCGGATGAGCCTCCGCGGGAAGAAGGCCCCCCACCGGGACGGGCTCGGGTGGGCCTACCGCGACGACCGGGGCCGGATGCGGCTCCACCGCTGGGGGGCGAGGGCCCTGGCTGGACGTGAGGACCTTCCCGGAGATCTGAGCCCGGAGACGACGCTCCTCCTCGCCCACGCCCGGAAGGCGTCCCCGGAGTTTGGGGGCCTCCGCGGGGCCGTCCACGCCCAGCCCCTGACCCGGGACGCGATCCTCCTTGCCCACAACGGAACGGTGCGGGATGCCCACGTTCTGGGGAAGACCGCCTCCACCGATTCGCAGGCCCTCCTCGACGGGCTGGCCCGGGCGTGGCGGCCCCGCACCCCTGAAGCGCTCAGGGAAGCGCTCCAATCGCTCCTCAAGCTCGTGCGGGACTACACGGCGTTGAACGTCCTCCTCACCGATGGCGAGGTCCTCTACGCCCTGTGCCTCTACACCGGGGACCCGGACTACTACACCCTCCACCTCCGCCGCGGGGGGGACGCGGTGGTCGTGGCCTCGGAGCCCGCCCCGGGCGAGCCGGGCTGGGCTCCGCTGGGCAACGGCGAGCTCGTCGTGATCGCCCCCAACCTCACCTCGGCCTCGTTTCAAGTGGAGCCGGGGCGCTTCGGATCGGGTTGAACTTTTACCCAGTCACCTTGGCCGCAAGCGTGCGAGCCAGGGCTCCTGCTCGGGCTTCGTCCTCAGGCCCTGGGGCGCCGTGGACTTCCACGGTCCCCACGACTTCGATCCCGGTGGGACCGAAGATTTCCCCCGCCTGGCGCAGGGCTCCCCCGCCCCAGCCGTAGGAGCTCAGGACCGCTGCGTACCGGAGCGGGGGCCGGAGCGTCCGGACGAGGTGGGCCGCGTTGAGCGCCGCGGGGTGGAGGGCACCAAGCACGGTCGGCGCGCCCAGGACGATCGCCCGGGCGTCCACGAGCTCGCCCGCAAGATCACTCACGTCCACGTGCGCGAGCTCGTGGACCGCGACCTGGACTCCCTGGCGGAGCAGGGCCTCCGCTGCGACCCGGACGAGCCGCTCCGTGGATCCCCACATGCTCACGTAGGCCACCACCACCTTGTGGAGGGTCTCCCCGGCAGTCCGCCGACGGTAGAGGGTGAGAACCCGCTCCGGGTGCCGCCACAGGGGGCCATGGCTTGGGGCAATGAGCTCGATCGGAAGGGAAGAGAGTTTTTCGAGCGCCCGCTCCCCGGCCTTGCGGAACGGCATCATGATCGCGCCGAAGTACATCTGGGCCCGCACGGTAAGGTCGACGACCTCATCGTCGTAGAGCCCCTCGGCGGTGTGCGTGCCGAAGAAGTCGCAGGGGAAGAGGACCTTGTCCTCGACCGCGTAGGTGAACATCGTCTCCGGCCAGTGGAGGAACGGGGCGTCGACGAACTGGAGGGTCTTTCCCCCCAAGTCGAGGGCGTCACCGTCCTTCACGAGCCTCATCCGGTCCTCGGGCACGCGGTACAGGCGGACGGCCATCTCGGCGCCCTTTGCAGTGAGGACGACCTCCGCCCGGGGAGCCGCCGCGAGGACCGCCGGGAGCGCCCCGGCGTGGTCAGGCTCGGCGTGGTTCATGATCACATAGTCGAGCCTTGCTGGATCCGTGACCTCCGTGAGCTTGGCCAGGAGCTCGCCCTCGAACCCCGGGTTGACCGTGTCCACAAGCGCGGTCTTGGTCGCCCCTCGCACGAGGTAGGCGTTGTACGAGGTGCCGTGGGGAAGGGGGATCAGGCCGTCGAAGCTCCGCCGGGCCCAGTCCTTAACCCCCACCCAGTAGATGCCTTCCCTCACCTCAATTCCAGCTGTCATTCCCTTTCTCCAACTTCGTCCAGGAGCGCCATCGCCCGGCGGAGGTGGGGGATCACGATCGAGCCCCCCACGATCAGGGCCACCGCCATCGCCTCGGCGATCTCCTCCCCGCTGGCCCCGGCGTCCCACGCCCCGACCACGTGGTAGGTGACGCAGTCGTCGCAGCGGAGGACGAGGGACGCCACGAGCCCGAGGAGCTCCTTCGTCTTCCGGGGGAGGGCCCCGTCCTCGTAGGCCTGCCCGTCCAGGGCGAAGAACCGCTTCGCGACGAGGTTCGCCCGCCTGAGGGCGATCTTCGTGAGCCGCTCCCGCTCGGCGAAGAACTCTTCTCGCTTGCCCATCGCCACCTCCTTAGCCATCCAGGAGCCGCTTCTCCCCGGTGATCCTCTGGATCGGGCCGATGTCCTGGGTGACCTCCAAAGTCCCCAGGTACTCCCCGCCCCGTCCCCGCACCGGGAAGTACCGGATGTAGACGAACCGCCCCGCGAAGGGAATCCAGAACTCGGCGACCTCCCTCCGGCCGGCCTTGAAGTCGGCGACGATCCGCTCCACGGCGTGGACGCTCTTCTGGGGGTGGCAGTCCTGGACCCTCCGGCCGAGCACGGCCGGGGTGCGGACGAAGATCCGGTCCTTGCCGGCGCTGAAGTAGCGGACCCGGTCGTCCCGGTCCACGAACGTGAGGTCCACGGGGAGGACGTTGAGCACGGCCTCGAGCTCCTCGGGAGTGAACTCGCCCGAGGGGAACCGGAGCCGGAACTCGGGACTCGGGGCGGGCGTTGGAGGGGCTTCTTCCTCTTCCGGGGGCGGAGGCGCCGGCGGGGTGAAGGGGCAGTAGCCGATCTCGTCGAACTGGCGCCGGATCTCCGGCCATTCCCTCTCCGGAATCACCCTGAGCCCCGTCGGGAAGAGGATCCGGTTCTCCTTGAGGAAGTGGGAGGCCAGGGCTTCGCTCAGGGCGAGGGCGGCCGCGGCGAGGCCCGTCCCCCGGGGGGCTTCCCGGGCCACCGCCTTCTTGAGCTCCCGGATCCGGTCGTGCTCGGCCCACATCACCTTCGGCGGCTCGACGATCCCGTGGCGCTCGAGGTACGGAAAGAGGACGTTCTCCTCCCGGAGGTAGTGGCTCTCTGCCTCCTGGAGGTGGCCGACGAGGTCCCGGACCTCTTCCTCCTCCTGCGGGGAGGAGATCCCGGCCTGGGTCCGGGAGGCAAGCCGGCCCGCGAGGGCGAGCATCTCCCGGTGCTCGGCAGCGAGGATGTGGATTGGGTGCCAGGGCGGGGCCGAGGGTTCGGAGTCGGCGAGCGACTCCGCAAACAGAGCGAGGTGGAGGTCGCAGAACTTCTGGAGCTCCTCCCGGGGGAGCCCCTCCCGGACGAGCTCCTCCTCGATCCCGGCGATCTCGTGGGGAGAGGCTCTCCCCACGGCCTCCCGGAACGCGTCCTTCAGGCGCTCGGGGCTCTCCCCGGCGTGGAGCCGGTGGAGAATCCTTTTCAGGGCCTCCTTCCGCGTGTTTCCCATCGTTTCGCTCACTTCGGGCCTCCTTGGGGGACTTCTTGAACCTTCGCCGCAAGTTCCGCGAGGGTGGTCTTCTTGAGAAACGCGAGGAGCTGCGCCCGCAGGGGATCCCACACCGGGGCGAGGGGGCAGTCGGGCTTCCCGGGGCAGGGGTCTGGGTCGAAGGGGCACTCGTGGAAGAGGGCGTCTCCTTCGGTGACCCGGAGGACCTCGGCCAGGGAGATCTCCTCGGCCGGCCGGGCCAGGGACACCCCGCCCCCCCGTCCCCGGGCCGAGGCGAGGACCCTCGCCCGGACGAGCTGGGGGACGAGCTTGGCGAGGTACGGCTGGGGGACCTCGCCGTCGGCGGCGAGCTCCCCCACGGTGAGGGGTCCGCCCCCGGCGGCGGCGAGGCGGACGAGGGTCAGGATCGCGTACTTCGAGGACTGGGAGAGCCGCATCCCCTATCACCCGATAAGTGGACCATGTTGTCCGATTATAGAGGACGGAAGGTCCCCAGTCCAGGGCCAGGAAGGAGGGCCCGTGCGGGCCTCCGTCGGGGTCAGTTCAGCGGGCGCGCCGGGGGCCCGAGCTCGGGCCAAGGGGTCCCCTATCACCCACAGGGACCGGCGTACCGTTGCTCCCTTCCGGGCCTAGCGGGGTTGACCGGTGTGCGTCGCAGGGGGCTCGACCGTCATCGCCCGGGGTGCCCCAGCCGGTTCCGTCTCCCCGACCTCTCGGGAGGCCCATCGGCTCCACCTAGAGCGGGTTGTGGATCCAGGGGACCGCTAGCCCCCCGCCTGCACGGGCCTGGCGGAGGGGGTGGGATTTGAACCCACGGCACCCTTGGGGGGTGCACTTGCTCTCCAGGCAAGTGGCTTCGGCCGCTCACCCACCCCTCCGGGACGGGGAGTTTAGCCCCCCGGTCCGGCCCGCTCAACGCTCAACCTCCCGGCAGGATCCGCGCGGCCGTGAGCCCCAGGACGTACCCGACAGCCCCCCCGGCCACGGGGGTGAGGACCCAGCCGAGGACGATCTCCAGAAGCTGGCGCACGTTCACCGCGGCCACCCCCTTGACGAGGCCGATCCCCACCACGGCCCCCACCACGGCCTGGGACGCCGACACCGGGACCCCGATCACGCTGAACGCCTGGAGGACCGCGGCCTGGGACGCCACCGCGAGGAGCGCCGGCCACGCCCCCAGCGGCACGAGCTTCTCCCCCACCGTCTCCATCACCGGCCGGGCGAAGGTGAGGGCCCCCAGGGCGATGCTCCCCCCCCCGAGGAGGGCGGCGGCGGACGGGGTGAGGAGCCCGGCTCCCACGTACACCCCGGTCACGTTGGCGACGTTGTTCGCCCCCAGCGCGTACGCCCCCCAGGTCCCCACGGCGACGATCCCCCACCGGATCCCCCGGTCGTACCAGAGGAGCCCCCCGAGCCGGTGTTCCACAAGGGGGCTCAGCGCCCGGTGGAGGAGGTAGGCAAGGACGAGGCTCGCCAGCGGGGAGGCGATCCAGGAGAGGACGATCTTCGTGAGCACCCCCCACTCCACGGGTCGGCCCGAAGCGAGGGCCACCCCGAGGATCGCCCCGACCGCGGCCTGGGTTGTGGACACGGGGAGCCCGCGCCAGGTGGCGAGGGTGACCGTGAGCCCGGCGGCGAGGGCCACGCAGAACGCGGTGGGAAGGCCCTGGCTGGCGAGGGCGCTGTAGGTGGCCAACCCGGCCCTCCCCGACAGCCAGGCTCCGAGGAGGGCTCCCCCGGCGGTGAGGAGGACTGCGGTGCGGTAGCGGACTGCCCGCACACCGACCCCGAGGCCAAAGGCGTTGGCCGCGTCGTTGGCCCCGAGGGACCAGCCCATGAGCAGCGCGGGGAGGATTGCCCACATCGTCGCCGGCGGGCGCCGGGTATGGGGGGCTTTATACGTCTATAGAGGGCACGGCGCAAGGAACTACGCCCGGGAGGACTCGAACCTCCGGCCTGCGGTTTAGGAAACCGCTGCTCTATCCACCTGAGCTACGGGCGCGTGGGACGATCTTAGTCCGGGGGAAGCGGGAGGGGCAACTCCGGGCTAGCAGATCCTCGGGACGGGGTCCCCGAGGGGCATCTCGAGGAACCGCCGGCCCCCGACCCCGGTGGCGAGGACGACCCGGCCCGGATGCTGGGGGACGGCCCGGCCGAGGACCCGGGCCTCCCGGCCCAAAGGGTGGCTCTGGAGGAGGGTGAGGACCTCGTCCACCCGGTCGGGTTCGACCCCGAGGACGGCCCGGCCCTCGCAGGCGACCTCCAAGGGGCTGATCCCGAGGAGCTCCCCCACCCCGCGGACCGCGGGCCGGAGGGGGATTTCCCCCTCCTCGACCTCGATCCCCACCCGGGCCTTGCGGGCCATCTCGTTCAGGGCCGCGGCCAACCCCCCCCGGGTCGGGTCCTTCGCTGCCCTCACCGCCCCCGTGGCGAGGACCGGGGCGAGGAGGGGCCACAGGGGGGCGACGTCGCTCCGGAGCTCCCCGGCGAGGTGGAACCCCTCCCGGGCCGCCAGGAGTGCCATCCCGTGGTCTCCCACGGGGCCCGTGACCACGATCGCGTCCCCAACCCGGAGACCCCCGTCGGGGACGACCCGCTCGGCGACCCCGATCCCCGTGGTGTTGATCGCGATCCCATCCAGCTCCCCTTTCCCCATGACCTTCGTGTCCCCGGCGACGAGGGGGAGCCCAAGCTCGGCAAGGACTTCGGCGGCCGAGGTCAGGATCCGCTCGAGGTCCGAGAGCGGAAAGCCCTCCTCGAGGACGAGGGCCAGGGTCAGGGCGACCGGCCGGGCCCCCATCACCGCGAGGTCGTTCACGGTCCCGCAGACGGCGAGGGCCCCGATGTCCCCCCCGGGGAAGATGTAGGGCTTGACCACGTGGCTGTCTGTGGTGACGACGACGTGGCCCGGGGGGAGCTCGACGACGGCCCCGTCATCGAGCTCGTCGAGGCCGATCGGCCCGGCCCGGCGGAGGGGGAACTTGGGGAGGATCCGCTCGACGAGGAGCCGCTCCATGAGCTCTCCCCCCGCCCCGTGGACGGCCGTGATCCGGTCCTCGGTCACAGGGCTGGCCTCCCCCCGTACCGGTACCACACGTGGCACGCCCCTTCAGCGCCGACCATGCACGGGCCCACTGGGGCCAGGGGGGTGCACCGGGTGCGGAAGAGGGGACAGTCGGAGGGGACGGCCTGGGCGAGGAGGACCTCCGCGCACCGGCACCCCGGGGGCTTCTCTTCGCCCTCCTCGACCTCCACGGGGAGTGCCCGGGCGGCGTCGTGGGCGGCGAGCTCGTCCCGAACCCGGAGGCCCGAGCCGGGGATTTCCCCGATCCCCCGCCACCGGGCCGGGGCGGGCTCGAACGCCTCCCGGAGGAGCTCCTGGGCCCGGACGTTCCCCGCCTCGGTCACCGCCCGGGGGTAGGCGTTTTCCACCTCGGCCCGGCCCTCCCGGAGCTGGCGGAGCACAAGCAGAACCGCGTACAGGATGTCCAGGGGCTCGAAGCCCGCTACCACGATCGGCACGCGGTGTTCGGCGGCGATGGCCCGGTACGCCCGGGCCCCGATCACGGTCGAGACGTGGCCGGGGGCGAGGAACCCGGCGATCCGGCGGGAGGGAGCGGCGAGGAGGGCCGCGAGGGCGGGCGGGATGAGCTTGTGGGCGGAGAGGACGAAGAAGTTCGCCGGGGGGTGGTCGAGGAGGACGGCCGCCGTCCCCGGGGCGGTGGTCTCAAACCCCACGGCGAAGAACACCACGGTTCGGCCCGGGTGGGCCCGGGCGACCTCCACCGCATCGGCGGCGGAGAGGACGATCCGGACGTCGGCCCCTCGGGCCCGGGCCTCGGCCAGGGTGAGGCGGGTCCCGGGGACCCGCGTCATGTCCCCGAACGTGCACAGGATCGCCCCCCCCAGGGCGAGCTTGACCGCCCGGTCGAGGTCGGCGGTGGGGGTCACGCACACCGGGCACCCCGGCCCCTCGAGGACCTCCACCCCCGGGGGAAGGAGGGACCGGAGCCCATACTGGGCGATCGCCATCTCGTGGGTCCCGCAGACGTGGACGATCCGGACCGGCTCAGGAGGCGCGTAGCGGCGGAGGAGGGCGGCGAGCTCCCGGGCGCGGCCGGGATCGCGGAACTGAAAGGCCGCGCCCTCGCTCACGGGGAGGAGGAGAACAGCTCGTCGAGCAGGGCCAGGGTCTCCTGGGCGTCCTGGGGATCGAGCTTGCGGATCGCAAACCCGGCGTGGACGAGGAGGTAGTCGCCCACGGCCACCCCTTCCCCCAGGGCGTCGAGGCGGACCTTCGTCTGAACCCCTTGGACGGCCACCGTGGCCACGTTCCCGTCCACTGCCCGAACCTGGGTCGGAACCGCAAGGCACATGTCGAGTTCCATTCTAGCGGCGCTTGCCGGCGGCCTCAACGCGCCCGGGGGGGTACACTAGGCCCATGCGCAGGCTCTACCGAAGCCGGGACGACGCGATCCTGGGCGGGGTGTGCGGGGGGATTGGCCACTACCTGGGGGTGGACCCGACCCTGGTCCGGGTCGTGTTCGCCGTCCTCGCCCTGGCGAGCGGGGTCGGGGTCCTCCTCTACCTCCTCCTCTGGTTCGTCGTCCCCCGGGAGGGGGCCGCGCCGGGGCGGGAGGCGGTCCGCTCCGGGGCGGAGGAGCTCGCCGAGCGGGCGCGGGAGGTGGGCGAGGAGGTGCGGACTGCGGTCCAAGGAAAGGACACCGGGTTCGCCCTCGCCGTAGCGGTGATCCTCGTCTTCCTCGGGGTGGCCCTCCTCCTCCGGAACCTGGGCCTGTGGTGGGCGTGGTGGCTGCGGTTCGAAATCCTGTGGCCCCTGATCCTCGTGGCGGTGGGGGTGGCTCTCCTGTGGCGCTCGATCCGCGAGGGCTGAGATGAGGTCCCGGAGCATCGTTTTCCCGCTCGTTCTCATCGCCGCCGGGGTCGTCCTCGTCCTCAACAACCTGGGCTACCTCCCCTGGTCGGTGTGGGGGCTCCTCCTGCGCCTGTGGCCGGTGGCCCTGATCGCCCTGGGCCTGGACATCCTCCTTGGGCGCTCGGTCCTGCGGTGGGCGATCGGGAGCGCCCTGGTTGCCCTGGTGGGGATCGCGGTGGCCCTGGCCGTGGTGGGCCCGGTCCCGGTCGGCCCTCGGGAGGAGGTCCGCGTTCCCGTGGGGGGTGCCGGGCGGGCGGAGGTGAAGCTCTCGTTCCCGGTGGGGACCCTGGAGGTCCGCGCGGCGGAGGAGCCTGAGCCGTTGGTGGTGGGCGAGCTTGTGGCGCCATGGCCCGACGCGGCCCGGTGGCGGGTCGAGCGGACAGGCGAGCTTGCCCGGGTCGAGGTCTGGATGGACCGAGGCTACGAGCTCCCCCCGACCGTGTGGCCCAACCGCTGCCGGGCCGAGCTTGCCCTCTCCCCGCGCGTCCCCCTCGCCCTCACCGCCACCTTAGGGGAGGGGCAGGCGAGGTTGGACCTCACTGGGCTTCTCCTCACCGAGCTCGTCCTCCGGGGAGGGGGCGGGCCGGTGGAGCTTGTGCTTCCGGCCGGGGGGGCGTTCCGGGCCTCGGTGTGGGGCGGGGCGGGCGAGGTCACGGTCCGCGTCCCGGCCTCCGTGGGGGCCCGGATCCGTCGGGTCGGGGGATGCGGCCTCGTCGAAGTTGTGGGGCTGTACACGGAGCAGGACGGGTTCCTCTTGACGGGGGAGGGTCCACCCGCGGCCGAGATCGAGGTCGGTTCGAGCTCGGGTCGGGTCCGGATCGTCCTCGGCCCCTAGCCGTGGCCCCGGCGACCCTCCCCATCCTCCTCCTCATCGGGGCGGGGTTTGGGGTGAGGGCTTTGGGCCTCCTCCGGGCCGGCGACGAGCGGGCCCTGAACGGCTACCTCTACTGGCTCGCCCTCCCGTCCCTTTTCGTGTCTGACCTCGCCCAAGTTCCCCTGACCCTGGCCACCCTCCGGTTCATGGCCCTGGGCGCCCTCCCGGCCCTCGTCCTGGGTGGGCTGATCCTCCTTCTGCGCCCCCTCGCCCGGGACCTCCGCTACCTCCTTGCCCTGACCACGGTGTTCGGGAGCCTGGCCTTCTTCGGGATCCCGTTCGTCGAGTTCTCCCTCGGGCCGGGGGAGCCGGTGCGGCTGGCGGCCCTCGCCGTGGCCGGGATCGCCCCGTTCACCGTGGCCCTCTCCCTCGTCCTCCTCGAGGCCCACGGGAGCGGGGGGATGCGGCCGGGGGCGGCGGTGCGGCGCACCGTGGGGAGGCTCTCCCGGAACCCCCTCCTCCTCTCCCTCGCCGTGGGCCTCCTCCTTGCCCTCACAGGAATTCGGCTCCCGCCCCTCCTGGCCACGCCCCTGGCGACCCTGGGCCGGACCACGGCCCCCGTGGCCCTCGTGACCCTCGGGGTCTTCCTCTACGGCCGGGACTACCGCGCCCTCCTCTCGGCCGTTGGCCTTGCCGCCCCGCGCCTCCTTCTCCTCCCCGCCCTGACCCTCCTCGCGACAGCGTGGGCGGGGCTGTCCCCCCTGGAGGGTTCGGTCCTCGTGGTCATGAACGGGACCCCGATCGCGGTGAACACGATCGTCCTGAGCAGCCGGTACCGGTTCCACGAGGAGCGGATCGCCCCCCTGATCCTCGTCTCGTCCCTGGGATCCCTCCTCACCCTCAACCTGTGGCTCCTCGCCGCCCGGAAGGTGCTGGGCGGGTGAGGACCGCATCGCTATCCTTGCCGCTGTGGACGCTGCGCGGTACCTGGTGAGGCCCGAACGGTGGGAGGGGCTTCCGCTTCCCTGGGGGGAGGTGTTCGGCCGGGAGGCGCCCCTTGCGGTGGAGATCGGGTTTGGGAACGGGGAGTTCCTCGCCGAGGCCTCGGTCCGGCAGCGGGACTGGAACTGGGTGGGGTTCGAGACGAGCCTGACCTGCGTCGCCAAGGCGGGCCGGAAGCTCGCCCTCGCCGGGGCCCGCCACGTCCGCCTGGCCCTCGTGGACGGCCGGTTTGGGCTCCGGGAGCTTTTCCCCGACGAGAGCGTCCACCAGGTGTTCCTCCACTTCCCCTGCCCCTGGCCCAAGCGGAGCCACGCCGATCGGCGGGTGGTGGAGCCTGGGTTTGTCCAGACCCTCGCCGCGGTGCTCGTCCCGGGAGGGGGGTTCCGGCTCGTCACCGACGTCTTCTCCTACGCCGAGGAGGCGGGGGAGCACCTCCGGGGGGCGGGGTTCCGCGTGGAGGGCCCGGCGGAGCTCCCGGAGGGGGGCCCGGGCTCCCGGTACGAGGCGAAGTGGCGGCGGCAGGGGCGGCCGATCTGGGCCCTCCAGGCCGCTCGGGGTCCCAAAGGGAGTACACTCCGAATCGCGGAGGGAGCGATGCCCCACGTGAGGATCGGACGGTCCATAGCCCTGGAGGACGGGCGGCGGGTGGTCGGGCTCAAGGAGGCCTGGCCGGGCGGGGCGTTCGTGGTCAAGGAAGCCTACGGGAGTCCCGACGGCCGGGTGGTGCTCCTCCGGGCGTTTGCCACCGACGGAGGGTTCGAGCAGCAGTACTTCATCACCGTGGTCCCCGATGGCGAGGGGGCGCTCGTGAAGCTCGACGGCGCCACCGTCCCCTTCCGGACCCCGGCGGTGAAGCGGTCCGTGGCCGCGGTGGGGGCGGCGTTGGAGGGACGATGAGACGGGCGCTGGGGCTCGTGGTGCTGGGGGTGTCCCTCGTGGGGGCGGCGGGGGAGCTTGGGGTTCGGCTCGAGGCTGGGGATCGGGCCGCGGCCCTCGGGTGGATCCAGCTCGCCTCGACGTGGGGCGGGGTGGCCCTGTCGGGGCGGCTGGAGGGGGACCTCCTCTGCGGCTGTCCCCGGCGGCTCCAGGTTTCGGCGTCGCGCCCCTGGGGGGAGCTCGCCGCGGGGGTGGAGGCCTCCCTCCTCCCCACCGGCCGTCTGGACGGGTCGGCGAGCGCCGCGTGGAAGGGCGCCCGGCAGACCGGACTGGGGCTCCTCACGGGGCAGGTGGGGTTCAAGGGGACGGTGGTGGACGCCCTCGGGGGGAGGTTCCTCACCGGGGCGGGGTGGGCCTCGGCCCGTCTGAGCCGGGTCCCGCTGTGGGCCGAAGGCGCCCTGAACCGGTCCTGGCCGGGGGGATCCCTCCAGGTCGACCTCCGCCTGGGCCTCTCCGGCCCGGCCTGGGCCTCCCTCGCCCTGGCGGGCACGGGGATTTCCCTCGAGCTCGGGGCGGAGTCGGGACCCTGGAACGTGCAGACCCAGCTCGCCCTGGGGGCGGGGACGCAGACGGTGACCCTCGGCTTGCGGAGCGAGGCGCTGCGGGCCCAGGCCCGGCTGACCCTCCGCGGGGGAGGGGATCCCTCTGGGAGTGCCACCCTCACGGCGACCCGCAGCCCGTGGCAGGGGACGGTGGTGGTGAGCTTCTCCGGTGGGGGCCTGGACCGGGTGACGGCGGAGGTCCGCTACACCCTGGGCCCGTAGGTTCTAGCCGGGGCGCCAGGCCGCGGGGATGTGGCGGGGGAGGGCGGAGGCCCCAAGCAGCCCGGCGTCGTCCCCCAGCGGGGTGAGCTCGATCCGAACCCGTTCCCGGGCCATGGCCTGGGCGGCCTCGACCACCCGGGGGCCGAGGTAGGCCCACGACCCGGTGAGCCCTCCCCCCAGGACGACGAGCTCCGGCTCGAGCACCTCCCACAGGAGGGCGATCCCCTGCCCGAGGGCCCGGCACGCCTCGGCGACGAGAGCGGAGGCGCGGGGATCCCCTCCCCGGGCCCGCTCCACCACGTCCCGCGCGGAGAGCTCCTCCCCGAGGAGCTCGCTTCCGCGGCGGGCGAGGGACGCCCCCCCGGCCAGGGCCTCCAGGCACCCCCGCTTCCCGCAGGCGCAGGGGGGACCCTCCGGGCGGAGCACGAGGTGGCCGACCTCGCCCGCCTGGCCCGTGGCTCCCCACACCACCCTCCCCCCGGCCACGATCCCCCCGCCGATTCCCGTGGACCAGGTGAGGTAGACGAAGTCCGTGGCGCGGTGGCCGAACTCCAGCTCCCCGATCGCGGCGCAGGTGGCGTCGTTGGCGAGGTACACCGGCCGCCCCAGGGCCCGCCCGATCTCCCCCCGGAGGTCCACCTCCCGCCAGCGGGGGAGGTTGGGGAGGGCGCGGAGGATTCCCCTCCGCATGTCCATCGGGCCCGGGGCAGCCACCCCCACCGCCTCCGGTTCCCCCCCCGCCTCCCTCGCCACCTCCTGGAGCGCGGCGACGAGACCCCGCACGTCTTCGGTGGGGAACGAGCGGCGGGCGACGATC
>JAOACA010000018.1 GCA_026418075.1 Candidatus Bipolaricaulota bacterium | reverse complement strand
AGCCAGTCCACAATGTTCCCAGCAAGGGTCTTGGCGCTCAACTCGTTGATCCAATCGTTCATCATGAACGAGCTATCACCGGATAGCACAACGCGTCCCTTGCCATACTCGAGAGCGACAAGCACTGGGAATGGCCCGCTTTCCTCCAGCACTCCATAAATATCTCGGTCGCGCCTATCGTTTCCCCAGTAGTCGCTGGCCACTGCCCTATCAAACCACGAATTTGGGCTCGACCGAGCAAGAATGACTCCACCACTGGGTGGGACCACAACGGCTCCTTGAACGTACCAACCAGTTACGCCTTCCGTTATTGGATGGGGACTGAAATCAGTGATCTTGGGGATCCACACTCTCCCCCGGAAGTTCTGCACGGAGTCCGCGATATTCCCTCCTAACCTGAAGTCACCTCCGAATGCTTGTGCAATTGGCCCTGCCCCCCAACTGGAGCTAGCCTCCAGGCGGTTACGTTGGAAACCGATATAGAGTCCTCCTCCGTTGAAAACGAACTGTTGAAGCACCTCGATCTCTTCTTTCTTGAACCCGAACTCTGGGCCGAAGATGACGACTACGGAGACGCGCGCCAGTTGATCCTCCGTGATCGGCCACTTATCTAGGTTCTCGACGGTGTACCCCAACGACGTCAGGTGTTTGACAAGTTCCGTCGTCCCGTACCAAAATGGGACACGCGTCGAGAAGTACGACAAAGAACCCGTGCCGACGTTTCTGGTTTGATCGAGCAGGACACGGATCTTCTGTGTGGATGGAGGAGAGGAGGGGACAGTGCTCTGCGCCGCTGAACCAATCAAGAC
Organism: Candidatus Bipolaricaulota bacterium; assembly: GCA_026418075.1. Lineage (GTDB taxonomy): Bacteria > Bipolaricaulota > Bipolaricaulia > Bipolaricaulales > Bipolaricaulaceae > Bipolaricaulis. Next base: position 24,469 of record JAOACA010000018.1, on the reverse strand, counting down.
AGAGAACACCACTAGCGACATCAGCAGGATCTGTCGCCGCCCCGTGAAGCTCGCCTTTGGCCCGCTGCTGTTCTTCTGGATCATCTAGCCCCCTTTCTACCCTGGAATGCAAGCCGCTACCTGGGTAGTAAAAACCATTATAACATTATAGTGATAGTCTGTCAAGATGCGAAACGCACTTGCTACGCAGGACTAATGGCTGAAGCACGGGGTACTTTTACAGGTGTATGACTCACCGTGTTGCCCTGCGAGGTGAGATAATGTATCTGCAGGTAGGACTGAAAGAGCCACTGCTTTTTCAGCTTGTCTTACGCCTCGAAGATCTGTCCTTCATCTATGCATCTATGGTAACTCACGCCGTGGGGGGTACCAACGTAGAGATGTGTGGCCAAACCGAGGAACAAGCCGTGCCCGAGGATCCCCGCCCGGGCGTCGAGCTCCCGGGCCAGGGACTGCGGATCCCGGATCGGGCCGAAGGCGCAGTCGAGGATGAAGTTCCCCCCGTCGGTGCGGACCGGGGCCCCGTCCGCCCCCCGGCGCAAGGTGACCTCCGCTCCGAGGCCCTCCAAGAAGGGGAGATGCGTCCTCCACCCGAACGGGAGGACCTCCACGGGGACGGGACACCGCGTCCCCAGGGCCGGGGAGAGCTTCCCCTCGTCCACGACGATGACCTCCCGCCGGCTGGCCTGGGCGACGACCTTCTCCCGAAGGAGGGCCCCGCCGCCCCCCTTGATCAGGTTGAGCTCAGGGTCCACCTCGTCCGCCCCGTCGATCGTGAGGTCGAGGATCGGGTTCTCCTCGAGGGTGGTGAGGGGGATCCCCAGCTCCCGCGCCTCCCGCTCGACCTGGGTCGAGCAGGGGACGCCCACCACCTCCCGCAGCTTCCCCGACCGGAGGAGCTCGGCGATCCGGAGAAGGGCGTAGCGGGCCGTCGAGCCGTGGCCCAAGCCCACGGCCATCCCCGGCTCGACGAGTTTCACGGCTTCCTCGGCCGCCGCCCGCTTCCACGCCTCCCGATCTCCAGGACTCGTCATCGAGCGGATCGTACCCCATCCGCTCCGTGCGGGGGGAGGGGCTCTGGGGGACAATGCCCCGGAGGTTGGCCGTGAGCATTCGCAACTTGGACAAGATCTTCAGCCCCCAGCGGGTGGCGGTGATCGGCGCGAGCAGCAACCCCGGCACCGTGGGCTACAGCGTCCTTCGGAACATGATCAACGCCGGCTTCACCGGCGTCGTCTACCCGGTGAACCCCAAGCGCGAGAGCGTCCAGGGGATCCAGAGCTACCCCAGCGTCGCTTCCCTTCCCCGAACGCCGGACCTCGCGGTGATCTGCACCCCGGCCTCGACGGTCCCCGGGCTCGTCCGGGAGTGCGGGGAGGCGGGGATCCGGGGGCTCGTCGTCCTCACCGCGGGGTTCCGGGAGGCGGGGGAGGCGGGGCGGGCCCTGGAGGCCGAGGTGAGGGCCGCGGCCGCGGAGTTCGACGGGATGCGGATCATCGGGCCCAACTGTCTCGGGATCATCGTCCCCCGGATCGGGCTCAACGCCACGTTTGCCGCCGGACACCCCCCCGACGGGCACGTCGCGTTCATCTCCCAGTCCGGGGCCCTGTGCACCTCGATCCTCGACTGGGCGGTCGAGGAGGGGATTGGCTTCTCCTACTTCGTCTCGGTGGGGAACATGCTCGACGTGGACTTCGGGGACTTGATCGACTACTTCGGGGAGGACGAGAAGACCCGGTCGATCCTCCTCTACATCGAATCGGTGAGCGGGGCGCGGAAGTTCATGTCCGCCGCGCGGGCGTTTGCCCGCTCGAAGCCCCTCCTCGTCTACAAGGCGGGGCGGTTCGCCGAGTCGGCCAAGGCCGCGAGCTCCCACACCGGGGCGATGGCCGGGGAGGACGCGGTGTACGACGCCGCGTTCCGGCGGGCGGGGATGGTCCGGGTGTACGAGATCGGGGACCTCTTCGACATGGCGGAGCTTCTCGGGAAGATCCGGCCGCCGGGGGGGCCGCGGCTGGCGATCCTCACGAACGCCGGGGGGCCCGGGGTCATGGCCACCGACGCCCTCATCGCCCGGCGGGGGACCCTCGCCCCCCTCGCCCCGGAGACGATCGGGAAGCTCAACGAGATCCTCCCCCCGTTCTGGTCCCACGGGAACCCGGTGGACGTCCTCGGGGATGCGCCTCCTGAGCGGTACGCGGCAGCCCTCGAGGTCCTCCTCGCGGATCCCAACGTGGACGCGGTGTTGGCGATCCTCGCCCCCCAGGCGGTGACCGACCCCACGACCACGGCCCACGAGGTGGCGGCGATCGCCAAGAAGTCCCCTAAACCCGTCCTCGCCTCGTGGATGGGGGGGAGGCTCATGCGGGAGGGGATTGCGGTCTTCAACCGCGCCGGGGTCCCCACCTACGCCACCCCCGACCAGGCCGTGGAGGCGTTCATGCACCTTGTGGACTACGCCCGGAACCTCGAGCTCCTCTACGAGACCCCGCGGGAGGTTCCCGTCCGGTACCCCCTCGACCAGGGGACGATCCGCAAGCAGGTGGCGCCCCTCCTCGCCCGGGGGGGGATCCTCTCGGAAGCGGACTCCAAGGCCATCCTCGCCGCGTACGGGATCCCCACCGTCCTGCCCCTCCCCGCCCGGTCGGCGGAGGAGGCCGTGGCCCGGGCCCACGAGGCGGGGTACCCGGTGGTCCTCAAGATCCTGTCCCCAGACATCACCCACAAGACCGACGTTGGGGGGGTGGCCCTGGGGCTCCACTCCCCGGACGAGGTCCGGGCGGCGTACCGGCGGATGATGGAGGCGGTGGGGCGGCGCGCCCCCGGGGCGCGGATCGAGGGGGTGACCGTGCAGCGGATGGTGGACACCGCCCGGGGGTTCGAGCTCCTCGTGGGGGCGAAGAAGGACCCCACGTTCGGGACCGTGCTCATGGTCGGTCTCGGGGGGATCGCGGCTGAGGTGTACAAGGACACAGCCCTCGAGCTTCCCCCCCTCAACGAGCGCCTGGCCCGGCGGCGGCTGGAGTCCCTCGTGAGCTGGCCCCTCCTCCAAGGGTACCGCGGCCGGCCCGGGGCCAACCTCGACCTCCTCGTGGAGACCCTCATCCGCGTCTCCCACCTCGTCGCCGACTACCCGGAGATCAAGGAACTGGATATCAACCCGCTCCTCGCTTCCCCGGACGAGGTCGTGGCGGTGGACGCCCGGATCGTCGTGGACGAGGAGGCCCTCCGGAACCCACCCCGGCCCTACTCCCACCTCGCGATCCGCCCCTACCCCGAGGGCTACACCCGCAAGGCGGCCCTCAAGGACGGGACCCCCGTCACCCTCCGGCCGATCCGCCCCGAGGACGAGCCCCTGTGGCACGAGATGATCGCCGTCTCGTCCCGGGAGTCGATCCGGTTCCGGTTCCGGTACCTGTTCAAGGCCACAACCCATCAGATGGCGATCCCGTTCTGCTTCATCGACTACGACCGGGAGATGGCGATCGTGGCCGAGCTTGAGGAGGGGGGGCGGAAGCGGATCGCGGGGGTGGGGCGGCTGGTGGTCGGCCCGGATCCCACCACCGCCGAGTACGCGGTGTTCGTGGCCGATCCCTGGCAGAACCAGGGCCTGGGGGGAACCCTCACCGACTACTGCCTGGAGATCGCCCGGGCGTGGGGGGTCGAGCTCGTCACGGCGGAGACAACGCCGGATAACGTTCGGATGCTCGCGATCTTCGGGAAGCGCGGGTTCCGGCTCGAGCACCGCCCCGGGGATGGGGTGGTCCTCGCCTCCCTCCCCCTCCCCCCGTCACGGGGTTAGAAGAGGCCGCGGACCTCGCCCGTCTCTGGGTCCACGTCCACCCGCCGGAACGCGGGATCGGACCCTGTCCCGGGCATGAGGGTGATCTCCCCGGCCACGGGGCAGAGGAACCGTGCCCCGGAGAAGAGGAGGACGTCCCGGATCGGGAGGGTCCAGCCCGTGGGGACCCCCTTCCAGTCGGGGTGGTGGGAAAGGGAGAGGTGGGTCTTCACCATCACCGTGGCGTAGTCCCGGAACTGGGGATCGGCCTCGAGCGCCCGGGCCTTCTCCGCGGCGTCCGGGGTCCAGGAGACCCCGTCGGCCCCGTACACCTCCCGGGCGATCCGCTCCACCCGCTCCCGCAAGGGGAGTTCCAGGGGGTACAGGAACCGAAATTCTTTTTCCTCCTCGCACGCCTCGACCACGGCGTCGGCGAGCTCGAGGGCCCCTTCCCCGCCCCGGAGCCAGTGCTCCCCCACGGCGAACCGGGCCCCGGCCCCCTCGGCCGCCTTCCGGACGAGGGCCACTTCCCGGTCCGTGTCCGTGGAGAACCGGTTGAGGCACACCACCGCCGGGACCCCGGCCCGGCGGACGATCCCGAGGTGGTGGAGGAGGTTGGGGAGCCCCTTCTCCACGAACTCGAGGTTTTCCTTCGTGTACTCCTTGGGGAGGGGGTGTCCGGGGACGACCCGCGGCCCGCCCCCGTGGGTCTTGAGGGCCCGCACGGTGACCGTGAGGACGGCCGCGTCGGGAACAAGGCCGCTCAGGCGGCACTTCACGTTCCAGAATTTCTCAAACCCGATGTCCGCCCCGAACCCGCTTTCCGTCACGTGGTAGTCCCAAAGCCTAAGCCCGAGCTCATCGGCGAGGATCGAGGACTGCCCGAGGGCGATGTTCGCAAACGGTCCGGCGTGGACGAGGACGGGCTGGTACTCGACTGTGGAACAAAGGGTCGGATGGAGGGCCGCCCGCATCCAGGCCGCCATCGCCCCCGCCACCTCGAGGTCCTCGCAGGTCACCCGCTTCCCCCCCCGGCTGTGGGCGACCGTGATCGCCCCGATCCGCCGGCGGAGGTCCCGGAGATCCCGGGCGATCGCCAGGATCGCCATGAGCTCCGAGGACACTGCGATCTGAAAGCCCGATTCCATCGGGACCCCGTCCTTCCTCCCTCCGAGGCCGATGACCACGTGGCGGAGGGCCTGGGCGCAGAAGTCGATCGCCCACTTCATCTCCACCCTCCGGGGGTCGATGTCCAGGCGCTTGAGGCCCCGCCGGGCGAGGGCTTCGTCCGTGTAGTTCGCCTCGTGGAGGATCCGGGCGGTGAGAGCGACCAGGGCCAGGTTGTGGGCGTTCGTGACGGCGTCGATGTCCCCGGTGAGGCCGAGGGTGAACTCGGTCATCGGGATGAGGAGGGCGTTTCCCCCCCCGGCGGCGGTCCCCTTCACGTTCATCGACGGCCCCCCCGACGGCTGGCGGATCGCCCCGCCGGAGGAGAGACCCCGCCGGGCCAGGCCCTCGATCAGGCCCAGGGTTGTGGTCGTTTTCCCCTCCCCGAGGGGGGTCGGGGTGATTGCCGTGACCGCGATGTACCGCCCCTTGGGCCGATCCCCAAGGCGGGCGAGGATCCGCTCGGCGTGGAGCTTGGCCACCCGCCCGTAGGGGAGGACCTCGTCCTCCCGGAGCCCCAGGCGGTTCCGCCAGTCCTGGGGCGAGGGCATCCCCCGTTCCGCCGCCTGGGCGATCTCCCAGTCCGCCAGCTTCGTTGGATCGTAGGCCATTGGGACTACCTCCCCTGGGTTTGGTGTTCGCAGGCCAGGACGGTGTTGAGGAGGAGGGCCGCCACCGTCACCGGCCCCACCCCCCCCGGGACGGGGGTGATCGCCTCCGCTTTCTCCTTCAGGGCCTCGAAATCCGCGTCCCCCACGAGCCGGAACCCCCCCGGGGTCGGGATTCGGGTGACCCCGACGTCGATCACCACCGCCCCCTCCCGGACCATGTCCGCCCGCAGCGTCCCTGGCCTCCCCACGGCCACCACGACGATGTCCGCGTCCCGGGTGAACCGGCCAAGGTCCGGGGTGGCAGAGTGGCACAGGGTGACCGTGGCGTCCCCCCCGAGCCCCTTCTGGGATAGGAGGATCGAGAGCGGCCGGCCGACGAGGACGCTCCGCCCCACGACCACGACGTGCTTCCCCGCCGGGGGGTACCCCGAGCGGACGAGGACCTCCTGGACCGCGCGGGGGGTGCAGGGGAGGAGGTAGGGGTCCCCCTGGACAAGGCGCCCGAGGTTCTCCGGGTGGAGGCAGTCCACGTCCTTCCTCGGGTCCACTACCTCCATGACCCGCTCTGGGGAGAGGGGGGAGGGGAGGGGGAGCTGGACGAGGACCCCGTGGACGCCCGGATCCCGGTTGAGGTCGTGGATGAGGGACAGGAGCTCCCTCTCGGTGGTTCCCTCCGGGAGAACGAACACCTCGGACCGCAGGCCGAGGCCTTGGGCGGCCCGTTCCTTCTGCCGGACGTAGGAAACCGATGCGGGGTCGTCCCCCACCCGGACGAGGGCAAGCCCGGGGCGGATGCCCCGGGCGGATAGGCGGAAGACCCGTTCCCGAACTTCCTCCTGAACGGTCGCGGCGACCGCCCGGCCGTCGATGATCCGCGCCACTACGCCTCCTGAGAGGCCGGGGCCTTGAGGCCAAACCAGGCGAGGACGATCCCCGCCACGGCCAGGCCCATCACCGGCGGGAACACCGCGAGGTAGCTCCCGGCAAAGTCCCGCAGGACGCCCGAGAGGACGTTCCCCAGGATCGCCCCCACCCCGTAGGCGGTGAACATAAGGCCGTAGTTTTCCGCGTAGTGCTCGGTTCCGAAGAACGTGGCTGTGGCTGCCGGGGCAATGGCCAGCCACCCCCCGAGGTTGAACCAAAGGAGGGCGAACCCCAGGAAGTACACAGCCGGGTACTGGCCCTCGAACTCGAGGAGGAGGGCGGCGAGGAGGATGAGGGCGAACGAGAGGACCGCGGCGTGGCGGGGGGTGAGGCGGTCGGTGAGCCAGCCGAACAGGGGACGCCCCAGTCCGTTGAACAGGGCGAAGGTGGACACGGCCACCGCGGACAGGGCTGGGGTGAGGTGGGCCACCTCCCGGCCAAACGGGGCCGCGATCCCGATCGCCATCAGCCCGGCCAGGCACCCCAGGGTGAAGGTCGTCCACAGGACGAGGAACGCCCGGGTGCGGACCATGGCCCGCCGGGTGTAGTGGGCGGACGAGGCGGTGTGACTCAAGCCGTTCACCCCGAACTCCGCGGGCGGGAAGCGGAGGGGAAGCGCCCCCAGGGTCATCAGGGCAAAGAACGCGATCCCCAGGAGGGTGAACGTCCGGAGGGGGCCGTAGGCGAGGATGAGGGCGTTCATGAGCGGGGCCACCACCAAGGCCGACGCCCCGAACCCGGCCAGGGCCAGCCCCACCGCCAGCCCCCGCCGGTCGGGGAACCACCGGCCCACCACGGCGATCGGGCATCCGTACACCACCCCGACCCCCAGCCCGCCCAGCACCCCGTAGAGAAGCGTGAGGACCGCGATGTTGGGGGAGAACCCGGCGAGGATCCAACCCGCCCCCACCATGGCCCCGCCCACGATCCCCATCCGCCGGGGCCCCCACCGCGCCACCGCCCTACCCGCCAGGGCCATCCCCAGGGCGAACATCGCCAGGAACACCAGGAACGGGAGTCCGCTTTGGGTGGCGCCGATCCCCCACAGCTCCTCCAGGGGCTTGCGGAACACGCTGTAGGCGTACACCGCCCCTGCACACACGTTGATCAGGAACCCAAGCCCCACGTACACCCAGCGGTTGACGCTCTGCACCGGAGGGGGGGCTGCGTTGCCAACGACTGCACCCTTCATGCTGACCACTTCCTGCGTCGAGGCCTGGAAAGGATCTTCTTCCAGCCGAATCGTTTTCCTTACGGGAGTTTGTAGGCCCGCTTCAGCCCCACGGCGAGGAGGAGCCCCAGTCCCGTCGTCCCCCCCGCGAGGAGGAACGCCGGGGTGTAGCTCCCGGTCACGTCGTACAGCCACGAGCCGATCACGGATCCCAACGCCCCCATCCCAAACGCGGTGAACACCAGCCCATAGTTCATCCCGAGGTTCTTGGGCCCAAAGCACCAGGCGGTGACCGCGGGGAACAGGGCGAGGGTCACCGCGTACCCCCACCCCAGAAGGGCCGAGGCCGCGTAGTAGGGGGGCAGGGCCACCGCAACGGTGGGAAAGGAGAGGAACACCACGGTCTGCACGGCGAAGGTGACGATCATCACCCGGACGGGGCCGAACCGGTCGCCGAGGTAGCCCGCGAGCGGCCGGCCCAGCCCGTTGAGCAGGGCAAACAGCGACATCGCCCACGCCGCCCGCCCCGCCGGGAGCCCGAGAGCAAGCTGCCCGTAGGGTTTGATCAGGCCGATGGCCATCAGTCCCCCCACCATGACCAGGGCGAACGTCCCCCAGATCAGGTAGAAGACGGGGCTTCGCACGACCTCCCGGGGAGGGACGTCCCCCTGGCTTTCCTGGGTCCGCCGCGGGGAGGCGCCAGCCGGCCGTACGGGCGGGGTCCAGTCCGACGGCGGGTTGCGCAGGACCAGGGCGGCCAGGGCGCTCAGCCCAGCCACGAGGAGCCCGAGGAAGAGGAGCGTCCCCTCCACCCCCCAGGCGGGGATGAGGTGGTCCGCCTTGAGGGGGGAGAAGAGGACCGCGGCCAGGCCGAACCCCGCCACGCCAAGGGAGATCGCGAACCCCGGCCGATCGGGGAACCACTTCCGGGCCGGTGGGGCCACACAGGCGTAGGTGAGGGCACACCCCGCTCCCCCCAGAAGCCCGTACGTCCCCACAAGCCAGAGGGGGTGTCCGATCCGGCCCACGAGGGACGCGAGGAGGTAGGCGAGGAGGAACACCCCGGCCCCGGCCAGGGCGACCCGCCGGGGGCCGTGGCGGTCCTGCAGCCGCCCGGCGGGCACCATCCCCAGGGCAAACACGACCATGAACACCGTGAACGGGAGCGTGGCCTCGGCCGTCGTCCACCCGAACTTCGTGGTCAGAGGGACGACGAACGAGCCCCAGGCGTAGGACACCCCCCCCATCAGGGCGAGGACGAACCCCGCCCCGGGGATGGCCCACCGGGGCAGGACCCGTGACCGCCTCTCCCGGGCCGATGCGCGGGCCATGGGGCCGCTAGCCCTTGTACCCCACGGTCTTCTTGAGCTCCTCCACGCACTCCGGGTTCCGGAGCGTGGTGAGGTCGCCCACTGGCTCGTTCCGCACCAGGGCCTTGAGGATCCGGCGCATGATCTTCCCCGAGCGGGTCTTCGGGACGTCTTCGGAGAAGTAGATCGCCGCCGGCCGGGCCGTGGGCCCGATGATCTTGTCCACCGTCTTGATGAGGTCCTTCTTGAGGTCCTCCGAGGGCTGGGCCCCCTTCTTGAGAAGGACGAACGCCACCGGGACCTCCCCCTTGATCTCATCGGGGCGGGAGACCACGGCGACCTCGGAGACGAGGGGGTGCTGGGACAGGGCGTCCTCGACCTCGGCCGTGGCCAGCCGGTGCCCGGCCACGTTCATCACGTCGTCCACCCGGCCCGTGACCCGGATGTTCCCCATCTCGTCCATCCGCGCCCCGTCCTTGGTGAAGTAGAGCTTGGGCCCGAGGTCCCCAAAGTAGGTCGCCCGGAACTTCTCGGGGTCGCCGTACAGGCCCCGGAGGAGGGCCGGCGGGAACGGGGGCTCGATCACGAGGTACCCGCCGTCCCCCGGCTTCACCGGAGCTCCCCCCGCGTCTACGATCTTGGCCCGGATCCCCGGGAACGCCCTCCCGGCCACGGTGGGGATGAACGGGCCAATCCCGGGCAGGGCCTGGACGCAGGTCGCCCCGGTCTCCGTCTGCCACCACGTGTCAATGATCGGGCAGCGCTTCCCCCCGATGTGCTCAAAGTACCACAGCCACGCCTCCTCGTTGATCGGCTCCCCCACCGAGCCCAGGACCCGCAAGGAGGACAGGTCGTACTTCTTTGGCCACTCCTCGCCCCATTTGACGTGCATCCGGATCGCGGTCGGGGCGGTGTAGTACACCGTGACCTTGTGCTTCTCCACGATCTGCCACATCCGGCCGAAGTCCGGGGCGTCGGGGGTTCCCTCGTAGATGAGGGTGGCCACCCCGTTCATGAGGGGGCCGTAGTTGACGTAGGAGTGGCCGGTGATCCAGCCGACGTCGGCCGTGCAGAAGTGGACGTCGTCCTCGTGGAGGTTGAAGTCCCACTTGGCCGTGGTATACGCCTGGACCGCGTAGCCGCCCGTGGTGTGCATGACCCCCTTGGGTTTTCCGGTCGTTCCGGAGGTGTAGAGGATGAACGCGAGGTCTTCGGCGTCCATGGGCTCCGCGGGGCAGGAGGGGGATTTCCCCTCCACGACCTCGTGGTACCAGACGTCGCGGCCCTTCTGGATCGGGACGGGGGTGCCCATCCGGCGGACGACGACCACCTTCTCCACCGCCGTCCCGGCCAGGGCCTGATCGGCCTGTTCCTTGAGGGCGATCGCCTTCCCCCGCCGCCAGTACCCGTCGGCGGTGATGAGGAGCTTGGCCCCGCAGTCGAGGAGCCGGTCCCGGAGGGACTCCGGGGAGAACGCGGAGAAGACCACGGTGTGGACCGCCCCGATGCGGACCACGGCCTGCATCGCGATCACCGCCTCCGGGACCATCGGGAGGTAGATCCCCACCCGGTCGCCCTTTTTCACCCCCAGGGCCTTGAGGGCGTTGGCGAACCGCGACACCTCGGCGAGGAGCTCGCGGTAGGTGAGCGTCCGCCCCGGCTCCTCCAGGGGCTCCGGCTCCCAGATGAGGGCGGTCTTGTCCCCCCGCCCCGCCTCGACGTGCCGATCGAGGGAGTTGTAGGACAGGTTGAGCTTCCCGCCCACGAACCACCGGTAGGCGTAGGGCTCGTCCACGTACGGTTGGGTCCACTTCTGGAACCAGCTGAGCTCCCGCGCCCGCTCCTCCCAGAACGCCACGGGGTCCTGGGCTGCCTTTTCGTAGACCTTGGGATCCGCGACCCAGGCGTGCTCCTTGAGGGCGTCGCTTGGCCAGTACCAGTTTTCGCGCTTGGGGTCGGGAACGACCCACTGGGTTCCCGCCATCGCTGCTTTCTTCTTCACGGTGGTGTGCCTCCTTCGTAGGGTCGGGGCCGACCCGGCGCATGATACCCAAGCCCCTGTCCCCTGCCCAGGGGTGGCAACGAGGGTCTTCCCTAGCGGACGATCACAAAAGAGTTGAAGAACCCGCAGGCTACGCGCGCCGCGGAGCCAGGAAGGGGAATCCGAGTTGGGTCCGGCCGGGTTAGGTAATCTCCCAACCCCAGCTGACCGTAGGAGTTCAGGCCAAACCCGTAGACGTCCCCATTGGCGAGGAGGACCAGGGAGTGGTTCAACCCGGCGGCTACGGACATCGCGCGGTCCAGGAGCGGGATCTTCGTTGGTTCGTTTCGGTCGTCGTAGTCCCCCAGCCCCAGCTGACCAAACATGTTTCGACCGAACCCGTACACCTCACCGTTGGCGAGGAGGACCAGAGAGTAGAGCCCTCCCCCTATGGCCACAGCGGCGGCCCCTCCGGGCAGGGGAACCTTGGTGGGGACATTCCGGTTGCTGTTGTCCCCCAGCCCCAGCTGGCCATAGCTGTTCCAGCCGAATGCGTAAACTTCCCCGTTGGCGAGGAGGACCAGGGAGTGGGATAAGCCGGCTGCTGCGGCCACCGCCGGCCCGGGAAGAGGGACTCGTGTGGGGACGTTGCGCGGAATAGCGTCCTCAAGCCCTAGTTCACCGTAGGTGTTGCTACCGAAGGCGTACACATCGCCGTTGGCCAGGACAACGAGGGAGTGATACCGCCCCGCGGCCACAGCGGCGGCCCCTCCGGGCAAGGGAACCTTGGTGGGGACATTCCGGTTGCTGTTGTCCCCCAGCCCCAGCTGACCCCGCTCGTTGTTTCCAAACGCGTAGACATCCCCGTTGCGCAATAGGACCAGGGAGTGGCCGGTGGCATCCGCGGCCATGGCTGGTCCCGGCAGGCCCTCGATTCGGGTGGGGACGGTTCGGTCCTCGTAATCTCCTAAGCCCAGCTCCCCTGACGAGTTTCGGCCCGATGCATACACGTCGCCGTTTCCCAGCAGGAACAACGCGTGGACGTCGCCCCCGGCCACCGCGACGGCCCGCTCCGGAAGCGGGATCTTCGCGGGAACACTCCGGTCAGTGTCATCCCCAAGCCCGAGCTGCCCCCAGTAGTTCTCCCCGAATCCATACAGATCGCCTCCCGGTGGGGAAGGTGGGGGCAGCTCCGGGCAACCCCCCACCAGGCAGCCCGGCAAGGAGACCAAGACCAAGGCTCCGAGGAGAATGAACGCGACCCAAACCGCGATTTTGTGTCTCACGTCCGTTCCTTTCCTAGACTATAGACCTAAGCTTCCTGTTCCGTCAAGCCCAAGGTTCACAGGGGGAACGCCCCAGCTGCACTCTAGCGGAGTCGGAGACCGCGTGGCAAGGGCCCCCCTTTTTTCGTACAACTTGGCCGATGAGGCGCGTGGGGCGGTGGCTGCGCAGGACGTTTGTATCCGGGCTCCTTGTCCTGGGGCCGTTGGCGTTGTGTTTGTACCTCCTCTGGCTTCTCTACCGTCTCGCCTACGCGGCCCTCGGTCCCCATACCGCGTTTGCTGAGCTCATGCGGCGGGTGCTCGGTCGGTACGTCCCGGGGACGGAGGTCGTGGTGACGGTGCTCTTCATCCTCCTCGTAGGGGCCGTGGCCCGGCACTGGGTGGGGCGCGGGGTGTTGCGGGGGGTGGAGCGGGTGGTGCGGGCGGTCCCCGGGGTCCGGAACCTCTACTGGGGAGCGCGGCAGCTGGTGCGGGTGATGCTCGAGCGGGAGGGGGCGGTGGCCCAGGGGCGGCGGATTGTGCTTGTCGAGTTTCCCCAGCCGGGGTGCCACGTCCTCGGGTTCCTCACCAACGAGGAGGTGCCGAGCTGGGGCGGGGAGTTTTCCCCGGATACCGTGGCCGTGTACATCCCCACCGCGCCCAACCCCCTCTCGGGGTGGGTCCTGTTCGTTCCGCGGAGCAAGGTGACCCCCGTGGACCTCACGGCTGAAGAGGCCTTGAGCCTTATCCTCTCGGGGGGCCTTGTCGTCCAGCCCCCGGGGGAGGGGGAGCTGCGGGGGCCGGAACCCCCGGGGCAGGGGCTGGACAGGGGGAAGGGGGCGGGGTACAAGTGAACCCGATGCGGGGCGCCAAAGCGGAAACCCTTCGGGCGGCGGACCTGTGTGCGCAGTGCCCCCACGCCTGCGCCGGGATCCTGGCCGATCTTTCCCCGGTCAGCCGGGTCGAGCTCGAGGGCGTGATGCGGCCGGTGTCCCTGGAGGCGGGGACCACCGTGTTCCAGGAGGGGATGCCCGCGTTCGGCCTCTACCTTGTGTGCCGCGGCAAGATCAAGCTCGCCAAGCGGACCGGGAGGGGGCACTCCCAGATCCTCAAGCTGCTCGGGCCAGGGGAAATCCTCGGGGAGAAGACGATGTTCGACCGGGAGTGCTACACCTGCTACGCCAAGACCCTGGAGCCGTCCCTCCTCATGTTCATTCCCCGGGAGGAGTTCCTCTCCTTTCTCCGCCGCCACCCCGAGGTGGCGCTGCGGCTCCTGGAGCGCCTGTCCCGGGAGAGCAAGATGTACGGGGAGCGGCTGGTGGAAATCACGTCCCGGTCGGCGCGGGAACGGGTGGCCCGGGCCCTCCTCGAGCTCGCCCAGGCGTTCGGGGAGGAGACCCCGGAGGGGTGGGACATCGGGGTCGAGCTTCCCCGGGCGGAGCTCGCCGAGATGGCCGGGGTGTCCACCGAGACGGCGATCCGGGTTCTCTCGGAGTTCAGGGAGCGGGGGCTTGTGGCCCTGCCGGGCAGGCGGATCGTGATCCTCCGGGTGGACGAGGTGCGGCGGCTCGCTCATCCGTTCCGGATCTTCCTCCGGGAGGGGCCAGCCTAAGCCCGTGGCGCGGAAGGTCCTCCTGGGGGTTGGGAACCCCCTCCGCCGGGACGACGGGGTGGGAGTGTGGGTAGCCGAACGGCTGCGGGGCTCCGCCTGGGAGGTGGTCCTCGCTGGGACGAGCGTGGAGAACGCCCTGGGGCTTGTGCGCCGGCTTGCTCCCGAGCTCCTCGTGGTCGTGGACGCGGCGGAGATGGGCCTTCCGCCGGGGAGCGTCCGGCGCCTTCCCCTCCCGGGAGCCGAGCGCATGCTCGGATCAACCCACGGGCTTCCGCTCTCCCTCCTCCTGGGCACGGTGAAAGACCGGGTGGGGGAGCTCGTCCTCATCGGGATCCAGCCCGCCGAGCGGTCCCTTGGGGAGGGGCTGACGCCCGCGGTCCGCGCGGGGGCCGAGGGGCTCGTCGCCCTGCTCCGGACGGGCGATCTAGGGAAGATCCCCCCGCTCGCAGCGTAGGGAGGACGGGCCTGGGGTACCGTCCCAGGCCCGTCTCAGGCGTCCATCCACCCGCTGGCTTTACGGGGGCCCTGGCGGGGGTCGGGGAACGCGCACGGGCGGAGGCTCCGGCCGACCCCACTCCCCGATGAGCTTCCATACCCCTAGCCGTTCGCAGTGGTAGAGGGTTCGGTGGTTGCCCCCTTCGTTCACGGCCACGTACTGGCAGACCTCACAGGAGACGGGCCGAACGAGGACGAGGGGAACCACGAGCCTTCCCTTCTCGATCCACGCCCGTCCGTCGCTGTGGAAGAACGCGTAGGTCAGCTTGTCCTTGTCCTCCGTCAGTAGAACGAACCACGTGCACTCGGTGCCAACCTCCGCGGGAAGCGCTGTCCCTCGCCCCGCCCGGAGGAGCCCCCACGGTCCCCACCGTCCCCCGCTGCAGTGGCGGTGCCAGAACTGGACGAGCGATCCGTCGTCGGCGAGGATCCGGACCTGGGAGGTGCAGTCCGTGCACGGGGGAGGGGCGGGGGCGGTGAACTCCCCAAGGTCAAACCCAAGCCTCGGCTCGGTCACGATCGAGAAACCGGTGAGCCTCACCGGGTCAAGCCCGGGGAGGACGACCCAGATCGCCCCGACGTTCCCGATTCCGACGATCTCGGAGATCCCCGGGCGGGGTTCGAGGAAGATCTCAAGCCGCGTTCCCGGCGGGACGTTGTCTTCATGGTTTTGGAATTTCCCCGCAATCCGCCAGCCGAGCGGGGTGTCCACGGCGAACCTTTTCGCCCCGTCCAGCGTCCCGGCGAACGGCCCCAGCACCCCCGGCCCGACCTGGGCCCATCCCGTCATCCACGCTGTCAGTAACAGCCCGATCCAAATCCATCTCATATGTTTCACCTCCTTTCCTAACATGAACTTTCGGTCCTTGTGACCTCCGTCCCCTGTTGGTCGATCCCTCGGGCCTGTGGATTACCTCCTCGACTTGAACATCCTACGGCACCAGCTTCTCACCCAGCCAATTCGGGTACGGAGCCGAGGCCCTCGGCCGGGACGACGTCGAGGATCACCCGGAGCTCCAGCTCCCCGATCACCCCCGCGGTCCAGGCCTTGAACCGGAGCTCGAACCTCCGTCCCGCGGTCCCCGGGGGGACGGGGAAGGCGTACGGGGCGGTCACGGTCCCCCACCCGGAGCGGGGGCTGAATGGGGGCCAGCCGGGGGGAAGGGACTCTGCGCGGAGGTGGACGGCGCCCGCCGGGGTGCGGCGGGCCTCCAGGGTGAGGGTACCGGTCGCGCCCTCGGGGACCCGGCAGTGGATCATGTCCTCCGCGGGCCGGCTGCAGGAGCCGGCGATGGCGAGGGTTCCCGAGAACTCTAGCTTGATCCCTCCGTACCACTCCTCCAAGGGGAGGTCACCGCGGGCCGACCCGCCCCCCACCGTGGTCCCCCGGACGCCCTCGGCGGTCCCCATCGGGTCCGCGGGTTCGCGGCGCGGGAGGCCATGGGCGCGAACGAGCTCTTCGACCACTTCTCCGAGCTCTGCGGTGCGTGGATCCCCTCGGGGGAGGGCGGCGACGAATCCGCGCAGAAGGTCGAGGAAATCGTCGGCATCGCTGTCCCGAAGGACGGCGTTTGCGTGCACGGGGAGGTCAGGGCGCCAGCACGGGATTGGGCAGATGAGTTCTGCCAAGAGAGGCCCTGGCTCGTCGAAGACCTTTGCTTCCCCCGGGCGGAGGTGGGCGAGCTCGGGGGTCACCACGGTAACCCGGCCGCACGGGAGTTCGAGCAAGACCCCGAGGAAGAGGTCCAACGGACCGCGGAACGGGCCGTCCGGAGGGACTTGGCCCAGGACGATCTTCCCGAGGTGGAACCGGAGACGGTAGCGGCAGATGCCCCCGCTTTCCCCGAGGAGGGAGCCGTAGACGCGGATCGTCAGCCTTCCCCCAACGGTCCCGTCCGGGGCGCGGAGTTCGACCTCGAGTTCCACGGGGACCCTTGGGGTTTGGGCGGGGGGTTCCGGGGCTGGGCCTGATCCCACCGGGGGCTCCCGGTCAGGGAGGCGCCGGGCCAAGGCGAGGGCCGCTTGGCGAACGAGGGCCGGGTCGGGAGCGGGGCCTCGGGCGAGGGAGCCCACCAGGGCCACGGACGGCCCGACCCGAAAGGCGTGAAGTCCAAGCCCGGTTGGGGGGTGGAGGAGCCGAACGCCCTCATCCCCGAGGGTGTCCACCTCGACCGGAGCGAACGAGGCCACCGCGTCCTGGAAGAGCTCCCGGGCTGCGGCGGCGTCCCCCGCCGTCACGACCTCGGCCCAGATCCACGCTTCTCCGGACCGCCACAGGGCAGCCCGCCCCCCCACCACCCCTTCGGGCAACTCCCCTGCGGGGATCGGGGCCTCCACCGCTCGACTCCACCCTGGGGCAATCTCCTCTGGGAACAGCTCGGTGGGCGGAGAGAGGGGACTGCAGCCGCTAAGGGCCAGGACGGCTGCGACGGTGATCCCGACCGCGTACTTGAGCATTCCAACCACCTCCTTCGGGGCAGGGTCCGCTAGGGGCCGGGTGTTCAGGGTTGCGGAGCTGTCGGAGGGATAGCCAACCCGTGATTGGTCGCCCGGTCCCAATGCACCTGAGGGGGCGAATCTTGTTCCACGCTTGTCTCCTCTTTCCTCATGGCCACTCTGTGGAGTTGTTGTCTCTGTTAGCGTCTTGCCTCAAGGGCTGAAGTTCCGCTTTGATCGCCTCCACGGGTGGCCAGACACTCCCTGCTGGAATAGACGGGACGGAGATTGTGATTTCCACCGTATATTCCACGTGTGCCGGCAATACGAGGTCGTCCATAACCCCTCTGGCTTGGGATCCGTCTGCGAGCACGACCATCACTTCCAGACGCGCTCGAGCCTCTTGGTTGCCCGCGTTTCCAACGCGCACATGAATGGACACCCCGTCCCGAACAGGGTACACCCCCTCGATTTCCGCCACATAAGGGTCCCGCTCGATCGTAGGATCCAAGGGAAGAGCGATCGGGGGCGGTGGGGGCGGAGGAGGTGGCGGGTTGGGATTCGGAGGCACTCCGCCACCTGGGACGCCCACGCCTACCGGTACCTTTACCTGAATTGGCGGGATGAGAGCAGCCGCACCGGGGCAATTCGGTGTCAAGGTGAACTCGATTTCGCCCTTGTATGGAAGTACTTCAGCCATGGGGATGCCGATGATTTGTTTGGCTTCCACAATGAAGCTGTAGCGGACATGGCTTTTGAACTCCCTTCGTCCGGGACAGGGACCTGTGCACCGAATCTCCGTAGTCCAAAGTCTTTGCTGGTCTGCTGCAGGGACAAACCCCTTCACGTCGAACTTGGCAGCGGCCTGGACTTGGATCGTTGCCGTGCACTGGCTGGGAGGGGGCTGAGGTCCACAGTCAAGGGCCCAGGTAATCGGGAAAGAAACGTCCACTTGAACCCAGGCTCGTTCGCCTGCGGGTTCTAGGGCACGGAGCCATCCGGTGATCGTGGGTGTTCCGGGAGCAAGGGTCAGGTTGGTACATGCACAGGGAGGCGCAAGAAGTGGCGGAGGAAGTGCAGGCACCAAGCACAGATCCCCAAGGAGAAAGCTTGTGAGGCCAAACAAAGAAAACCAGGAGAACTTGGTGATCGTGGTCTCCTGGTAACCTAGGACCGAGAACTTGAAGCCCGCGATGTCTTCCGGTCCCGTGATCGTCTCTCCCTTGGGTACGGATGTTAGCGTGAACTCCTTGTTGGGGAGTGGTTTCACCGTGCATTCCGTGAGCCGCCCAGAGACGGTTACCCCCGGGGCGAGCGTTCCCGTGAATTTTCCCTCTGCATCGGTCTTTCCCGTGACCGGCCCGTAGGTGGGGGGCGTCCCTGGCGCTGGGGGACGCAGACACACCGTGCCCAAGCCCACCGTGGTGGAGACCCGGCCGAACATGTCCATGGACGAAGCGAGCCCAAGCTGGGTGACGGTCGTCTCGGGGTACCCCGGAGACGATACCCGCACCGCCCCGATTTGATCTGCTCGCGTGATGGCAGTGACCCCGGTTTTGGGAACAAGGATCACCGAGACCTGGGTCCGCGGGAGAACCCGCACCGTGCACTCCGTAAGGGTCCCTGTCACCGAGGTGTTGGGCATGGTGGGGATGGGGATTTCGAAGCGGCCAGCGGCGTCTGTGGTCCCGGTGAAGGGGCCGTAGGTCGGGGGGACCCCGGGCTCTGGGGGTGGAGGAGCAGCCCGGACGGTCAACACAACCCGCAGCTCCAATTCCCCCACGACCCCGGGGGTCCACGCCCGGAACCGCAGGGTGTGGGTTTGGCCAGGGGTAGAGGGAACGGTGAAGTCGTACGGAGCCGTGATCGTTCCCCAGCCAGAGGCGACCGGAAAGGGGGGCCACCCCGCGGGAAGCGCCTCGGCCCGAACGTTGACCGATCCAGCGGGCGTGCGGGTAGCCGTGAGCACGATCCGGGCCGGAGTTCCCGCCTGGACCTCGCAGCGGAGCTCGGAGATGCCCAAACCCACTTGGTAAGGCCCGGAGCACGTGCCCGTCACCTGGACTTGCCCCGAAAACTGAACCCGGATGCCCCCGTAGTAGATCTCCCCTGGTCCGTAGGTCTGAGACGGGCTCAAGGTCGACCAGAGGACCAAAACCCCGACAGTCCACCACCCTCTGCGCGCCATCGTCCCACCTCCTTGTGGGGAAGCGAGGGAAGCGCCCGTTGGGAAGGTGCGCCGAAGGGGTGGGAAAGTCAGCGGCGCGGCGGGGACGGGTTAAGGGGGGCCTGCCCCCTGAGCGTCCACCCTCCTTCGTCCAACGATTGTACACCCATCCCCGGGGGGAGGTTTCGCCCAGTCCCCAGGATCCAGGGGGGACTCCCCGGTTAGCCAGCGCGGCGGCGGGATTCGGCCACGATCCGCCGCGCCTCCTCCGCCCCGGCCCAGCCGTAGATCTCCGTCTCCTTGGCCTCCAGCGTCTTGTAGACCTGGAAGAAGTGCTCGATCTCGGCGAGGAAGTGCTTGGGAAGGTCCGGGAGGTCGGCGACCTCCGCGAACCGAGGGTCCACCGTGGGGACGGCGAGGATCTTCTGGTCCCGGCCCTTCTCGTCCCGCATGTCCAACACCCCCACCGCCCGCACGGGAACCCGGCACCCGGGGAACGTGGGCTCGTAGGTGGCGATGAGGACGTCGAGGTGGTCCCCGTCCTCGGCCAGGGTCCCGACGATGAACCCGTAGTCCGCCGGGTAGTGGAGGGGGGAGTAGAGGACCCGGTCCAGGCGGAGCTCCCCGGTCCGCTCGTCGTACTCGTACTTGTTCCGGCTCCCTTTGGGGACCTCGACCAAGGCGACGAGGGGCTCGTCCGGCATGGGGTGATGGTACCTCGGGGCGAGGGGGGATGGACTAGAATCCCCCCGATGAGCGGGGAGGGGTCGAGCCGCGAACTGGCCGAAGTCCGGGCGATTGTGGACCGGACGTTCCTCGTTCGGCGGATCACCTTGGCCGTGTTCTGCGCCGTGGCCCTGGTTGTCCTCGGGGTCCCCGGGTTCCCGTTCAACCCCGTGTTCGCCGTCCCGTTTGCCTGGCTCCTCCTCACCCTCCCGTTCCACGGGCTCCTCCGCCGCCAGCGGACGCTCCGGGCCCTCCAGAACGTCCACGCGGCGTTCCTCGCCGCGGAGGCCCTCCTCGTGAGCTACCTCGTCCACCGGCTGGGGGGGGTGGAGTGGATCGGGGTCGTGTTCTACCTCTTCACCGTGGTCTACGCGAACTTCTTCCTCCCCCGCTGGGCGGCGTACGCGGTGACGGGGGTGGCCGTGGGGGGCTACGCCGCGGTGGCGTTCCTCCAGTACCTGGGGGTCCTCCCCCACATCCCGTTCCTCAGCCGCCCCGGAACCCCGCCCCACCGGGACCCTGCCTACGTCGTGGCCACCGTGCTCGTGGGCGGCGTGGGGTTCTACGCCGTTCTCGCCTTCACCGCGCGGGCGTTTGCCGGGCTCTATGCCCGCCAGGCGGAGGCCCTCCGGGCCCGGGAGCGGGCCCTGGCCCGGCTCTCCGCGGAGCTCCTCTCCGCGGGGGAGGCGGAGCGGCGGCGGATCGCCCGGCACCTCCACGACGAGCTTGGGCAGGAGCTTGCCGCGGCGCGGTGGGCGATCGCCGCGGGGGACCGGGACGGGGCGGAGCGGATCCTCGCCCGGGCGGTGGAGGCGATGCGGACCCTGGCGAGGGAGCTCCGGCCGCCGCTTCTTGATGAGCTCGGCCTCGGCCCGGCCCTCCGCGCCCTCGGCGAGCGGGTTTCCCGCGCCACCGGCCTCCCCGTGGACGTGGACGTCCCCGAGGACCGGTTCCCGCCCGAGGTCGAGGTGGCGGCGTTTCGGGTCGTGCAGGAGGCCGTGGAGAACGCCCGCCGCCACTCCGGGGCCCGCCGGGTGACGATCCGGATCGGGCGGGTGGGGGAGAACTTGGTTGGGGAGGTGGCCGACGACGGGCGGGGGGTTCCCGCTCCGGCCGGAGGGGGGCTTGGGCTCCCGGGGATGGAGGAGTGGGTTCGGTCGCTTGGGGGGGAGCTCGTCCTCCGCTCCGCGCCGGGGCGAGGGACGACGGTTCGGTTCACGATCCCGATCCATGGTGCGGATCCTGATCGTTGACGACCACCCCGTGGTCCGGGAGGGGCTGGCCCGGCTTCTCGCCGAGCGGGGGGCGGCGGTGGTGGGCCTTGCTGCCACCGGGGAGGAGGGGATCCGCCTCGCCCAGGAGACCGGTCCGGATCTGATCGTGTGGGACCTCGCCATGCCAGGGGGAGGGGTGGAGGGGCTGCGCCGCCTGCGGGAGGCCGTTCCCGGAGCGAGGATCCTTGTCCTCACCGCCCTCGAGGGCCCGGGTTTGGGGCAGGAGGTCCGCGCGGCCGGGGCAGACGGCCTTCTGTTCAAAGCGTCTTCGGCGGAGGAGGTGTGGCGGGGGATCTGCGCCTGCCTTCGGGGGGAGGGCCCGTTCCCCCCTGTGCCGTCCCTCTCTCCCCGGGAGGAGGAGGTGCTCCGGCTCCTTGGGGCGGGGCGTTCGAACCGGGAGCTCGCCCAGGAACTGGGGATTTCGGTGAAGACGGTGGAGTCCCACGTGGAGTCGTTGAAGGCGAAGCTGGGGTGTCGGAGCGCGGCCGAGCTGCGGGCCCTGGCCCTGCGAAGGGCGCGGTAGTGCAGTTCCCCGGTCCCCGGGATCCCTCGGCGGAGGGTACGATGGCGCCGATGCGCGTGGTAATCGTGGACGACCACGGGGTGGTCCGGGAAGGGGTGGCCCGGCTCCTTGCTGAGGCGGGGCTTGCGGTGGTGGGCCAGGCCGGGACGGGCCGGGAGGGGCTGCGGCTTGTGCGATCCCTTCGGCCCGACGTGGCCGTGCTCGACGCGGCACTTCCCGAGCTCTCCGGGCTTGCCCTCTGCCGCCGGGTGCGGGAGCGCTACCCGGCGACGGCGGTGGTGGTGCTTTCCATGTTCGACGACCCGGAGTGGCGGGCCGAGGCCGCCCGGGCTGGGGCCGCGGCGTACGTCCTCAAGGGGGACTCCCCGGCGGCCCTCGTGGACGCCGTTCGCCGCGCGGGACGAGGGGAGGTCCTCCTCCCCCCGCCCCCCGTGGACGGCGCGTTCCCCCTCACCCCCCGGGAGCGGGAGGTGGTCCAGCTCCTGGCCGAGGGGAGGAAGACGGCGGAGATCGCCCACCTCCTCTCCCGCTCCATCGCCACGGTCCGGGCCCATAAGGCGTCTGCGATGCGCAAGCTCGGCGTCCACACCACGCCCGAGCTCGTCCGGCGGGCCCTCGACCTCGGGCTGGTCGTGGCCCCGACCTTCGGAGGAGCGCGTGGATCCCCTTGACCGGTTCCGGGAGCCGGTGGCGAGGCTCCTCGGGGCCCTCGTCCCGGAGGAGGGGGCCCTCCGCCCCCTCCTCGGCTACCCCCTGGGGGTGGTGGAGGTCGATGGGCGGCCGGGTCCAGGTCCGGGGGGGAAGCTCCTCAGACCTTCCCTTGTGCTCTTCTCCTGTCAGGCCCTGGGAGGGGAGGCCGAGCGGGCCCTGCCCCTGGCCGTCGCTTTGGAGCTCGTCCACACCTTCTCCCTGGTCCACGACGACATCCAGGATGGGGACGAGCTCCGGCGGGGGAGACCCACGGCCTGGAAGGCCTTTGGTGTGGGCCAGGCGGTCAACGCCGGCGACGCCCTCCTTGTTTTGGCCCTGCAAGCCGCCCTTCGCGCCGAGCTCCCGCTTCCGGCGAAGCTCCAGGCCCAAGAGGCCCTGCTCTCCGCGACCCTGCGCATGGTCGAGGGCCAGGCCCTGGACCTCTCCGCGGAGGGGAAGCCCCTCGACGTCCCGGGGTACCTGGACATGGCCCGGCGGAAGACCGGGGCCCTCCTGGGCGCCGCCTTCGCCCTCGGCGCCCTCGCCGCCGGACGGCCCGACCTCCAGAGGATCTCCCAAGCGCTGGGCGAGGAGCTCGGCCTCGCCTTCCAAATCCGGGACGACCTCCTGGGGATCTGGGGCGACCCCCAAAGGACGGGGAAGCCCGTGGGCGGCGACCTCCTGCGCAAGAAGCGCTCCTTCCCCGTGAGCTTCGCCCTGGAGCGGGATCCCGCGCTTGCGCCGCTCCTTTCCGCGCCGGAGGCCCACTTGGCGGCCATCCTCGCCCGCCTGGAGGCGGTGGGGGCGCAGGCCGCGGCCCAGGAGGAGGTGGAGCGGCACCTGCGGGCGGCGGAGGGGCTGGCCCGGGAGCTCCCCTGGCCGGGCTGGGCCCGCGCCGTCTTCGGGGAACTCCTTGCGTTCCTCGCCACAAGGGAGGCCTGATGGGACGCCCCCTCGCCCTCACCCTGGAGCTCGCCCGCTACCTCCTTCCCCGCCGGAGGTGGCCGGAAAAGGGAAAGCTTTTCCCCATCGTCCTCATGCTGGAGCCCCTGGAGGCCTGCAACCTGCGCTGCGCGGGCTGCGGCCGGGTCCGGGAGTACCGCGAGGTCATGGACCGGCGCCTCTCCGTGGACGAGGCCCTCCGGGCCGCGGAGAGCGCGGGCGCGCCCGTGGTCTCCCTCTCCGGGGGCGAACCCCTCCTCCACCGGGGGATCGCCGACCTCGTGCGGGGCTTGATCGAGCAGAAGCGCTGGGTGTTCCTGTGCACGAATGGCCTCCTTTTGCGGGAAAAGATCGAAAAATTTCCGCGCCACAAGCGGCTGTGTTTCGTGGTGCACCTGGACGGGACGGAGGGGGTACACGACGCTGTGGCCGGCCGGCCCGGCGTGTTCCGGGAAGCCCTGGCGGCCATCCGCGAGGCCCTCGCCGGCGGCTACCGCGTGGCCACGAACACCACCGTGTTCCACGGCTCGGACGTGGAGGACCTCCGCCGGCTCTTCCGGGCCCTCACCGACCTCGGCGTGGAGGGGCTCATGATCTCCCCCGGCTACGCCTACGAATCCGTGCCCGAACGCGAGCTCTTCCTCCGGCGGGAGGAGGCGACGAAGGTTTTTCGCGCGCTCCTTGACAGGAAAGAACGGCTTCCGCCTCTACGACAACCCCCTGTTCCTCGATTTCCTCCAGGGGAAGCGGGCGTACGGGGAGTGCGCGGCCTGGGCTGTCCCCACCTACACCGTGCTCGGCTGGCGCGTCCCCTGCTACCTCCTTGCGGACCGCCACACCCCGGACCTCGGGGAGGTGCTGGATCCGGGGCTTTGGCGGCGCTACGGTCCGGGGCGGGACCCGCGCTGCGCGGGGTGCATGCTCCACGCGGGGTTCGAGCCCCAAAGCGTCTTGGAGGCGGTGAACCGGCCATGGGCGCTCCTCCGGAGGTGATCGTGGTGGCCGCGCTGCGCACGGAGCTCCTGTTTGTGCGGGGGCCCAAGGCTGCCCTGGGCGTGGGCGCCCGGTCCCAAGGCCGGCTGTGCGCGTTCCTGGCGCGCCGAAGGCCCCAGGGGGTGGTCATCGTGGGCTACGCGGGCGGGCTGCACGCCGACCTCCGCCCCGGCGCCCTCGTCCTCCCGGACCTCGTGTGGGACCAAAAGGGGGCGGTGCGCGTAAGCGGGGAGCTCCTGGCCCGCGCGCGCACGCGGCTTCCCCACGCCCGGGTGGGGCCCCTGTTCACCGACGAACGGCTCACCCCCCTTGCGGCGAAGGCCGCGTTCGAGGGAAGGGCCTTGGCCGTGGACATGGAGACGAGCCACCTTGCGCGGGAGCTCTCCGCGCGGGGGATCCCG
>JAOACA010000017.1 GCA_026418075.1 Candidatus Bipolaricaulota bacterium | reverse complement strand
CCCCAGAGGTCGGCGCACAGGATCTGGGCCCGCTTGTGGAAGAGGACCTCCCGGCCCCGGTAGAGCGCGGCGTCGCGGAACAGGGGGAGCTCGGCCGTCACGAGCTCGACGAGCCTCCGGCACGAGCCCCCGGCAGCGGCGAAGAACGCCTCCGCCGATCCCCAGCGGAGAAGGGCGCCTCCCACCTCCCGCAGGGCGCGGACCCGCCAGGGAAGGAGCGGGATCCCCCCGAGGACCTCCGTCACCCGGTCGGAATCCACCGTCGCCAGGGCCTCGGGGGCGAAGAAAGAGGGCTCTTCTTCGGCTGCCCGGCGGAGGGCCCAGGCCAGGGCGAAGTAGCCGGTGAGCGTCTCCCCGTCCGGCCCCGGAACCCCCCACTTCTCCCCGGTCCGGGGATCGGGCGGCCAGAAGCAGAAGTTGAGCGCGTCCAAGGCGAGGAGGTAGCGGAGGGTGAGCTCGTCCTCTCCCCGGAAGTGGTACCGCCCCTCCCAGGGCGGGACGGGGGCGTCCCGGATCCGCTCGGCGAGCCCCTCGGCGCCTGCACGGTCTACCCAGGCCCACCGCGCGTGGCGGCCGATCCAGCGGGCTCCCTCCCGAACCGGGTTTTCCATCACACCCCGAGGAGGGCGAGGGCCTCCCCGAACCTCCGCTCCGCCTCCCGGAGGAGGGCTTCGGGCACCCCCCCCTCCCCCAGCCGCAGCGCCTCCTCCCGCGCCCGCTCGAGAAGCCCAAGGTCCCGGGCGAGGTCCGCCGCCTTGAGCCGGGACACGAACCCCGACTGCTCGGTCCCCAGGACGTCCCCCGGGCCCCGGATCCGCAGGTCCGCCTCGGCGATCTTGAACCCGTCCCCGAGGTCGCGGAACGCGGACAGCCGGGCCCGGCCCTCTTCGGTGGTCGGGTCCCCCAGGGCGTAGCACACGGCCGGCTGGCCGGCCCGCCCGATCCGCCCCCGGAGCTGGTGGAGCTGCGCCAGCCCGAGCCGCTCGGCGTGCTCGATCACGAGGAAGCTCGCGTCCGGGACGTCGATCCCCACCTCGACGACCGTCGTCGCCACGAGGAGCTGGGTCTCCCCGTTCCGGAACGCGGCCATCGCCCTCCGCTTCTCCTCGGGGGGCATCCGGCCGTGGAGGAGGGCGACCCCGTGGGCGGGAAACCGCTGCCGGAGCTCCTCGTACCCCGCCTTCGCCGCCCGGAGGTCCCGCTCCTCGGACTCCTCGATCACCGGGAACACGACGTACCCCTTCTCCCCCCGCCCCAGGCGCTCCCCCACCTCCCGGTACACCTCCTCCCGGCGGGAGGAGGAGAGCCAGACCGTCCGGACCGCGCCCCGGGAGCGGGGGGTCTCGGCGAGGACGGATACCGAAAACTCCCCGTACAGGGTGAGGACCACGGTCCGGGGGATCGGGGTCGCGGACATGACAAGGATGTTCGTCCCGGCGCCCTTCCCCTCCAGGGCCGCCCGCTGGATCACCCCGAACCGGTGCTGCTCGTCCACCACGGCGAGGGCGAGATCGCGGAACACGACGTCCTCTTGGATCAGGGCGTGGGTTCCGACGACGAGGTCGACCTTCCCGGCCGCGATCGCCCGGAGGAGGTCCCGCCGCTCCCGGCGCCCGAGGCCCCCCGCGAGGTGGGCGACGCGGATTGGAAGCCCCCGGAGGAGCTCCCCGAGGACGAGGAAGTGCTGCTCGGCGAGGATCTCCGTGGGGGCCATGATCGCGGCCTGGGCCCCGGCCGAGGTGGCCATCACGCACGCCGCCGCGGCGACGACCGTCTTGCCGGAACCCACGTCCCCCTGGAGGAGGCGGAGCATCGGCCGCGCGGAGCGGAGGTCCCGCTCGATCGCCTCGATCGCCCGCCGCTGGGACGGGGTGAGCTCGAAGGGGAGAGCGCGGAGGAACCGCTCGAGGAGCGCCCGGTCCACGGCGAGGGCCCGCCCCCCGCCCTCCGGGGCTCGGCGGGACAGGACCCCGAGCTGGAGGAGGAGGAGCTCCTCGAAGGCGAGGCTCCGCCGGGCGAGCTCGAACTCCTCCGGAGTCCTCGGGGCGTGGATCCGGGCCAGGGCCTCCTTCCGGGGCAGGAGCCCAAGCCTCGCCCGGACCTCCGCGGGGACGGCGTCCGGGATCGCGCCCCCGTACCGATCCAGGGCCCGGCGGACGAGGCCGTGGAGGACGGGCTGGGAGAGGCCCTCGGTCCCCGGGTACACCGGGACGAGCCGCCCCGTCACCTC
Organism: Candidatus Bipolaricaulota bacterium; assembly: GCA_026418075.1. Classification (GTDB taxonomy): domain Bacteria; phylum Bipolaricaulota; class Bipolaricaulia; order Bipolaricaulales; family Bipolaricaulaceae; genus Bipolaricaulis. The sequence goes on along the minus strand of JAOACA010000017.1, from coordinate 24,468 downwards.
GTTCGCTCCCGCCCTTTCCCAAACGGGGTTCTCGATCTGGAGCTCCCCGAACCGGAGCTGGGCCTTCCCCCAGAACGCGTACCGCTCCCCCTGGACGATCCCGTCCCAGACCCAGGGCTGGTTGAACCAGATCCCGAACAGGAACCCCGTCCCGTCGTCGAGGGCGACCTTCACGAGCTCCAGGCCCCTCCGGACCTTCACCTTGGACTTGGCCCGGGCGACCCCCTCGACGAGGACCACGTCGCCGTCGCGGACGTTGCGGATCGGGCGGAGGCCGGTGCGGTCCTCGAGCCGTCGGGGGAAGAAGGTGAGGAGGTCCTCGACGGTGCGGATCCCCAGCTTGGCCAGGAGCTCCGCCCGGCGCTTGCCGACCCCGGGGAGCGCCTCCACGGGGACCTCCCCCGGGGGAGGTAGGGGAGCGGCGAGCCACCGTTCGAGTGCGGTCACCGCCTCCTCCCGGGACGCGGGGTCGCGGGCGGCGTAGCCGGCGAGGAGAGGGGCCGCCTCGGGGAGGTGGCGGGCGACGAACCGTTCCAGCCCCCCGAGGACGGCGTCGTCGGCGAACCCCCGCCTCCGCTCCAGGGCGAGGACCTTGGCCACGAGAGCCTGGGCCTCCTCCGTTGTGGACGCCATCGGATCCCCCTATACTAGGGGCGCTGAGGAGGCGGTTCAAATTGGCGATCCTGACCTACCCCCACCCGATCCTCCGCCGGCGGGCCAAGCCGGTCGCGCCGGGGAGCCCCGAGGCCCGGCGGGTCGCGGAGGCCCTGCGGGCGGAGTTCGCCCGCCTCGCCGCCCACGGGCTTGCGGCGAACCAGATTGGCCTCCCCATCCGGGCGATCCTCGTCCGCCTTGGGGGGGAGGAGCGGGTCCTCCTCAACCCGGAGGTCGTTGCCCGGAGCGCGGAGGTGGAGGTGGACTGGGAGGGATGCCTCTCCCTCCCCGGGGTGGAGGCGGAAGTGCCCCGGGCGAAGGAGATCCGCGTCCGGGCCCTTGGGGAGGACGGAAGCCCGGTGGAGTTTTCCCTTTCCGACCTTGAGGCGCGGGTCCTCCAGCACGAGGTGGACCACCTCGACGGGGTCCTGTACGTGGACCTCCTCCCCCAGGGGGAGCGGCGGCGGGTGCTGGCCGCCTACCGCCAGGCCCGGGAGGCCCCGAAGGAGACGGTGCCTTCGCTCGGGTAGGGCTGCGGGTCGCGTTCGCCGGGTCGGGGGCGTTCGGGGTGCCGACCCTCTGCCGGCTGCATGAGGAGTTCGGCGTCCTTCTCGCGATCACCCAGCCTGACCGCCCGGCGGGGCGGGGGCTCCGGCTGACCCCTCCGCCGACGAAGGTCGCCGCCCAGGAGCTTGGGGTCCCCGTCCTCCAGCCCCGGTCGATCAACGCCCCGGAGGTCCTGGAGCGGCTCCGGGCCCTCGCCCCCGACGTCCTCGTGGTGGCCGCGTTCGGGCAGTTCCTCCGCGCGGCGGTCCTCGGGCTTCCCCGCCTGGGGTGCGTGAACGTCCACGCCGCGCTCCTTCCCAAGTACCGCGGGGCGGCGCCGGTGGCGTGGGCGCTCATCCGCGGCGAGCGGGAGACCGGGGTGACCACGTTCGTCCTCGACGAGGGGATGGACACCGGGCCGATCCTCCTCCAGCGGGCGGTCCCGATCGGGGAGGAGGAGACGGCCGGGGAGCTCGAGGCCCGGCTGGCCGCGGTGGGCGCGGACCTGATCGTCGAGTCGCTCGAGGGGCTGGCGGCCGGGCGCCTGGTCCCGATCCCGCAGCCAGCGGAGGGAACGCTCGCCCCGAAACTCCACAAGGAGGACGGACGGATCCGATGGGAGTGGGAGGCCGAGCGGATCCACAACCTCGTCCGGGGGACGAACCCCTGGCCTGGGGCCCACACCACGCTTCGGGACCGGCTGGTCAAGGTCCACCGGACGCGGGTTGCCGACCGGGGGGCGAACGCCGGGGAGCCGGGGGCGATCCTCCCCCGGCGGGACCGGCTCCTCGTGGCGGCCGGGAGCGGGGTTGTGGAGGTGCTGGAGATCCAACCTGCCGGCTGCCGGGTTCTCACTGGACAGGAGTTCATCAACGGCTACTGTCGCACCGGGGGGGAGACGTTCCGCTAGGTCCCGGGATGGGCTGTAGCAAAGGAGGAGCAATGGAGAGCGCGGAGGACATCCTGAAGGGGGCGCTGCTGCTTGAGAAGCGGGGGAAGGCCCTGTACGAGGCGAGTGCGGCGGGGGCCACCCACGCCGGCGTCCGAGAGCTCTTTCTCACCTTGGCCCAAGAGGAGGGCCGGCACATCGAGGTCCTCTCCCAGGCGTTCGCCTCGCTGGCTCGCACGGGGACGCTTGCCCCGGGTTCGCTGGGGGAGGCCCCGCCGGTGGCGGAGGAGGTGCTGGGGGCGGTGCGCGGGGAGGTCGAAGCCGCCTCCTACGAGGCGGCGGCCCTCTACGCGGCGATGGCCCTCGAGGAGCGGGCCGTGGCCTACTACACCGAGGCGGAGCGGAAGTCGTCCGGGGAGGCCAAGCGGCTCTACGGGTGGCTGGCCCGCTGGGAGCAGTCCCACCTCGACCTCCTCACCGCCCTCGACCAGGACCTCAAACAACGGGTCTGGTTCGACCAGAGGTTCTGGCCGTTCTAGCCCAACCACCCCGGGTCGGGGTCCACAGCGAGCCAAGGTGGGAGGGAAGGGAGCACTGCGGCGAGGGCCTCCACCACCCCCTCGTCCCCCCGGACGAGGAGCTGGGCCCGGGGGACCCCCCGGCGGGGGAAGAGCCGGACCGGCCCCAGGACCTCGAACCCCTGCCCCGCTAGAGTCTTCGCTAGCTTCTCCGCCTTCCCCTCCGCATCCCGGCCCGAGGCGAGGAGCCGCACCAGGCGCATAAACGGCGGGTAGCGGAGGGCCTCCCGGTACCGGAGCTCCTCGGCGTAGAACCCGCGGTCGTCCCCCTGGAGCGCGCACCGGATCGGGTAAACGTCGGGCTGATCCGTCTGAACGATCACCTCGCCGGGTTGGTCCCCCCGCCCGGCCCGGCCCGCCGCCCCGGCGAGGAGCTGGTACGCCCGCTCCGCGGCCCGGAAGTCGGGGGCGGCGAGAAGCCCGTCGGCGTCGACGACCCCCACCAGGGTGATCCCAGGGAAATCGAGCCCCTTCCCCACCATCTGGGCGCCCACCAGGACCTGGATCTCCCCCCGGGCCAGGGCGGAGAGGATTCGGTCCCGATCCCGGGCGGTGTCGGCATCGAGCCGGGCCACGGTCGTCCCGGGGAAAAGCCTTCGGGCCTCGTGTTCGGCCCGCTCCGTCCCCACCCCAAAGGGGTGGAACCGGGCCTCCCCGCACCGCGGGCACTGGGGATCCCGCACGGAGTGGCCGCAGGCGTGGCAGCGGAACGCCCGGTCGGCGAGGTGGAACACGAGGGGGATCTCGCAGCGGGGGCAGCGGAGGACCGCCCGGCAGCGGCAGACCGCCCCGGTGTAGAACCCAAGACGGTGGACGAAGAGGAGGACCTGCCCCCCGGCCCGGAGGTGGCGGTCCATCGCCTCCCGGAGCGCGGGACCGATCACCTCGTCCCCCCGGGGGACGGCCTCGACCCGGGGCGGGCTCCCCACCACCCGCTCGGGAAGGGCGAGGAGTTCGAGTTCCCCCCGTTCGGCCCGGAAGTAGCTCTCCACGGACGGGGCGGCGGCCCCGAGGACGACGGCCGCCCCCTCCCGCGCCGCCCGGGCCTCGGCGACCGCCCGGGCGTGGTAGTAGGGGGCCATTTCCTCCTGCTTGTACGCCGGCTCCCCCTCCTCATCGAGGGCGATGAGCCCCAAGTTTTGGAGGGGGAGGAAGATCGCCGAGCGGGTTCCCACCGCGGCGCGGGCCGTGCCGGCGAGGGCATCCGCCCACGTCCGCCACCGCTCCCCGCCGGGGAGCTCCCCGAAGTACGGGGCGGGCGGAGCGCCGAGCGCCGCCCCGGCCCGGGCCCACAGCTGGGGAAGAAGGCTCACCTCCGGGGCGAGGAGGAGCGCGCTCCCTCCCCGCTCAAGGGCCGCCGCGGCGGCGCGGAGGTAGACCTCCGTCTTCCCCGACCCCGGGGGGCCAACGAGGAGGTACTTCTTTTCCCGTCCGATTCCGGCGACGACCCTCTCCACCGCCCGCTCCTGGTGGGGGGTGAGGGCGATCCCCTTCCGCTCCTCGCGGTAGGCGAAGGGGAGGGAGCGGGGGCGGAGGGATCCTCCGCGGAGGAGCTCCCGGAGGGCCCGGGCTCCCCCGGGAAGGCGGCGGAGCTCCCGGGCATCCGTCGTTCCGGTCTGGACCGCCGCCCAGACCCGGGCCTGGGCAGGGGTGAGGGTGGAGGGCTTCGGGCCGGGTTCGACCTCCCGGACCCGGGACCCGGTGGGGGCGGGGACGAGGCGGGCGAGGGCGAGCCCCACGCCGACGAACGAGCGCCGGGCCACCGCGGAGACGAGCTCGAGGCCGGGGGGGGAGAGGACGGGGCCGGCCGTGGCCTCCACCGGGAGGAGGGGGCCGGGAAACGTGGGCTCCTCCCGCAGCTCCACGACGATCCCCCACAGGCGGCGGGGGCCGAACGGGACCCGGACCCGGTGCCCGACCTCCACGGGGAGGTGGGGTGGGACCTCGTAGTCGAACGGGGCGGCCCGGGGGAGGGGGAGGGCCACCCGGGCGATCACGTCCGCCCCTCCCGCGACCGGAGGTAGGCGAGGACCCCCCGCACGGACATCGCGAGGTCCCCCCGCGCCGGCCCCGACGGGATCAGGCCCTCCGCTTCTGCCTCGGAGAGCACCTGGGCCACGAGGGCCCCCTCGTCCACGCCCGCCCTCCACCCCTCCTCCACCCGGGCGACCCACCGCCGGAGGAGGTCCTTGTACGCCCCCAGGAGCGCCGGGTCCCCGGGCCCGAAGTGGGTGTAGAGGAGGAGCCTCGGCCCCAGGGCCTCCATCCGCTCCAGGCTCGCGAGGGAGAGCTCGAGGTCGAAGCTCGGGGGGACCGTGGTCGGGATGAGCACCCCCCCGAGGTACAGCCCGGCCGCGTCCCCGGTGAAGAGGAGCTTCTCCCCCTCCGCGAAGTAGCACAGGTGGTGGGGGGCGTGGCCGGGGGTCTCCACAGCCCGGATCTGGTCTCCCCCCGCGGGGAATACCTCTCCGTCCCCGGCGGCGTGGATCCGGTCCTCGGGGATCGGGATCGCCTCCCCGTAGAGGGGGAACCGCTCCCGCACCGCCTCCCGGACGGAGGCCACGAGGCGGGAGGGGTCGACGAGGTGCCGGGTGCCCCGGGGGTGGACCACCGCCTTCGCCCCGGGGAGCTCCCGGAGGAGGCCCCCTGCTCCCCCGGCGTGGTCGAGGTGGATGTGGGTGAGGAAGATCCACGCCACCTCCTCCCGCCGGATCCGGAGCTCCTCCAGAGCGGCGAGGATCCGCCCCTGGGCAAGGGACGTCCCGGCCTCGACGAGGGCTGCCGGCTGCCCCGGGAGGAGGTAGACACCCCCCTGCCCCGGGACCCCGAACTGCTCGGTGTCCAGGAACCACACCCCGGGGTAGACCTCGGACAGGGGAAGAGAACTCACAAGAACCACCCCGTGGCGATCCCAAGCCAGAGGAGGAGGCTTGCGATCCCGCAGGAGAGGACGGCCACGGGCACCCCGCTCCGGAGCCACTCCCCCGTCCCCAGGGGCCGGTCCGCCCGCTCGGAGATCGAGAGGAGGACCATGTTCGACGCCGACCCCAGCGGGGTTCCGTTGGCCCCCAGCCCCACCCCCAGGGCCACCCCCCACCACAGGGGCGTGAGGGGGACCCCGGTTCCGCCCAAGCCCCGGACGAGCCCGATCAGGGTCACCGTGGTCGGGATCGCGCTCAGGGCCCAGCTCAGGAGGGCTCCGGCCCACAGGAGGAGGAGGGCCAGCCCCAGGGTCGACCCCCCGGCGAGGCCGAGGGTCCACCGGCCCAGGGCCCCGAGGGCCCCGCTCGCCTCCAGGCCCCCGGTGAGGACAAGGAGGGCGGCGAGGAAGATGAGGAGGTCCCACTCCACCCCGCGGAGGAACGCCTCGATCGGGGGCCGGAGGACGAGGGCGCACAGGGCCGCCCCGAGGAGGGCGATCGTTCCCGGGCTCAGGCCCAGAGCCCCGTGGACGAAGAACAGAACGAACACGAGCCCCAGGGTGGCGAGGAGGACTCTGAGCGCGCCCGGGTTCGCCAGCGCCCGCCGCGCGTCCATCCCCATCACCTCCTCCACGTTGCGGGCCCCGGCCCGGGCCAGGCGGCGGAACGGGAGGAGGAGGACGGCCATCGTCCCCCCGAGGGCGAGGAGGCTCACGGGGAGGGTGTGGGAGAGGAAGGCGTTGAACGAGAGCCCTGCGGCAGACCCAATGAGGATGTTCGGGGGGTCGCCAACGAGGGTTGCCGTCCCCCCGATGTTGGCGGCCATGGCCTCCATGAGGAGGAGGGGCGCGACGGGAAGGGCTAGCACCTCGGCGACCGAGATCGTCACCGGGACCACGGTGAGGAGGGTGGTCACGTTGTCGAGGAACATCGAGGCCAGGGCGGTCACGGTCCCCAGGGACAGGAACAGGACCGTGGGGTTGCCCCGGGCGAGCTTGGCCGCCTGGATGGCCAGGTACTGGAAAAACCCAGTCTCTTTGAGGAGCCCGACGAGGGCCATCATTCCAAACAGGAGCCACAGGGTATCGGCGTCGATCGCAGCCACCGCCTGGGGAAGGGGGTAGAACCCCAGGGCGCTTCCCGCGAGGAGCATCGCCGTGGCCCCGGCAAGGGCGGCGAGGGCCCGGTGGACGTACCCGGAGAAGAGGAGGGCGTAGGCCGCCGCGGCGATGGATAGCGCAGCGGCGAGGGGGGCAGGGCTCACGGACTTCCCTCCCGTTGGAGGAACGCCTCGGCCTGGAGGAGGGCCCCCCGCCCCTCGGGGTAGGTGAGGCGGGACAGGGCCTCCGGCACGGGCAGCCACTCCATCGCCTCGATCTCCTCCCGCTGGGGAGACCCGGGGCCGTCGGCCCGCGCCAAGAAGAGCCGCACCTCCTTCCGCACAAGCTCCCGGTCCCGGACGAACCGGTAGGAGACGAGGTGGGAAAACCCGGGGACGATCTCTGGATGAGGAATTCCTACCTCTTCAGCGACCTCCCGCTGGGCGGCCGCGAGCTCGTCCTCCCCGGGCTCCAGCCGCCCCTTGGGGAACCCCCAGTGCCCCCCGGAGCGGTGCTTGATGAGGAGGTACTCCCGGCCGCGGGCCCCCTCCCGGAACAGGATCATCCCGGACGCCCGCTCGTCCGGCATTCGGCTCACACGATCTCGAGCTCTCGGTCTTCCCGGTCGTAGGCCTTCGCCGAGAGCCCCAAGCAGCGCAGCTCCTGCCACAGGACCCGGAACGACTCGGGGATCCCCGGGCGGGGGAACTCCTCCCCCCGCAGGATCGCCTTGTAGAGCTGCACGCGACCCTTCACGTCGTCGCTTTTGAGGGTGAGCATCTCCTGGAGGAGGGCCGAGGCCCCGTAGGCCTCCAGGGCCCACACCTCCATCTCCCCCAGCCGCTGGCCGCCGAACTGGGCCTTGCCCCCCAACGGCTGCTGGGTGATGAGGGCGTAGGGGCCGGTGGACCGGGCGTGGATCTTCTCCGAGGCGATGTGCTCGAGCTTGAGCAGGTAGAGCACCCCCACCGTGACCGGGGACGCGAACGGCTCCCCCGTCCGCCCATCCCGGAGGACCACCTTCCCATCGCGCCGCGACCCGTCCGCCAGCCCGTGCTCAACCAGGGCTTGGGTGAGGTCCTTGAGGACCTCCTCCTCCTTCGCCCCGTCGAACACCGGGGAGGCCACGGTCTCCCCGCGGAGGGCCGCAAGCCACCCCAGGTTGGCCTCGAAGATCTGGCCGAGGTTCATCCGGGAGGGGACGCCCAACGGGTTCAGGATCACGTCGAGGGGGGTTCCGTCGGGGAGGAACGGCATGTCCTCCTCGGGGAGGACGGCGGCGATGACGCCCTTGTTCCCGTGCCGGCCGGCCAGCTTGTCCCCCACCGCGACACGCCGCCGCTGGGCCACGTACACCTTCACGAGCTCGTTCACCCCCGCCTCGAGCTCGTCCCCCGCCGCCCGGCTCATCCGCTTGACCCGGATGACCGTCGCCGTCCCGGAGATCGGGGGCATCCGGAGGGAGGTGTTCTTGAAATTGCGCATCCGCTCCCCGAAGATCGAGCGGAAGATTCGTTCCTCGGGCGTGGGTTCAGCCTCGCCGCGGGGGGTGATCTTCCCCACCAGCACGTCCCCGGTCTGGACCTCGGTCCCCACCCGAACGATCCCGTGCTCGTCCAGGTTCCGCAGGGCCTCCCGGGAGATGTTGGGGATGTCGGCGGTGATCTCCTCCGGCCCAAGCTTCGTCTCCTCGGCCCGGACCTCGAACTCTTGGATGTGGATCGAATCGAGGAGGTTCTCCCGCACCAGCCGCTCGGAGATCACGATCGCGTCCTCGTAGTTGTAGCCCTCAAAGGGGAGGAACCCCACGAGGAGGTTCGTCCCGAGCGCGAGCTCCCCGTTCACCGAGGACTGGGAGTCGGCCAAGACGTCCCCCTTCTTCACCTTGTCCCCGGTCCGGACGAGGGGGTACTGGTGGAGGATCGTGTCTTGGTTGGAGCGCTCGTAGTTGAGGAGGCGGTAGACCTTCGTCTCCTTCTTCCCCTTGACCTCGATCCGCTGGGCGTCGACGTAGGTGACGACCCCGTCCTCGGCGGCGAGGAGGGTGGCCCCGGAGTCCCGGGCCACCTTGGCCTCCAGCCCGGTCCCCACCCGGGGGCTCTCCGGGCGGAGGAGGGGGACGGCCTGGCGCTGCATGTTCGCCCCCATGAGGGCCCGGTTGGCGTCGTCGTGCTCGAGGAACGGGATCAGGGCCGCCGAGGCCCCCACGATCACGTCGGGGGCCACCTCGATGAAGTCCACCTCCTCCGGCGGGACAAAGAGGATCTCCTCGTTCCCCGTCCGGACCTGGACCCGCTCCTCCTTGATCCGACCATCTTTTCCAATCCTCACCGTGGCCGGGGCGATCTTGTACTGCCGCTCGTCGTCGGCCATGAGGTAGCGGATCTCCCCCGTGACCCGCCCGTCCTTCACCACGACGTAGGGGGCCTCGAGGAACCCGTAGGGGTTCACCCGGGCGTGGAGGGCAAGCGAGGTGATGAGCCCGATGTTCTGGCCCTCGGGGGTCTCGATGGGGCAGATCCGGGCGTAGTGGGACGGGTGGACGTCCCGGATCTCGATCTTCGCCCGCCGGGCGGTGAGGCTTCCCAGGGCCGACAGCCGCCGCTTGTGGGTGAGCTCCGCAAGCGGGTTCGTCTGCTCCAGGAACTGCGATAGCCGTCCGGTGTAGAAGAGGTAGTTCAACGAGGCCTGGATCGTCCGGGCGGACACGATCCTCCGCAGCGCGTCCTTGTCCTCGGGGTCGTAGTGGGAGAGCTTGTCCTGGGCGATCCGGGCCATCCGGGTCAGGCCCTCCCGGAGGGCCATCAGGGCCTGCTCTCCCGGCAGCCGGACCCGCTTGTTCGCCAAGTGGTCCGTCTCGTCGATGAGCGAGGGATCATCGGGGGCCCGGAGGAGGAGGCCCAGGGCCTCGGTGATGTCCTCCCGGGTGAGGCAGGTCGCCTCCCCCGAAAGCCCAAGCTTCCGGTTCACCTTGAACCGCCCCACCGGGGTCAGGCGGTAGGTCTCGGGGTTGAAGTAGAGGCTGCGGAGGTACTCGAACACCTGGTGGGAGGTAACCCGCTCTCCAGACCGGAACCGGAGGTAGATGTACCGCGCGGCATCCTCTTGGGTGCTGATCCGCTTCTCGTGCTCCTCCTCCAGGGACTTGGCCACCGCCGGGTGGAGGAGGCGGACCTTGGACTTTCCCAGCCGGGCGAGGGCGGAGGCCCGCTCGGGGGTGAGCTCCTCCCCCGGTTTCCATTCCTGGTCGCCGGTTGCCACCGCTTCGGCGAGGACCGCCCGCTTCCAGAGGTGGAGGTACTCCGGGAGGTCCTCCACCGGGACGGTGACCCCGTACCGGGCGAGGATCTCCTCCTCCGCGAGCCCCAGGGCCCGGAGGAGGGTGGTGGCCGGGACCTTTCCCCGGCGGTCGAGGTTGGCGCGGAGGGTCCACCGCTTCGTGTCGAGGTCGAGCTCGAGCCAGGCCCCGGACTCGGGGAGGAAGTGGGTCCGGTAGAGGTGGGGTTCCTCCTGGGTGATGTACACCCCTGGGGAGCGGACGAGCTCGTTGACGATGACGTTTTCCGTCCCGTTGATGATGAACGTCCCGCGGGGGGTCATGAGGGGGATCTCCGCCAGGTACAGCTCGGCCTCCTGGCGGACCTTCCCCCCTTCCCAGAGGCGGCCCACGGCCTTGAGGGGGGCGGCGTAGGTGAGGTCCTTGTCCCGGCACTCCCACTCGTCGTGCCGCGGCTCCCCAAGCCGGGGATCCACGAGCTCGATGTACAGGTCGTCCCGGTTGGGGGCCCGGATCGGGCTCACCTCGGCGAACGCGGCCCCGATCTCCTGACGGAGGAACTCGGCGTAGGAGGCGAGTTGGTCAGAGATGAGGTCCGGCGGCTCGCTCCACCGCCGGGCCCGTCCGTAGCTGCGCCGGGAGGCCTGGGCCGTGATCAAGGGCTTCTTAGCGGATCTCGACTTCGGCGCCGGAGGCGACGAGCTTCTTCTTGATGTCCTCCGCCTCGTCCGGGCTCACCCCGGCCTTGATCACCGCCGGCAGCTTGTCCACGAGGTCCTTGCACTCCTTGAGGCCCTTGCCGGTGATGTCCTTCACGACCTTGATCAGCTGGATCTTCTGCTGACCGGCGTTGGTGAGGACGACGTCCACCGTGGCCTTGGCCGCGGGGGCGGCCTCGGCCGCCGCGGCCGGGGCGGCGGTCGCCACCGCCACCGGGGCCGCCACCGCCGCGGAGACCCCGAACCGTTCCTCGATCGCGGCCACGAGCTCGGCGAGCTCCTTGACCGTCATCGCCTCGATTGCCTGGATGAACTCTTCCTTTGTCATCGACTATCCCTCCGCTTCCTTTTTCTTCTCGACTTCCTTCAGGGCCACGGCGAGCTTGCGGGTGACCCCGGACAGGGCGACGGCGAGCCCGCGGATCGGGCCGGCCAGCGCCCCGGCGAGCCGGGCCAGGAGCTCCTCCCGGGTGGGGAGGTTGGCGTAGAAGTCGGCCTCGGCGGCCGACACCGGGGCCCGGTCGAACAGGCCCGCCTTCAGCTTGAGGGCTGGATACCGCCGGACGCACTCCCGGGCCACCCGGAACGGGAGGGCCGGGTCGCCCTCCCCCAGGAGGAGGGCGTTCGTCTCCGTCAGCTCGGTGAGGACGCCCGCGATACCCGCCTCCTGGGCCGCGATCCGGGTGAGGGTGTTCTTCACCACCTTGAGTTCCACCCCCTGGCGGCGGGCGAACCGGCGCAGCTCTGTCATCTCGCCCCCCGGAAGCCCCCGGTAGTCGAGGACGACCACCGCCCGGGCCCGGGAGAGCCGCTCCCGGAGCTCCTCCACCGCGGCGACCTTCTCCGGTCGGGGCATCCCCTCACCTCCTCCCCTGGGCGAGCGCCAGGAGCTCCCCCTCGTCGACCCGGATCCCCGGGCCCATCGTCGAGGAGATGTACACACGCTGGATGTACCGCCCCCGCACCCCTTCCGGGCGGCGTTCGACCACCGCCCGGACGAGGGCGACCAGGTTCTCCACGAGCTTGTCCGCCTCGAAGTTGGCCTTGCCGAACACGGCGTGGATCGTTCCCCCCTTGTCGGCGCGGAACTCGATCATCCCCGCCTTGAGCTCCCGGACGGTGGGGCCAACGTCCATCGTCACCGTGTTCGTCTTCGGGGAGGGCATGAGCCCCCGGGGCCCGAGGACCTTCCCCAGCTTCCCGACCACGGACATCATGTCCGGGGTGGCCACCACCCGGTCGAACTCCAGCCACCCCTCCTTGAGGATCTTCTCCGCCAGGTCCTCCCCCCCCACGTAGTCGGCGCCCGCCGCTTCCGCCTCGCGGATCTTCTCCCCCCGGGCAAACACGAGGACCCGGACCGGCTTCCCCGTCCCGTGGGGAAGCGAGCAGGTGCCGCGGACCTGGTGCTGGGTTGGGTTGATCCCGAGCACGATCGCGGCCTCGGCGGTCTCGGGGAACTTGGCGGTGGCCGTCTTCTTGAGGAGCTCCACGGCCTCCCGGACGGGGTACACCTTGGCCTGCTCCAGGAGGGCCACCTTGGCCTGGTAGCTTCGGCTGCGCTTCATGGCACCACCTCGATCCCCATGTTCTCTGCCGTTCCCACCACCATCCGCACCGCGGCCTCCAGGTCGTCGGTGTTGAGGTCGGGGAGCTTGCGCTGGGCGATCCGGCGGACCTGCTCCATCGTCACCTTGCCCACCCGCAGGCGCTTGGGGGTCGGGGAGCCCTTGTCCACCCCGGCGGCCTTGCGGAGGAGGACGGCCACCGGAGGCTGCTTGAGGGCGAGCTCGAAAGAGCGGTCCTGAAAGACCGTGATCTCCACGGGGATGACGAGGCCGGGCTCCTCCCCCTTGGTCGCCTCGTTGAACCTCTTGCAGAACTCCATGATGTTGACCTTGTGCTCGCCCAACGCCGGCCCCACCGGGGGAGCGGGGTTGGCCTGCCCGGCGGGGATCTGGAGCTTGATCTTGGCCACCACTTGCTTTGCCACGTCCCTCTCCTTACACCTTGGCGATGCCGTCGAACCCGATCCGCACCGGGGTCTCGCGGCCGAAGATCTTCACCATCACCACGGCCTCCTCGGCCTCTTTGTCGATCTCCCGGACCTCGCCGGTGAAGTCGGCAAACGGCCCCTCCACGATCTGGACCACTTCGCCGACCTCGAAGTCCACCTCGACCCGGGGGGCCTTGGCCTCGGCCTGGGGGACCTCGGCCAGCCCCGCCTTCCGCTGGACGAGGAGGATCTCCGGGCCCTCGATGGGGACAGGTCGGCTCCTGCTCCCCACAAACCGCGCTGACCGCTCCAGGCCCCGCAGGAGCTCAAGCATCTCCTCCTCCTCCAGGCCCATCTTGGCGAACACGTACCCCGGGATGAGCCGCCGGCGCTCGATCCGCTGGATCGTGATCTCCCGCTTGTCCTTGTACTCCTTGACCTTCACCAGGCCCGTAGCCCGGGCGAGGACCTTGTGCTCCCGCTCGATCTCCTCCCCGGCGGGGAGCGCCGCCCCGACCCGGACCCGCGGGGAGAGGTAGGCCTCGGGGACGATCCGGGTCTCCTCCGTCCCGTCCGCGTAGCGGAGGGTGATCCGCTTCACCTTTTCCCGGACCACGATCTCCCCCCGCTCCTCCACCACGTACCGCTCGTCGGCATCCACGGTGAGGGGGAGTCCGGGCCGGGTCCGCTCCCCCACCCGCACGTCCCGCCGGAGGACCTTCTCCTGGGGGATGAGGAGCTCCAGCTCGGTGTGGGCGGGGGTCTCCACGATCACCCGCCACAGGGGCTCCACAGCCACCACCTCCGCGGGTTGCGCGAGGTGGACCGGGGGCCGCCGGGCAATGACCTGCCCCCGCTGGACCCGCTCGTTGGTGGCCACAAGCACATCGTAGTCGTAGGTGATCCGGTAGTCGCTTGCGCGCCCGCGGCCGGAGCGGGAGGTCACGACCTCCTCCACGGGGACGAAGAAAAACTCCTTGGCCTCCCCCACGGGGATCGGCTCAAACATCCTCTCCCAGCCGAGCTTGCGGACCCGCTCCTCAAGCTGCTCCTTGAGGCGCAGTTCCGAACCGGCGTAGGTCTGGATCGCGTACCACCGCTTGCGTTGCATCGCCGACGGCCTACCGCTGGAGGAGAAGCCGGAGGAGTTGGGTGACCACCAGGTCGGTGAGCCCGAGGTACACCCCGAGCACCACCGACATGAGGAGGATGAGGACGGTGAAGCTCACCACCTCCCTCCGGGACGGCCAGCTCACCCGCCCAAGCTCCGTCCGCACGCTGGTCAGGTACTCCCGAACTTTGGTCACCACGTTCATCGTCTTCCCTCGCTGGCAGGCCCGGGAGGACTTGAACCCCCAGCCTGCGGATTTGGAGTCCGCTGCTCTGCCAGTTGAGCTACGGGCCTGTCGTCTCCCGCCTCTGGCCGCGGCGGGATCCCTTCATGTCTCCTTGTGCTCGGTGTGCTTCGTGCACCACCGGCAGTACTTCCGGAGGGCGAGCTTCTGGCGGGTGTTGTTCCGGTTGCGGCGGGTGTGGTAGTTGTGCCGCCCGCACACCGAACACGCCAGCGTCACAAGCTGCACCGTCTCTTTCTTTGCCATTTTAGCGGAGGATCTTGGTCACCACACCTGCCCCCACCGTGCGGCCGCCCTCGCGGATCGCGAACCGGAGCCCCTCCTCCATGGCGATGTGCTTGAGGAGCTTGCACGTGAGCTTGTCCACGTTGTCCCCCGGCATCACCATCTCCACCCCCGGCGGGAGCTGGATCTCGCCGGTGACGTCGGTGGTCCGGAAGTAGAACTGGGGCTTGTAGCCGGTGAAGAACGGGCTGTGGCGGCCGCCCTCGTCCTTGGACAGCACGTACACCTGGGCCTCGAACTCGGTGTGGGGGGTGATGGAGCCCGGGGCGGCCAGGACCTGGCCCCGCTCCACCTCGTCCTTTTCAATCCCCCGGAGGAGAATCCCCACGTTGTCCCCGGCGATGGCCTGGTCGAGGGTCTTGTTGAACATCTCCAGGCTCGTGGCCACCGTCTTGCGGACCTCGTCCGTCAGCCCGACGATCTCCACCTCGGCCCCGGGGACGATCCGGCCCCGCTCCACCCGGCCCGTGACCACCGTCCCCCGGCCCTTGATGGAGAAGATGTCCTCGATCGGCATGAGGAACGGTTTGTCCTCCTCGCGCTTGGGGAGGGGGATGAACGTGTCCACGGCCTGCATGAGCTCCAGGATGGACTTGGCCGCCGGGTCGTCGGTCGAAGATGCCTGGAGGGCCTTGAGGGCCGAGCCGCGGATGATGGGGGTCTTGTCCCCGGGGAAGTCGTACTTGGAGAGGAGGTCGCGGATCTCGATCTCCACGAGGTCCAGGAGGTCGGGGTCTTCGACGAGGTCGACCTTGTTGAGGAACACGACGATGGCCGGGACGTTCACCTGGCGGGCCAGCACCACGTGCTCCCGGGTCTGGGGCATCGGCCCATCCACGGCGGAGACGACGAGGATGGCCCCGTCCATCTGGGCGGCGCCGGTGATCATGTTCTTGATGTAGTCGTGGTGCCCCGGGCAGTCGATGTGGGCGTAGTGGCGGGAATCGGTTTCGTACTCCACGTGGGCCACGTTGACGGTGAGGATTTTGGTTGCGTCGCGGCGGAAGAGCTTGGCGTCGGCCTTGGCCACCTCGTCGTAGGAGCGCTGTTTGGCCAGGCCCTTCATCGCCAGCACCTTCGTGATCGCCGCGGTGAGCGTGGTCTTCCCGTGGTCGATGTGCCCGATCGTTCCGACGTTCACGTGAGGCTTTGTCCGTACAAACTGTTCCTTCGCCATCCTTCCATCCTCCTCGTTGTCTCCCCGGGTGGGGACCCCTCGCCCGCGCCCGGTCGGGAGCCCGCGGTCGGAATCGAACCGACGACCTCTTCCTTACCAAGGAAGTGCTCTGCCGACTGAGCTACACGGGCGAGGACGCACAGTCTACCCTACCGCGCCCGTGGCGCGCAACCCCTGGTGGAGGGGGAGGGATTCGAACCCCCGAAGGCCTCAGGCCGCCGGGTTTACAGCCCGGTGCGTTTGGCCGCTTCGCTACCCCTCCAGGCGCCCCACGTACCCTGGGGCGGGGGAGCCAGTGGCCCGAATCGAACGGGCAACCTTCCGCTTACAAGGCGGATGCTCTGCCACTTGAGCTACACTGGCGGCGAGGGTGTGGGGCGACTATACCGAAGGGCCTGCGGGGCGGCAAGCGGACCCGCCTAAGGGGACGAGCCACACCCGCCGCTCCCGGGGGCCGTCGAACTCCAGGAAGTACACCCCTTGCCACCTCCCCAGGGCGAGCCTTCCCCCGGAGACGGGGAGGAGGAGGGACGGCCCGAGAAGCGCCGCCCGGACGTGGGCCGGGGAGTTCCCCTCCCGGTGGCGGAAGGGGACATCCGGGACGAGCGCCGCGAGGGCCCTCCCCACGTCGGATCGGACGTCGGGGTCGGCCGTCTCGTTCACGGTGAGGGCGGCCGTGGTGTGGGGGCAGAAGAGAAGGACCGCTCCTTCCGTGAGGCCCAGGTCCCCCAGGGCCTCCTCCACCTTCCCGGTGATGTCGAGGACCTCTTCGCGCGCTTCTGTGCGGAGGACGATCTCGGCCTGCTCCCTCACCGGAGCGTCCCCTTGAGCTCCTCCAGGAGCCCCGGGGGGTCGGTGACCCCTTGGACGTGGATGATGAGCTCCCCCTCCTTCCCCCGGAGGACGGCGACGAGGGGGAGGCCCCGCGCCCCCAGAACCGCCAGGGCCCGGTACGCCTCCTCGGGGGAGGAGGGGAGGATCCGGATCCGGATTCCCTCCTCCCCCAGGCCGGCCATGTGGGCGATCCCCCGGAGGAGCCCCGATCCGGTGAGGACCCCCACGAGGTGCCCCCCTTCGTCGACCACGGGGAGGAGGAGGTAGCGCTCGGAGAGGAGGACGACGGCCCGCTCCAGGGGGTCGTCGGGGCGCATCGTGACCGCGGGGGGGGAGGCGAGCTTTCCCGCGGGGAGGGAGCCGTCGGGGGCGGCGGCGAGGGCCTTGCGGGTGAGGAACCCCACCAAGCGCCCCTCCCCGTCGACCACGAACAGGACGGCGAGCCCGGCCTCGGCGGCCAGCCGCCCGGCCTCGGCCACCGGGGCCTCCGCCCGGGCCACGGGCGGGTCCGGGGTCATGAAGTCCCTAACCCGCATGGGCCGCCCGGAGCTGGGGGAGGAGCCGCTCCTGGAGCTGGGCCGGCACGTAGTCGTACCGAGAGAAGGTCATCTGGAACGTGGCCCGGCCCTGGGTGAGCGCCTTGAGGTCCAGGGCGTAGGACAGGGTCTCCGCCATCGGGACCTCGATCCGGATCGTGGTCCGCCCCCCCTGGGCCTCCATCCCGAGGATCCGCCCCCGGCGGGAGGTGATGTCGGAGATGATGTCCCCGGTGAACGCGTCGGGGGTGGTGACCTCGAGGGCCATGATGGGTTCCAGGAGGGTGGGTTCGGCCTGCTCGGCGGCGAGCTTGAACGCGGTCCGGGCAGCGATCTTGAACGAAAGCTCGGAGGAGTCCACCTCGTGGTACATCCCGTAGTAGACCGCGGCCCGGACGTCGACCACCGGGAACCCCGCCAGGACCCCCTCCTCCATCGCCTCCCGCACCCCCTTCTCCACCCCGGGGATGAACTGTTGGGGGATCACGCCCCCCTTGATCTCGTCCACGAACTCAAACCCCGCCCCCCGGGGAAGGGGTTCGATCCGGAGGTGGACCTCCCCGAACTGGCCGTGGCCCCCCGTCTGCTTCTTGTGGCGGTACATCGCGCTCGCGGTCTTGCGGATCGTCTCCCGGTACGGGACCTTGGGGACCCGGTACTGGATCTCCACCCCGTACTTGTTCCGGAGCCGCTCGGCCAGGACGTCCAGCTGGACGTCCCCCATCCCGGCCAGCAGCCCCTCCTTCGTCACCGGGTCACGGTAGAACTGAAGGGTGGCCTTGGTGGCCGCGATTTCCCGAAGGGCCGAGCTTACCTTCTCTTCCTCGGCCTGGGATTTGGCGGCGATGGCGCGGATGAACACGGGTTTCGGGAACGGAATCGGGGGCAGGGGGGTGGCGGTCCCATCGGAGGCGAGCGTTGTCCCCAGCGAAAGCCCGTCGAGCTTGCCCAGGGCGGCGATCCCGCCCGTTCCGGCCCGCCCCGTCTTCTCCAGCTTCGCCCCGGTGTAGGTGTACACATCCCGGACCTGGACCTTGTCCTTCGTCTCGAGGTTCACCAGGGCCATCCCCTCCCCCACCTCGCCGGCGAGCACCTTCACGTAGGCGAGCTTCCCCAGGTACGGGTCGAGGGCGAGGGCGAACACCCGGAGGAGGGTCCCCGGCTTCTCCTCCCCCTCCGGGGCGAGGAGGAGGACGGTATCGAGAAGTTCCCGGACCCCGATCCCTTGGGTCGCCGACCCCCACAGGACGGGGACGAGGGGGCCCGCGGCCATCCCCGCCCGGAGGGCCCCGAGGATCTCCTCCCGGGACGGCGGCTCGTCGGCAAGAACTTTCTCCAGGAGCGCGTCGTTGAACGAGGCCGCCTCCTCGAGAAGCTCGGATCGGAGCTCCTCCGCCCGGGCCTTGGCCCCCTGCGGCGGGCTGAACTTCCCCCCGGTGGGGGTTCCGGTGAGGACGTCGACGAGGCCAACGAGGGCCTCCCCGTCCCGGACCGGGACGTAGAGGGGGAGGAACTTCCCGTCGAGGGACTCGCGGAGGGCGGCGAGGGCGGCCTCGGGGTCGGCGAGGGGTTTGTCCAGCATGTTCACGAAGACGATTGCTGGGCGGCCCGCGGCCTTCCGGATTTCCCACGCCTGCTCCGTGACCACCTCCACCGGTTTTTCGGCGTTCACGACGAGGACCACGAGGTCGGCGGCGTCCACCCCCTTGTGGATCTCCTCCACGAACTCCCCGAGCCCCGGGGTCACGAGGAGGTCCAGGCGCCTCCCCCCCCAGGAGCACGAGGCGGCGGACAGGTCCAGGGACTGGCGGCGGTTCTTCTCCTCGGGGGTGCGGTCGAGGCTAACCTCCCCGGAGATCCCCGCGGCGCGGAGGATGGCCTCGGCGAGGGCCGTCTTCCCCGCGCCGGAGTGGCCGACGAAACACACGCTGTGGGCTTGTCTCATCCCGATCACCTCAAGAGTTGCTGGGCGACGCGGCGGCAGTATATCCTACCCCGGTGATGTCCCCCAAAGGACGGCCATGAGGTTCCGACGTCGCCGCGGAATGGAGATCGCGGAGCTTGTCGGCCAGTACCTCGCCCGGGTCGAGGAGGCGGTGGCGACGATGGCCCGGGGGATCGGAGCCGCCCTGGACGGCGGCCCCTGGGATGCTGTCGAGGAGCTTGCGGTCCTGACCCACCGCGCCGAGTCGCGGGCCGACGACCTCCGGCGGGAGCTGGAGCGGGAGCTCGTGCGGGGGGCGTACCTGGCGGGAACGCGGCGGACCTTGCTGGACATCGTCGAGGGAACGGACCAGGTGGCCAACGCGGCCGAGGCGGCCGTGGATTTTCTCGCCCTCCAGCGCGTCTCCCTTCCCCCCCTTCTCCACCCCCTGGTCCGGGACGCCCTGGACACCGTGCGGAGCCAGGTCGTGGACGTCCGGGAGGCGGTGGAGGGGCTCCTGCGGGGGGATCCCGGGGTCGTGGCCCGGGCCGAAGAGGTCGACCGGAAGGAGAGCCGGGTGGACGACCTCTACCGCCGGGCGGTGTCCCGGCTCTTCGCCATCGACCTGCCCCTCGCTGAGAAGATCCTCGTTCGGGAGTTTTTGGAGAAGCTCGCCGCGGTGTCCGACCGGGCCGAGGACGTGGGGGACCTTGTGGTGCTGGCGGTGGCCGTGCGGCACCCGTAGCCGAAGCGCGGAGGTGGGATGTGCGGATTGCGGACTACTGGCGGGGGCGGAGGCCTCCGGTTTCGTTTGCGGTCCATGCGCGGGCGGTGGAGGACGCGGCGGAGGAGCTGGGCCGGCAGATCCGGGCCTGGCTCCGGGGCGACCCGGTGGACGCCGAGCTCGTGAGCCAAAAGGAGCACGAGGCCGATCTCATCAAGCGGGAGATCCGGAACGGGCTCACCCGGTCCCGGCGGCTCCTGTTTCCCCGGTCGGCCCTGTACGAGCTCCTCTGGCACCAGGATCAGATCGCGGACCTGTGCCAGGACGCGGCCCTCCTCATGGCCCTCCGGCGGCCGCCGCTTGGGGTGGCCCTGGAGGACGCGTACCGGGCCCTGGCCGAGGCGGTGAGCCGGATCGTCCACGCCTACGGGGTGGCGATCGAGGACTTCGACGAGGCCGTCGCGGGCCGGGACCTCCGGGGCGCGGCGGCGAAGATCGCTGAGGAGATCGACCGGATCAACCAGCTCGAGCACGAAAGCGACCTCGTGGAGCGGGAGATCGTGGCCTCGATCTACGGAAGCGAGGACCTTCCGCCCTTCGACCGCTACCACCTGATCCAGCTCGTCTTGATGCTCGGGGGGATTGCCGATCAGGTGGAGAACGCGGCCGGGGACCTGCGGGCCCTCGTCGCCGGGGCGTGAGAAAAGGACGGCCCGCGCTCGGCGCGGGCCGTTTCCTCTAAACGTTCCACCTCGCTAGGGCCAACTTCCCACCTCCTTTGGGATCCCAGCGCGGGGCCGGGAGGATGGGTGCCTAGGCACCGTTACCTTGCCCACCCGCGGTGGGGGAGGGCAAGGACAGCTGACCCGGTCCTAGCGCGGGGCGGCCCCGCCCTCGAGGGCGGCGATCCGCTCCTTGACGTCCTCGTCGTCGGGGAGGATCTCGAGGGCCTTCTTGTACGCGGCGAGGGCGGCCTGGCGGGCCGCGGCGATCCCCTGGTCCAGGGCGGCCAGCCGCGCCGCCCGCTCCGGCCCCTCGGGGAGGGCCTCGGCGGCCTCCTTGTCCGACTCCAAGGCCGCCATCTTCTCCTCGTAGAGCTGGCCGATGAGGAAGTACAGGTACTTCTCGTCGGTCGCTTGGAGCTTCTCCAGGGCGGCGATCGCCCCGTCGAGGTCGCGGTCCTTGAGGTAGATCGCGTAGAGGACGGGGTCGGAGACGGTGAGGCGGGCCCCTTCTCGGGCCGCCTTGAGCCAGGCCCCGAACCGCTTGCTGGCCTCCTCCCTCTCCGCATCGGCCCGAACGCGGTCGGCGACCTCGGCGAGCGTGGGCTCGTGGGCCTCCCGGCGGTCCGTGACCCGGATGATGTGGAACCCGAACTGCGTCTCCACGACCCCGCTCGTCTCCCCCACCTTGAGGGCGAACGCCGCCTCCTCGAACGGGGCGACCATCCTCCCCCGCCCGAACCAGCCGAGGTCCCCGCCCTGGCCGGCGCTTCCGGGGTCCTTGGAGAGGGCCTTGGCCAGTTCCGCGAAGTCCTCCCCGGCCGCGAGGCGCTTCAGGATCTCCTCGGCCTCCTCCCGGGTGGCGACGAGGATGTGGGAAGCCCGGACCTGCTCTTCCACGCTGTACCGCGCCTTGTTCTTTTCGAAGTAGGCCTCGAGTTCGGCCTGGCCGAGCTCGATCGGGCCGGCCACGGCGCGCTGGACGGCCTCGTAGAGGAGCTCCTCGGCCACGCTTGCCCGGCCCTGGGCCTTGAACGCCTCAAGGGATCCCCCCTGGGCGGCAAAGTACCCCTCGAGGAACTCCTCGGTGATCCCGTAGGCCTCGAGCATGGCCCGGTACTGGCGCTCAAACTCCGCCTCGACCTCCTCCGGGGACACGGTGATCCCCCGCCGTTCGGCCTCGGCCTCGACGAGGGTCCGGGTGATGAGGGTGCTCAGGGCGGTGGCGGCGATCTCGAGCTCGAACATCCGCCCTCGGGCCCCCTGGAGGAAGACCTGGATGTTGATCCCGAACTGGGCGTAGAGTCGGGTGTAGTAGGCGAGGATTTCGGCCCGCGTCCCCTCGAACGCCTCCCGGGTCAGGGTCCGCCCGTTCAAGGTCGCAAACGGCCCCGACGGGGTCTGGACCGGGGGCGGGGAGGTCACGGTGAGGGTCGCGGGGTTGGAGGTGGCGGCCCCGCAGGGGTTGGAGACGACCACGGTGTACGTCCCGGCGTCCCCGGCGGCCACGGCGGGGATCGTGTAGAGCTCGCCCGTGGCCCCGGGGAGGTCCGTTCCGTCCTTCTTCCACTGGTAGGCCAGCGGGGGGGTCCCGGTGGCGATCACGCTCAGGGTGACCGCGCTTCCGGCGGAGGCGGTCTGGGAGACGGGGTGGAGGGTGATCGTGGGGGCGGTGTTCACGGTCAGGGTGGCCCCGGCGGAGGAGACGGCCCCGCAGGGGTTGGTGACGGTCACGGTGTAGGTTCCGGCGTCCGCGGAGGAGGCGGCGGGGATCGTGTACCGGGCGGCCGTGGCCCCGGGGATGTCGGCTCCGTCCTTCTTCCACTGGTAGGCGAGGGGGGCGGTCCCGCTCGCCGAGACCTCAAACGTGGCCGGTTGCCCGGCGCAGGCGGTCTGGGCGCGGGGCTGGACGGCGAGGGTGGGGGGAACCTGGAGGGTCACCGCGGCCGGGGCCGAGGTCACGCTCCCGCAGAGGTTCGTGACGACCACGGTGTAGGTCCCCACGTGGGCCTCGGTGAAGGGGGACAGGGTGAGGACCGCGGTCGTGGCCCCGGGGACGTCTGCCCCGTTCTTCTTCCACTGGTAGCTGAGGGGGGGTGTTCCGCTCGCCGACACGGTGAGCAGGACCGAGGCCCCTGGGCAGGCCGACTGGGGCTCGGGCTGGGCCGTGATCTGGGGCGGCGCGTTCACGGTGAGGGTCGCCGGGGCTGAGGTCGCCTTTCCCGCCTTGTTCGAGACGACGACCGTGTAGCTTCCGGCGTGGGCCGCCGTCGCAGCGGGGATCGTGTAGCTGGCCCCCGTGGCCCCGGAGATGTCGGCCCCGTCCTTCTTCCACTGGTAGCTCAACGGGCTCGATCCCGTGGCCTTCACGGTGAACGTGACCGATCCCCCGGCGCACACGGTTTGGGACACGGGCCCGGCCGACAGGGTGGGTGGGGTTCCCCGGCACCCGGCGAGAAGGACCCCGATCCCCACAAGACAAAAAGCCACCGTCGCTCTGACCACTTGCATCGCTTGCCTCCTCAACGAATCGTGAAAGCTTACCCCGGGCGCCGGGCCAGGAAAAGCGCGCGTGTCCATCCCCTTCCGAGGGCTACTCCCGCTCCGGGAGGGGAACGATGACCTCCTCCTCGTCCTCCACCGTGACGAGGTCCCGGAGGGCGGCGAGGGTTTTCGGGCCGATCCCCGGGACGCGGACGAGCTCGTCCACGGCCCGGAACGGGCCGTGGGCCTCGCGGTGGGCGACGATCCGGGCGGCGAGGGCCGGGCCGATCCCGGGGAGCCGCTCGAGCTCCGCCGCCGTGGCCCGGTTCACGTTGAGCCTCCCCGGGAGGACGAACGTGATGGGGATCACCGTCCCGGGGACGTCCACCGGGCGGAGGGGGGTCGGGGTGGGGGGGCGGGGCGGGACGAGGCGCCAGGCGGCGTAGGCGAGGAGGCCCAGGACGAGGAGGGCGGCGGCCCAGAACCGGGCCTCGGCCTTCCTCCTAGGCCAGGAGCTCCTCGATCCGCCGGACCCCCCACCGTTCCTGCTCGGTGCGGGCGAGTTCCGGCTGCCGCTCGTAGCGCTCATGGGCGAACTTCCCCTTCCAGCGGGCGAGGAGGACGGTCCGGACCCGGGCCCGCAGGGCGGGATCGGCGAGGGCCGGGTCCCGGGCGAGGTCCTCGACCTCCGGGAGGTAGACGTCCACCTTCCCCGCCTCGTCGAGGAGCCGGAGGGCCCCCTCGGGGTCGGTGGCGAGGAGGGCGCGGGCCTGGCGGACGAGGGCCCTTCGGCGGAGCTCGGCCTCCGCCCGGGCGGCCATCCGGGCCCCGAGTTCCCGGTGCTCCCGGAGCCGCCACACCGGGAAGGGGCGGGCCTCGTGGGGGCAGCCGTCGCGGGGGAAGCCGTCGGGCCGGGGGGCGATCCGGCCGTGGAGGGCAAGGCAAGCTTCGCACGTCCGCCAGTGGACGTTCGTGTAGAGCTGCCAGAGGGTGGTTCTTCCCCGGAGGAGGTGGCCGAGGATGCGGAGGGGGGTCATCGGGTGCCGGGGGTGGGAGTCGAACCCACACGCCCTGGGAGGGGCACGGGATTTTGAGTCCCGCGCGTCTGCCTATTTCGCCACCCCGGCGCCGGGGGGATTATAGCCCGCGGGTGCGGCAGGCCGGGCACAGCCCGTAGCCCTGGACGACGACCTCGGCGAGTTCGAACCCGTGGCGGGAGGCGGCCTGGGTGACGACGTCCCCGAGCCCGGGGTCGGAGAACTCGGTCACCCGGCCGCAGCGGCGGCAGACGAGGTGGCCGTGGTCTTCCCGGCCAAGGACGTGCTCGTAGTGGGCGTGGGCCTCCCCGAACGAGACGCGGCGGATGAGGCCTGCTTCT
Source organism: Candidatus Bipolaricaulota bacterium (assembly GCA_026418075.1). GTDB lineage: Bacteria > Bipolaricaulota > Bipolaricaulia > Bipolaricaulales > Bipolaricaulaceae > Bipolaricaulis. The sequence goes on along the minus strand of JAOACA010000017.1, from coordinate 369 downwards.
TCGAGGAGGTCGAGGGTTCGGTACACGGTGGCGGCGGAGGAGACGGTGCCGCGGACGGCGGCCCACAGGTCGGCGGCCTCGAAGTGCCGGGGGAGGGCGAACACGGCCTCCACGACCGCTCGGCGGGGGCCGGTGACGTGGAGGCCCCGGCCGCGCAGGTAGGCCTCGAACAGCTCCACGGGCTTTCCCGCCATGGTCGGCCTCCACTCTCCGCAAACCCGACTCCCCCGTCAACCCCTGGGGGGCGCTTGGGGGGGGCGGGAGCGCAGGGGAGGGGCCTCCCTCAAGCTCGTGGACTTCCGGGCGTCAGGGGCCGCGGAGGAGGGCCGCCACGTCCCACAGCAGCACTGCTGTCTCTTATACACATCT
>JAOACA010000016.1:10974-27421 GCA_026418075.1 Candidatus Bipolaricaulota bacterium | reverse complement strand
CCCACGAACAACAGGTGTTGTACGGAGATTCTGGTCGGTGGGCCATGCGATCTCAAATGCGAGAAGAAGATCGAGCCTCTCTTGGCTGCGGCCGGCTACAAGGTCACCGTGACCGTGGTCAACGCCGGAACGGGGTCGTGCCCTGGGCCAACGTCCGTGACGGAGCACGGGATCCCGGGGCTCACGCTGGTGTCCGCCTCGGGCCCGGGTTGGACCTGCGTGGGCGGGACCTGTACCTATGCGGCCGCCATCCCGCCGGGCGGGACAGCCACGGTGACGTACACCTACACCGGCACGCTTCCTCCCGGGACGGCAATCGAGAACTGCGTGACGGTGGAGAACAAGAACGACACTGATCCAGCGAACAACCGCTGCTGCGCACCCATCGTGCCCCCTGCTCCGGCGTTCTGCTGCGAGCTCTTCTGCTCAGCGGGAACGGCGGATGGCTTCGCGCCCGGAGGGACGGAGCCCCATAACCCTCCGCAGCCACCCCATCTTGAGATGCAGCCTGGGCAAGCGTTCGTGGGGTTCGATGCTACGACGGGCGAACAATGGTTCGGCCACCGGTTTGCCCTCCCCCAGGGGTGTACGATCACCGGTGCCACCCTGGAGATCCGGGTGAAGCCGTTGGGTGGGGATTCTTCAAACGACAGCCTTGTTCTGCGCGTCGGGGGCACGGAGTGGATCGCTCGGTTTGGACCACCCGGTGTGGTAACCCTCCAAGGGACAAGCTGGACCACGACGAACTTCTCCCAGGGTCACACGTTCACCCTGAACTTGGGCGCCCTTCCCGGGGGAGGGAGTCTCCTCGGGGCCCTCAACGCCCAGCGGATCCTTGATGTGATCGTTCAAGACGACACGAGCGTGGACTACGTGAAGTTGACCGTCAGACTCTGCAGCTGCCCATAGGGACTGTGCTAGAGGGGCGGACCGGTCTTACGGCCCGCCCCTCCTTTTCGCTCGACCCTTCACCGCGGTCAGGCGCTCGTGGGTCATTGTGAGGGAAAGGCCAAACCCAGGCAGGTCCCGAAAGCCCCGAGACTCCAGAGGGGCGGAGACGGAGGAGGGCTGTTGGGGGTATCATCGGCCTCCATCCCCACGAGCCGAGGAGGAGCGATGGATCAGCGGAAAGTCGCAGAGCTCATGGAGAAATACGGGATCCCGGGGCGGGACGCCTACGACCTCCCCGCAAGCCCCCACCGGTTCCCCGATGGGGCCCAGTACCGGATGGAGATCTCGGGGATCGAGCGGCCGGAGGTCCTGGCGGCCACGATCGACGAGGCCCGGAAGCGGAAAATCCCCATCCACCGGATGATCTCGGCGGTGATGGGAGCGACCCTCCTCACCCGAAGCGAGCTTCGGGAGTTCGCCCAGATCGCCGCTGAGGCGCGGGTGGAGGTCATCCTCACCCCGGGGCCCCGCTCGGGGTGGGACACGGGCCGGCAGCTTGTGACCCCCGAAGGGGGGCTGTCGGGCCTCCGCTTCCGCGGCGCAGACCAGCTCCGGTACGTGATCGCCGACATCCTCCGCGCGGTGGAACTCGGGTTCCGGGGGTTCCTCGTCCTCGACGAGGGGCTCCTCTGGCTCCTCTCCCAGATGCGGGCCAAGGGCGATCTCCCGAAAGACGTTGTGTTCAAGGTCTCGATCTTTGCCGGGCACGGGAACCCCGCCGGGGCGAAGGTCCTGGAGAGCCTTGGCGCGAACACGTTCAACCCGGTGGCCGACCTCGACCTCCCCGAGCTCGCCGCGATCCGGAAGGCGGTCAAGATCCCGATGGACCTTCACATCTTCCTCACCGACTCGTTCGGCGGGTTCAACCGGTTCTACGACGCCCCGGAGATGGTGCGGACCTGCTCCCCCTGCTACTTCAAGCTCGAGCCGGGGCCGGCGTGCGTGGTGGGCCCCGGGGCCCTGTACAAGCCGTGGGTGTCGGGGCAGACCCTCGCCGACTGGGGCCGGGAGAAGGTCAAGCACGCCGAGATCATCCACGAGCTCATCCAGGCCTCCCTCCCCGGGGCGGTGCTCTCCGGCTGGGGCCCGGCGGACCTCGCGGTCCCCAAGCCGTAGGGAGGGGCGATGACGTTCGAGGAACTCCTGGCCCTGGTCCAGGCCGAGGACATCCGGTGGGTGGACCTCCGGGCGACGGACCTCCTTGGCCGGCTACGGTGCCTGACCCTCCCCGCGGGCGAGCTCACCCCGGAGGCGGTGGAGAAGGGGGTGGGCGGGGCGGCGTCCCACTACGGCCTTGGGGAAGGTGACCTCGTTCTGCTGCCGGACCTCGCCACCGCGCGGGTGGACGCGACCCGGGACCCCCCGTCCCTCGTCCTCCTCTGCGACCTGGGGCAACCCGGGGAAGGTCCACACCCCCTCGCCCCGCGGACCGTGGCCCGGGCCGCGGAGGCGTTCCTCCGGGAGTCGGGGATCGCCGACGAGGCCCGGTTCGGGGTGGAGCTCGAGTTCTACCTCTTCGACGCCCTGTGGGCCGAGGACACCCCTCTCCGCCAGGGGTACGAGGTCTGCCCGCTGGGGGGGGCGGACCCCAAGGCCGTCCCCGGCCCCCGCTCCGGCTACCACGCCGGGGGACCCGAGGACCGGGGGAGAACCCTCCGGGAGCGGGTGGGGGAGGTCCTCGCCCGGTGGGGGATCCCCGTTCGGTACCACCACCACGAGGGGGGGCCGCTGGGCCAGATGGAGATCGAACTCGGGATCGGAACCCTCCTCGACGTGGCGGACTGGACGGTCCTCGCCAAGGACCTCATCTCCCGCCTGGCCGCGGAGGAGGGGCTCGTCGCCTGCTTCCTGCCAAAGCCGATGTACCACCAGGCCGGGAACGGGCTCCACTTCCACCAGCTCCTGGTGAAGGACGGAGGAAACCTATTTGCCGGGGAGGAGGGGCTGTCGGAGACGGCCCTCGCCTACATCGGGGGGATCCTCGCCCACGGCCGGGCCCTGTCCGCCCTCGTCTCCCCGTCCACGAACTCGTACCGGAGGCTGGGGCCGGGGTTTGAGGCCCCGGTCCACCTCGCCTTCGGCCGGGGAGCCCGGACCGCCGCGGTCCGGATCCCCGGGTACCTCGAGCCCGCCCAGGCGCGGATCGAGTACCGCCCCCCGGATCCCACCTGCAACCCCTACCTCGCCCTCCCCGCCTGCCTCATGGCCGGGATCGACGGGATCCGGGAGGGGATCGACCCCATCGCCCGGGGCTGGGGCCCGGTGGAGGACGGGCCGGAGGCCCTGAGCCGCCGCCGGCGGATCGGCTCCCTCCCCGGGAGCCTCGGGGAGGCCCTCGCCGCCCTGGAGCGGGACCATGGGTTCCTCACCCTGGGCGGGGTCTTCCCCGAAGAGCTCCTTCAGAAATGGATTTCCCTCAAGGGGGCGGAGATCCGGGAGCTCGCCTGCCGGCCCCACCCCTACGAGTTCCTCCTCTACGGGTGAACGCGTTCCGCCGGGCCGGCCTCGCGTTGGGCACCTTTCCCCCCGGCCCGCGGGGGACGATCGCCGACGTCCCTGGGGTCCGGGTCGGCCACTGGACGATCCTCCGCGGGGAAGGACCGGAGGCCGTCCGCACCGGGGTGACCGCGGTTGTGCCCCCCGGCGACCCCTACGCCGACCCTCTCCCGGCCGGGGCGTTCGTCCTCCACGGCCACGGGAAGGCCGTTGGGCTGTGGCAAGTTCTCCACGTGGGGGAACTGGAGAGTCCGGTGCTCCTCACGAACACCCTCGCCGTCCCCCGGTGCGCGGAGGCCCTCCTCACCTGGACCCTCGCCCGCCACCCCGGGGCCCGGTCGGTGAACCCCGTGGTCCTGGAGTGCAACGACGGGAGGCTGTCGGCGATCGAGGCCCGGCCTGTCACCGAGGCCGACGCCCTCGCCGCCCTCGCGGCCGCTGCGGACGAGGTGGAGGAGGGGTGCGTGGGGGCAGGGACAGGAACCGTGGCGTTTGGGCGGAAGTCCGGGATTGGGACGGCGTCGCGGGTGGTGGAGCCGTTCACGGTGGGGGCCCTCGCCCTCCCGAACATGGGCCGCCCGGAGGACCTCCGCCTCCCGCCCAGGCCGTTCCAGGGGACCCCGCGCAGGGATGCAGCGCTCCCCTCGCAAGAGGAGGGCTCCCTCGTCGTCGTCCTGGCCACCGATGCGCCCCTGCTTCCCGAGCAGCTCTCCCGCCTGGCCCGGCGGGCGGCCCTCGGGGCGGCCCGGGCCGGGGCCCCGGCCACCACGGGAAGCGGGGACTTCTTCCTCGCCCTCTCCGTCGGTTGGCGGATCCCCCGCGGTCGGGAGCGAATTCAGCTCGAGTTCCTCCCCGACCGCTCCCCGACGGTGGACGGGCTCTACCGAGCGGCGGCCGAGGCGACGGAGGAGGCGATCTACTCCGCGCTCTTCGCCGCCACGCCCTTGGTCGGCCGAGACGGGGCCTCCTTCCCCACCCTGGCCTGAGGGGCGTTCGCCAAGGCCACCCCCGCGATCGTGATCGCTCCCCCTACCAGCGACAGCCACCCCGGGACCTCCCGGAGCCAGACCCAGGCGATCCCGATCGCCAGGACCGGGCTGAGGTAGAGGAAGCTGGAGAGGCGCGAAGCGGGGACCCGGGAGAGCCCGTATACCCACAGGGCGTAGGCGACCCCGCCCGGGAACGCACCGAGGTAGGCCACGGCGGCGATCGTCCCGGGGGGAGCTACCCTAAGGGCGGAGAGGAGCTCGGGGAGGAAGACAAGCATTGGGACCGTGCCCGCCCACACGACGTAGGTCGTGAACAAAAGCGGCGGGTAGCGGCCGACGTGCTTCTTCTGGAGCACGCTGTAGAGGCTCGCCGCCAGGGCAGCGAGAAGGATCACCAGGGCCCCGGGTTCGATGCGGAAGGCCTTGCCCTCTCCGAGGGTGATGAGGGCGATCCCCCCGAAACCGAGGGCGATCCCGGCCCACGCCGGTCGAGCGAGCCGCTCCCCCAGGAGGAACCGGGCAAGAAGCGCGGTGAGCATCGGGGCCGAGGCGATGAGGAGGCTCGCCGCGCCGGCGGTCACCGTCCGGGACCCGTAGTTGAGGGCGAGGTGGTAGGTCGTGATCCCCACGAGCCCCAGGGCCAGGATGAGGGGCAGATCCCGCCCCTCGGGTCTGGGGAGCCCGCGCAGGGCGCTCAGGGCCCCCAGGGTCGCCGAGGCGAACAGGAACCGGAGGAGGGCGAGGGCCCCCGGGGGAAAGACGGGCAGGGCGCTGCGGATCGCGGGGAACGCCGAGGCCCACATGACGAGCATCCCCGCGACGGCGAAGGGAAGCCGGAGGTCCCCCCGGGGACCGTCCATCTAGTCGACGACCCTCACCCCGCGGAGGAGGCGCTCCAGCTCGGCAATCCGGTTCTCGACGTAGGCCTGCTCCTCCTTGGCCGCGTGGTACTCCGCGTTCTCCCGGAGGTCCCCAAGCTCCCGCGCGGCCTTGAGGCGCTCGATCACCTGGGGCCGCCGGACGCGGACAAGCTCCTCAAGCTCCTTCTTGAACCGCTCGTACCCCTCCCGGGTCATCACCTTCTCGTAGTTGGTCTTGGGGGGAAGCTTCATCCGGACCTCCTTGGCCTCAGGCCGAGGGGACCTTCTGCCAGTCCTTGAGGAACTGGGCGATCCCCGCCTCGGTGAGGGGGTGCCCAAAAAGCTTCTTCAGGACGGCGTAGGGGACGGTGGCGATCGGAGCCCCCAGGAGCGCCGCCTCCCGGACGTGCCCGGGGTGGCGGACGCTCGCCACGATCACCTCGGTCGGGAACCCGTAGTTCGCGTACAGGGCGAGGATTTCCTCGACCAAGGCCATCCCGTCGCCCCCGGCGTCGTCGATCCGGCCCACAAACGGGGAGACGTAGGTCGCCCCGCACTTGGCGGCAAGGAGCGCCTGGTTGGCGGAGAAGACGAGGGTCACGTTCGTCTTGATCCCCTCCCGGGCGAGGGCCTGGACGGCCTTGAGCCCCTCTTCGGTCAGCGGGATCTTGACGACCACGTTCGGGGCGACTGTCGCAAGCTCCCGGGCCTCGCGGACCATGCCCGCCGCGTCGAGGGAGAGGACCTCGGCCGAGACGGGGCCCCGGACAAGGGCGCAGATCTCCCGGAGGACGTCCCGGAACGGCCGCCCCTCCCGGGCGACGAGGGTCGGGTTCGTCGTCACCCCATCGATGAGCCAGGAAAGCTCCCGGATCTCCGCCACGTTGGCCGTGTCGAGGTAGAGCTTCATCGCCTTCCGAAGTCTAGCCGGACCGGTCCCTGGTTCGCCACCCAGGGGCCCGTGGACTAGAATGGTCCCTCAAGGAGGTAGCTGTGATCGGATGGATCATCCTTGGGGTGTTCGTCCTCCTCTTCCTGTGGGTGGGGGCGACCTACAACAAGCTCGTCCGGCTCGGGGTCCGGGCCGAAGAAGCCTGGCGAGGGATCGACACCCTGCTTCGGAAGCGGTTCGACCTCATCCCAAACCTCGTGGAGACGGTGAAGGGGTACGCCGCCCACGAGCGGGAGGTGTTCGAGCGGGTCACCGAGGCCCGCTCCGCTTCGATGAAGGCCCGCACCCCGAAGGAGCAGGCGGAGGCCGACAACATGCTTGCTGGAACCCTCAAAACCTTGTTTGCCGTGGCCGAGGCCTACCCCCAGCTCAAGGCGAACGAAAACTTCATCTCCCTCCAAAAATCCCTCGAGGGCCTGGAGGAGGAGATCGCCCGCTCCCGCCGCTACTACAACGCGGTCGTCCGGGACCTCAACACGGCGATCAAGGTCTTCCCCCAGAACCTGGTCGCCAACCTCTTCAGGATCCAGGAACGCGAGTTCTACATGCTGCCCTCGGAAGCGATGGCCGAGCCCCCGAAGGTGGATTTCAGCCGATGAAGCGCCTCGCCTGCGCCCTTGCCCTCCTCGTCCCTGTCCTGGCCTCCGGGGAGGAGATCCGGGACTACCTCGTCCGGGTCGAGATCCGGGCGGACGGGGCCGTGGCCGTCCACGAGGAGATCGGGTACGTCTTCGACCTCCCCCGGCACGGGATCCTCCGGGAGATCCCGATCGCCTACCGCCTGCCCACTGGAGAGCGGTACCGGCTGCGGGTCTCGGTGGAGGACGTCCTCGCCAACGGGAGCTCGGTCCCGTACCGGGGGTACACCGAAGGGGGAAACTTCGTCCTCAAGATCGGGGACCCGGACCGGACGGTCCTCGGCCTCGTCACCTACGCGGTCCGGTACCGGGTGGAGCGGGCCCTGCGCCCCTACGGGGACGAGGTCGAGCTCTACTGGAACGCGGTCGGGACCGGGTGGGGTGTGCCCATCCGTCGCGCGCGGGTGGAGGTCATCCCTCCCCCGGGGGTGGGGCCGGAGGCGGTGCGGGCGGTGGGGTTCCGCGGCCGGTACGGGGCGGATGCCCCGTGGGACCTCGCCTGGGTGGGGGACGTGCTCGTCGGGGAGGCGACTTCCCTCCGGGCTGGCGAGGGACTCACGTTCGCCGTCCGCGTCCCCGCAGGCGCGGTCGCCCTCCCCGGGGCGTGGCAGGCCTTTCTTTGGTTTCTCCAGGACAACCTCTACGCGGGGATCCCGCTCCTCGTGTTCTTCGGGATGTTCGCCCTGTGGTGGCGGCGGGGCCGCGACCCGAAGGTGGGCGCGGTGGCGCCGGAGTACAAGCCCCTTCCCGGGCTGGGACCCGCGGAGGCAGGGGTCCTCCTCGACGGCCGGGCCGACCCCCGGGACTTCGCCGCCGGGATCCTGTCCCTCGCCACCAAGGGCCACCTCGCCATCCGCGAGGTCTGGACGGACGAAACGTCCCGGGAACCCGACGACTTTGAGCTGATCGCCACCGAGGGGAAGGCCCCGCTCACCCCCTACGAGCGGGCCCTCCGGGACGCTCTTCTGAGTGGGGCCGAGAAGCGGAAGGTGTCCGACCTCAAGTACAAGCTCTACGAGAAGATGCCCGGGCTCCAGGCCCGCCTGTACATGGACCTCACCGAGGAGGGGTACTGGGTCGGAAACCCCGACCGCGTCCGCGGCGCCTACTCCGGCCTCGGGATCGGGTTCCTTGCCCTGGCGGGCGCCCTGGGCTACGCCACCGGGTCCCTGTACCTCGGGCTCGCCCTCGGGGCCTCCGGGCTCATCGTCCTCGCCTTCGCCCCGTTCATGCCCAAGCGCACCGGAAAGGGGATCGAGGCCCTGCGAGCGGTCCTGGGCCTTCAGGAGTACATCCGCCGGGCGGAGGTGGACCGGATCGAGTTCGCCGCCCGGGAGAAGCACTTCGACGAGCTCCTCCCCTACGCGATGGCCCTTGGGCTCACGGAACTGTGGACGAAGAAGTTCGAGGGGCTCCTCACCCAGCCCCCGGGCTGGTACCAGGGTCGGTTCCCCACGTTCGCCCCGCACCTCCTGGGGACGCGGATTCTCGCGCTCCAGCACAGCGCGTACGCCGCGGCCACCGCGGCGCCGCGCCAGGCCCGGGGCGGGTGGAGCGGCGGCTCGGGGTTCGGGGGCCGGGGGTTCTCCGGAGGAGGGATGGGCGGTGGAGGCGGAAGAAGCTGGTGAGGCCCTGCCCGAGGCCCTTCCCGAGGGGTGGCTGTTCCTTCTCCTTCTCGGCCTCGTCCTCGTGGGGGCGGCCCTCCTTTGGCTGTGGCGGGCGAGGCGGAGGCTCGAGCGGGGAATCGTGCGGGTGGACGCGGCGTGGGCTGTGCTGGAGCGGGCCCTTGGGGAGCGGATCGCCGCCCTCGAGGCGATGGTCGCCGCCCTCGAGGGGGCGGGCTACGTCCCCGAGGCCCGGGGGCGGCTCCGGGAGGCGGTGGCGGCCCTCCGGGCCGCCCAGGGCCCCCGGGCCCTCGCCGCGGCCGATCGGGCGGTGGAAACGGTCCTCCTCGCGGTCTACCGCGGGCTTCCCCGGGAGCGGGTCGAGGAGATCCGGGTTGTCCAGAACCGCCTGGCCCTGGCCGACGAGGAGCGGGACCGGGCCCGCACGGCCTACAACGACCTCGTCTTGAGCTGGGCCCTCCTGGTCCGGAGGTTCCCCTACCGGACCCTCGCCCGCCGGCGGGGGCTCGTCCCCCGGGAGCCGTTCCTCCTCCCCGGCGAAGAGGCGGACTACGTCCGCCGCCACTTCGGCCACCCGTGAACTGTTGACACCTCCGCCGCGCCCCGCGTATAGTGCGAGGACCTTTCCTTCGGAGGTGGTAGGGATGCGCGCAATCGGTGCAGTGGTGCTGGCCGCGGTGCTCTTCGGTGGGTTGGCCTTGGGCCAGGAAAAGTACGTCGTCCTCTCGGACATCGCCTGGGCCCCGTTCGAGTGGGTGTCCCAGAAGGGGTTCTACCTCGGGTTTGACCTCGACGTCATGCGGGCGATCGCGGTGCTGGAGGGCTACGAGATCGAGATCCGCGATACCCCGTTTGACTCCATCATCCCGGCGATCAGCGCCGGCAAGGGGGACATCGGGGCCTCGGGGTTCACGATCACCGAGGAGCGGGCCCAGGTGATCAGCTTCTCCGTCGCCTACTGGGAGGCGAACCAGGCGGCGGTGGTCCGGGCCGGTTCCGGCCTGACCCTGGAGCAACTGGGGGCCAAGGGCCGCAAGGTGGGGGCCCAGCGGGGGACCACCGGGGCGTTCTGGGTGGAGGACAACTGGGTTCCCAAGGGCGTGACCCTCGTCGAGTACGAGACCTACCCCGAGGCGATCCTCGACCTCCTTGCCGGCCGGATCGAGGCCGTGGTGGCCGACGTCGACCCCTCGAAGATGGCCGTGGCCCAGTACAAGGGGAAGCTCGAGCTGGCCGGGGTCATCGAGACGGGAGAGCGCTACGGGTTCGTGGTCCGCAAGGGCGATCCCAAGGGGCTTCTCCCGAGGATCGAGCGGGGGATCGCCAAGCTCAAGGCGAGCGGCGCCTGGGACCTCCTCATTCAAGCCTACTTCGGCCCGGCCCTGGGCAAGATCGAGGCCGCGTGGGAGAAGTGCATCCCGATCCTCCTTGTGGAGAAGGACCCCCTGCGGTACGCCCAGTGCCTGGTCGCTGAGGTGAACAAGTAGACGCAAGCGCGGGGAGGGGTCTTCGGGCCCCTCCCCGTTCCTTCCCGTGGACCTCGAGACCTGGGCCAAGGTCGTCCCCGAGCTCCCCAAGCTCCTCCAGGGGCTCCTCGTCAACGTGGAGATCCTCCTGGGGCTGATCTCGCTGGGGTTCGTCGTGGGGGTGGGGGCGGCGCTCCTGGAGGTCTACGCCCCCCGGCCGGTGGGGTTCCTGGCCTCGGCCTACACCTGGTTCTTCCGCGGGGTTCCGGAGATCGTGCTTCTCTTCCTGTTCTACTTCGGCTTTGATCAGTTCGGGATCAAGATCTCCGCGTTCCTGGCCGCAGTGCTCGCGTTGGGGTTCCGCTCTTCCGCGTACCAGGCCCAGATCTTCCGCGGGGCGCTCCTATCGATCCCCGCGGGCCAGGTGATGGCGGCCCGGGCGCTGGGCTTAAGCCGCCTAGGGGCGATCCGGTACGTCGTCCTTCCCCAGGCCCTGCGGCTCTCCCTCGCCGGGTGGTCGAACGAGTTCTCCTCGGTGCTCAAGGACACGACCCTCGCCTGGGGGATCGGGGTGGTGGAGGTGACCCGCCAGGCGAGCTACATCCGGGCCACCGACTTCACGTTGACCCTCCCCCTCTACCTCACCGTGGCCTTGCTGTTCCTTGTTCTCACCTACGCCGGGAACTTCGCGATCGGGATGGCGGAGAAGCGGCTCCGGGTCCCGGGCCTCGAGGGCAGGAGGTAGGGATGCCCCTCCTGCGCGTGGAGGACTTGCACAAGCGGTACGGGCACGAGGAGGTGTTGAAGGGGGTGTCCCTGACCCTCGAGCCCGGGGAGACGAAGGTGGTGATCGGCCCCTCGGGGACGGGGAAGTCCACGCTGCTGCGGTGCATCAACCGGCTGACGGAGCCCGACCGGGGCCGGGTGTGGCTGGGGGACCTCGAGGTCACCGCCCGGGGGGCGGACCTCAACAAGATCCGAGCCCAGATCGGGTTCGTGTTCCAGGACTTCAACCTCTTCACCCACCTCACCGCCCTCGATAACGTCCGGCTGGGGCTCCTCAAGGTGCGGCGGATGGGGCGGCGGGAGGCCACGGAGCGGGCGATGGCGGAACTGGAGCGGGTGGGGCTCAAGGCGAAGGCGAGCGCCTACCCAGCCCAGCTCTCGGGGGGGCAGCAGCAGCGGGTCTCGATCGCCCGGGCCTTGGCCATGGACCCCAAGCTCATCCTGTTCGATGAACCCACGAGCGCCCTCGACCCCGAACTCATTGGCGAAGTCCTCTCCGTGATGATCGAGCTTGCGCGGGAGGGGATGACGATGATCGTCGTGACCCACGAGATGGGGTTTGCCCGCAGCGTGGCCGACGAGATCGTGTTCATGGAGGGGGGCGTGATCGTCGAGCAGGGGCCCCCGGAGGTGCTGTTCCGGTCCCCAAAGGTCCCCCGGACCGGGGAGTTCCTCCGCAAGATCAGCGAGCTCTACGGAGAGGCGGGATGAACTTCGTCTTCGACCCATCCTGGCTTCCCAAGCTTGCCCAGGGGCTCTCCCTTACCTTGCAGCTTACGGCGTACTGCATGGCCCTCGGGGCGGGGCTGGGGCTCCTCCTTGGGCTCCTCCGCGTGTACGGGGGAGGGAGGTTCTCGCCCCTCTACTGGCTTGCGAGCGCCTACGTCCACTTCTTCCGGGGTACCCCGCTCCTTGTGCAGCTCCTCACGATCTACTTTGGGCTTCCGTCGGTGGGGATCGTCCTTGGGCCGTTCCAGGCCGGGCTTCTGGCGATGACGCTCAACACCGCCGCCTACCAGGCCGAGTACTTCCGGGGGGCGATCCAGTCCGTGAAGGCGGGGCAGATGCTCGCCGCGCGGGCGGTGGGGATGAGCCGGCCCCAGGCGGTCCGCCACGTGATCCTCCCCCAGGCCCTGCGCCTGGTCATCCCCCCCTGGTCGAACGAGCTCATCTACATGCTCAAGTACTCGTCCATCGTCTCGATGACCGCCCTCCGGCCGGAGACGTGGGACCTGTTCGGAGTTGGGCGCCAGATCGCGTCCCGCAACTTCCGGTACTTCGAGGTCTACATCCTCGTCGCCCTGTTCTACCTCGCCCTCGTGCTGCTCTTCACCGTGGCCCTGCGGTGGGTGGAGGGGCGGGTGCGGGTCCCAGGCTTGGGGACCCCGGGCCGGGGCGTCTAGGGCCCCAGCCAGGTCTCGAAGAGATCCTCCAGCGCGGCTGGGCTTTCTTCCCTCAGGAGGGCGAGCAGCGCCTTCCCCGGGGCGATCCGCCACCGGAACTCCGCCCGGAACCGGCGGAGGGCGCGGAAGAACGCCTCGTCCCCCATCCGCCCGCGCACGGCGTGGAGGAAGAGGGCCCCGCCGGAGTAGACGATCCCCCCGTAGCCGGCCCCACCCGGGAACGCGCTCAACGGGCTCGTGATCCGGGCCTCGGGGTTCCGGGACCGCCCCGCGGCGTACCCGGCCTCCCAGTACTGGAGGACCTCGGGGAGGCGGCCCGCGCGCTCAAAGTACAGGCCCGAGGTGTAGGTGGTGAGGGCCTCGTCGACCCACGGTTCCCCGACCTGATCGGCCCCCACCTCGGCGTACCACCACTGGTGGGCGAGCTCGTGGGCGAAGATCATCGGGAAGAAGAGGGGATCCTGGGAGTACCGCCCGTAGTAGCCCTCCCCGGCGAGGATGAGCCCGGGGTACTCGACCCCCGCCGCCCCCCGCAGGGGAACGGCCACGAGGTCGAGCTCGGGAAACGGGTGCGGACCGAGGACCTCGGTGTAGGCCCGGAGGGCATCGCGGGTGACTTCAAGCGCCGCAGCCCCACCGGAAGCACGGTCGGGGGGGAAGTAGCTTCGCACCTCCACTTCGCAGGCCGACGCCGTCTGGACGGCGTAGCCCCGGAGGACGACCCAGGCGAACTCCCGGAGGTTTTCCCCCACGACCCGGTACGCGCGCGGGGCCAGTTCCTCCTCCCGCCCCGTGGCGACGACGGTCCACCCCGGGGGAACCACGAGCCCCACGGAGTAGTCGGCGACCTCGGCCACGGTGGAGTCCCCCCACGGGAGGGCGGGGCGGACGGTCCAGGAGCCGTTCCACGGGGCGAGGATCGGGTACGCCTGGGCGAGGACAACGGCGGAGGCCGAGCGCGCGAACGTGCCGTACCCCTTGCCCTGCGCAAACGAGGGGACCTGGCCAGAAAACTCCAGGGTCACGGAAAACGTTCCCCCCGCGGGGACAGGGTGGGAGACGGCGACCGTGGTCGGGTCCGGGGAAGTCCACGGGAGCTCCTGGTCTCCGGTCCGGGCGCCGGTGAGGCGGAGGTAGGAGGGATCGAGGGCCGCGGGGTAGAGCCGGAACACGAGCTCGGTCCAGTCGGCTGGAGCAGTGCCACTCACCGTGGCCTCGCCCTGGAGGAGGCCGTCGGGGCTCAAGGAGAGGGCCATCTCGTAGCGGAGGGGGGCCCCGACCCCGGCCAGGCCGACGGCAAGGAGAAGGGCTAGCGCCCGCACCCGCAGCCCCCCGAGGGCGGCATGGGCAGGGGCGCCACCACCTCCACCCGGGCCGTGGCCACGGTCGCTCCCCCCCGGTCGTCGACCACGGTGAGGGTCACCTCGTATACCCCCTCGTGGGCGTAGACGTGGTCCGGACTCCACAGCCAGGAGGTCTCCCCGTCCCCGAAGTTCCACCAAACTTGGATCACCGTCCCGTCGGGGTCCGAGGCCTCGACGATGAACCACACCGGCTCCCCAGGCTGGGGGAGGGCCGGGTGGACCCGAACCCGGACCGTGGGCGGAGCGTTGGGGGGGAGGACCAGCACCTCTTCGGGGCTGAGGTAGCGAGGGTCGAGGGCTCCCGCGGCGGTGCGGGGGATTCGGCCCAGGAACGTCCCCCGGGCGAAGAGCCCCTCCCGATCCGCCGGAGGGAGCCCGGGGAGGACGGGAACCCAGCCCTCCCCCACGGCGACAAGGACCCAGAAGGCCTCCCCGGAGCGGGCTAGCTTGGAGGGGAACCCCAACGAGGCGAGCCTCCCGGCCACGAAGGTAGCGAGCTCCCGCTCCCCCCACCCGAGGCGGCTTGCGCAGCCAGCGCAGCCCAGCCGCCAGTCGGCCAGGGTCTTTTCCAGCTCCCCAAGCGACTTCCCCGGGGCGGAGGCCGCCCCGAGGGCGACGGTTACGAGAAAGACGAACAGTGCGCGCACGGTACCTCCTAGGTCTCGCCAGGCCGGCGGAGGAAGGTGGGGACGTCGAAGTCGTCGTCCGCCTTCCGCCGGGGGATCACGGGCCGGGCCCGCTCCTCCTTCTCCTCCTCCTCGGCGGCCGTCTCCCCGAAGTCGGCGGCGATCACCGTGACCTCCACCGACCCACTCCGCTGGGGTCGGACCACGGCCCCGAACGTGATGTCGGCCTCCGGGGCCGCCGAGCGGCGGATGGACTCGGCGATCTGGGTCACCTCGGACAGGGTGAGGTCCTCCCCCCCGGTGATGTTGAGGAGGACCCGCCGCGCCCCCTTGATCGTCCCCCCCTCGATCAACGGGTTCGTGACCGCGGCCTTGGCCGCCCGGAGGGCCCGGTTCTCCCCGCTCGCCTCGCCGGTCCCCATCATCGCCGTCCCCGCCCCGCGGAGGACCGAGGCCACGTCAGCAAAGTCGAGGTTCACCAGCCCCGGCACGGTGATGAGGTCGGAGATCCCCCGCACCCCGCGGAGGAGGACCTCGTCCGCGAGCTCAAACGCCTCGGTGACCGAGATGTGGGGGGCGATCTCGAGGAGCCGGTCGTTGCGGATGACGATCAGAACGTCCGTCTTCTCCGCCAGGCGCGCCAGCCCCGCTTGAGCCCGCCCCATCCGCACCTCGCCCTCAAACGAGAAGGGAAGGGTGACCACGCCCACGGTGAGCGCCCCTCGGGCGCGGGCAATCTGGGCCACCACCGGGGCGCAGCCGGTCCCCGTCCCCTTCCCTAGCCCGCAGGTGAGGAACACAAGGTGCGCCCCCGAAACGAGGTCCTCGATCTCCTCCGCGGCGGCTTCGGCTGCCTGGCGGGCCTTGTCCGGGTCTCCGCCCGCGCTCCGGCCGCCGGTGATCCGCTCCCCGAGGAGGAGGCTCGTTCCTCCATGGAAACCGGCCAAGACCTGCCGGTCCGTGTCCAGGGCCGCCAGCCGCACCCCGGCCAGCTTCGCCTCCCGCATCCGGTGGAGGGCGTTGACCCCCCCGCCCCCAATCCCCAGGACGAGGATCCGGGCCGGGGTCTTGACCTCGGGCGGGGGTTCTGGGGCCGGAGCGGGCACGGGGCGAGGGGGCTCGGGCTCCTCAAACGGGAGCTTGGCCTCCCTCCGGGGCTCCACCACCTGAACCGCAACCGGCCCGAACACCGCCTCCACCGCCTCCCGCAGCTTGGGAAGCTTGCGGAGGACGTACTCCCGCTTGTAGGGGGAGTCGATTTCGATGACGAGGGCGTCCCGCTCCCGGCGGACCTTATCCGGGGCGATGGGGAGGCAGGCGCGGAGCATCTGGTCGCGCACGCCCGCCAGCACGTCGCGCCACTTCTGCGCCGTCTCGTCCTTTCCCCGCGAGCGGTCCATCGCCTGTGCGCATTGTGGCGATCGGCCCCGGCAGCGTCAACCAGTGGACAGGAGTCGGGGGACCGCGGAAAAGTCGTAGGTCACGGCGTGGGCCGCGGCAGCCACCTCGGGGGCCTTGGGGCAGTAGGCAATCGCGAGCCCCACGGCCTGAAAGACCGGAATGTCGTTCAGGTGATCCCCCACGAACGCGACCTCAGAAAGCGCAAGCCCCCGCGCCCGCGCCTCCCGCTCCACCACATCCCGCTTCTCCGCGAGCCCCACCCGGACCACCGCCTCCCCGGTGAAGAGGCCGTCCGAAACCAAGAGCTCGTTGGACACCGCAAAATCGAGGGCGAGCTCCGCCCGCACCCGCTCGGCCACGAGGCCCACCCCCGAGGAGACGATCCCGAGGAGGAGCCCCCGCGCGCGGAGCGCGGCCACCGCCGCGGGGACCCCGGGAGGGTAGGGCGGGGGGAAAATCCTCTCTTCCACCCTCCTCACGGGAACCCCGCGGAGGAGGGCCGCGTTTTCCCGAACCCAGTCCGGGTACAGGTGGGGTTTCCCGAGGTACCGCTCAAGGATTCGGTCCCACTCCCGCCCGAAGCCTGCGGCGGCGCCGATCGCCCCCCAACTCGACTCGTAGGGGACCCCCGCGTAGCGGACGAGGGTCCCATCGAGATCGAAGAACACGGCCCGGATCACGGCCGCTGGAGGCGGATCTCCCTCCCCAACCCGAGCTCCGAAAACTTCCCCGCTGGGACCTCAAGGGCCATCACGAACGGGCTGGCCGCCCCGTAGAGGTCCTTGCTGTCCGCCTCCATGGTGTTGCGCCCGAGGAACGCGCCGTCGGACGCAAAGAAGGCGATGTCCAAGGGGAGGAACACGTTCTTCATGTGGAACTGGCTCGTGGTT
>JAOACA010000016.1:7012-10876 GCA_026418075.1 Candidatus Bipolaricaulota bacterium | reverse complement strand
TGGCTTCTCGAACACGAAGAGGATCGCAAGGTCCTTCCCCACCTCCACCGGGATCGCCTGGAACCCGATGAACCGCTCGTAGGGGAGGAGGGCAAGCCGGACCGGGAGCTTGGCCACGGCCCCGGCGCTGTCCTGCAGGGTGACAACCTCTTCCTTCATCGTCCCCACGACCCCGGGGACCCCGGGGTAGAACGCCCGGTCCATGAGCGGGGCCGGGTCGACCCCTCCCCCTCCGAACGGGACGGCCGTGTCTCCGATCCCGTCCTTGTTCTCATCCGTGCCCTTGTAGTCGGAGTACCAGTTCCCGCGGCCCTCCAGGGCCCAGGTGTTCTTCCCCAGGTCCCGCGCCGCCCGGCTCAAGCCCCAGAAGAGGTTCTCGTAGAGGAGCGTGTCCCGGGTCTCCGTCCCGAGGTACACCCCATCCGTCGAGCGGTAGAGGACGTTGTGGCGGACGATGTTCTTCGTCGGCGTGGCCTGGCCGTAGGCCTCCTCAAAGATGATCGCGATGTTGGCCCGCGCGATGAGGTTCCGCTCGTAGACCCCGTACGAGCCCAAGGTGGAGATCCCGTACCCGACCTGGGCCATCGTGCAGTAGGCCACCCGGGGGGAGCGGGCCCCGCCCTCGATGTACACCCCAATGTCGGACTCGGTGATCGCACACCGCTCCACCGCCGCCCCGGTCGAGGCCTCGATCTCCACCCCATGGCGGTTCTGGTAGAACAGGCCCTGGTCGATCAGGGTCCCCTTGGCCCCGCCCGTGACGAGGACGCCCACCGGGTTGGCGGCGATCGCGTTGTTGCGTATGAGAACGCCATCGGATCCGTTCACCGCGATCCCAACCTGGTTGGCGTACACCCCGCAGTTCTCCACGACGACATTAGGGGAAAGAAGAACTGCGACCCCGGCCAGGGCGCAGTTCGCGATCCGGGCCGAGTCCCGAACGACCGTCCCCGGGGAGGAGAGGACGAGGATCCCGTTCCCCCGGGCCCGGGAGATGTCCGCCCCCTCGACCCGTACCCCCTCGGAGAAGGCGATTGTGATCCCGTCCGCCTGGTCGATCTTCGCCCCGCGGAGGGTCACGTTCCGGCAGGCGGCAAGCGTGATGTGCCCGGCCTCGGGGCTTTCGAGGACCTGACCCGAAAGTCCGTAGTAGTACCGGATCGGTTTCCCGTTCACCGTGTTCGTGGGCTCGACGGCGTGGCGGAACTGCTCGGCCTCGACCCCGAGGACCTGGAACCCCACCCCCCGGACGCCGAGGAAGTTGTCCCGGACCGTGATTCCCCGCGAGGTCTCGATCACGATCCCGTTGATGCTGTCGGTGACTGCGCAGTCCTCGATCGTGCCTCCAGCGGTGTCCTGGAGGTAGATCGCCGCGCCCCGGCTTTCCATCGCCCCGCTCACCCGGCAGCCGCGGACCACGAACGCCGCCGTGGTGTTCTCAATGCGAATGCCGTACAGGGTTCCGGAGGGGACCCGGATCTCCCACCCCACGATGAGGTAGGGATCCGCCGCCGTGCCCGTCCCCCCAATGACCCCGTTCTCCGCGGTGAACTGTGCGTCCGAAAGGATGGCGATCGGGCCCCGCTCCGCCGCGAGACCAACGAAAAAGGCCACCCCGCTCACGATCACGATCCCGATTGCCCTACCCACGGTGCCTCCTTAGACTTGGAGCTTAGGTTAGCGATGGAGGCAAGCGTAAGCAAGCGGCGTGGATCTTCCGAGGAGGGGCGATGGAGCTATCCCGGATGAGTTGGGCGAAGGCGCGATCAGAACTGAAAAAGACGGCGGTGGCCCTCCTTCCGGTGGGCTCGACGGAGCAGCACGGGCCCCACCTTCCCCTGGGGACGGACCACCTCACCGCGGCCGAGGTGGCCCGGCGGACGAGCGCGCGGGGAGGGTGGCTTGTGCTCCCCACGGTCCCGGTGGGGGTGAGCGAGCACCACCGCCAGTTTTGGGGGACGCTGTGGGTGGAGCCAGACGTGCTCCGGGACTACGTCCTGGGGATCGCCCGGTCGCTCGCGTTCCATGGGGTGCGGCGGCTGGTGTTCGTGAACGGGCATGGGGGGAACACGGCGGCCCTGGACGAGGCGGCGCGGGTCCTCCGGCTCGAGGGGATCTACGCCTACGTGTTCTCCTGGTGGCGGGCGATCCCCGAGGTGATCGCCGAAGCGATCGAGACGGGGGGCTCCCACGGCTCGGAGATGGAGACCTCGGCAGTGCTGGCGTTTGCGCCGGAGCTCGTGGACGTGGGGGCCTACGGGGAGGCGAAGGCCGGGGCGGCCCCGGAGTGGGGGAAGAAGCTCCACGGGATCGAGATTGGGTTCGATACCCTTGACTTTTCCCGGAGCGGGGCCACGGGCGACCCGACCCGCGCCAGCGCGGCGAAGGGGAACAAGCTCCTCGATGCGGCTGCGGCGCGCCTGGACGAGTTCTGCCGGTGGCTCGCTTCCCAGCCCGAAGAGGCCCTGCGGCCCCCTCCCCACCTAGAGTAGGAACGTTCGAACCTTCTAGAACTTGAAGATCATTCCCACACTGAGGGTGGGCGCGCCGAGCGCTGGCAGGCCAAACGAGCCTGTGAATACAAGGTTCGCAAGGAGCGGGATTTCCGTTCGCACGAGGGCACGGGAGATGTCGAAAAGGCTTCCACTTTGGGCAAAGTACACGTCTACCCGAACGTGGTACTTCCCTCCGCAGCATCCTTGCCCGCACAATCCAAATCGGATGAGTTCGTACTCGTCCCCAGTGAAAATGTCGCCAACGATTCGTTCCACTTCATCGATGTTGGAGAGGTCAACCACTGTCAAGAACTCGATGAAGTTGCAGTCGCCGAGCGTGCACTTGATACGATAGCCGTAGATGGCCAGGCCTGAGAATGTGTATCCGTTCATGAGGACGTCGCCGAACACCTGGACGCAGACGTCCCCCAGCCCCTGCCACTTGGGTGTAACCGTGACTTCCTTTCCGCCGGCGGTAAACGTGGCGGAGATGTCCAAAGAAAAACCGCAACAGATGCCAAGGAGGTTGAGTCCAGTAAACTTCACATACTGAAAGCCTGCCTTTGTGAAGTAGAGCTCGGCGTTGTAGGCTACCCCACAGCATAGAGAGACGTTGGTGAGCTTGATCGAAAAATCCTTGAACACGATACCCGTGCAGCAGTCCTCGAAGCGCCCGGTGAAGGAAATGGGGGGAACTGCGGCCATCAGTGTGTAGCGCATGTACGAGGTGCTTTCGCAACATGGCCAACAGATCTCCCCTGTGATGTTGGGATTGCAGTTCAAGGTAGCCTCGGGGGCGTAAGGAGGGATGTAGGGGTAAAGCCAGTGCTCCACCATAGCAGAGAAGGTAACCCCAGCAAAGCTGAACTCGGGTTTAATCCAAGCCCATGAGTACTCCGGGGGATTGAGGGTGAACGAGGCCGTCTGGGGAGTGCATCCAGGTGGGAACTGAACCGTCACCGTGCTGCTGTTTGTGGGATTGAAGGCCATGGCACCGCTTACACTGAAGAAGCCGAAGGTTCCTTTGAGCTGGAACTCTTGATGGGCAAAGCCGCTGTTGTTGAACGTCGAGACGCTACTCACCGTCCAACCGGAAAAACCCATGGAGAGCGTGAGGACAGCCTTCTCCAAAGCCGTTGAAGGAAGGAGAGCGAGGCTCATTTCCCAACTCCCACTAAGCGTTATCTGAGCCCAAGAGGGAAGAGTCACCGTCGCCAGACACACCAGTGCGATCCCCAGTCGGTTCATCGGACAGTCCTCCTTCATCGCGGTTACCGCCCCGGTGTACTCCACGGGATTCCCCGCGCCGAGGGAGGGGGTAAAGGCCGCTACGGACCTTGGTCCGTAGCTCCCGTTACGAAGCCTTGCG
>JAOACA010000016.1:0-6912 GCA_026418075.1 Candidatus Bipolaricaulota bacterium | reverse complement strand
TCGGGCTCGACCCCAAACCGGCGGACGAAGTCCGCCACCGCCCCCTCGAGGTCCACCTCCGGCCCGTACGCCTCCCGAAGGTAGTACAGGTGCTCGGAGACCCACACGTAGAGGTCCCCCTCCGTCCGCCCGGGGAAGTGGTCCAGAGCCCCCAGCTTGCGGAACGCCTCCACGAGGGGCCGGTACACCCGGTCGTACCACGACGCCACCGCCTCCGGGTACGGGATCTCCCGCCCCTCCTCGATCCCCCGGAAGTAGCGGTGAACGGCGATGTGCTCCAGCAGCACCTTGTACTTCCCCAGCTCACTGAAGTGGATCTCCGCCCCGGGCCGGAGCTCGTCCAAGCCCGTCTCCCGGAGGAACTCGGCGTACTCGGCCTTGACGAGGATGTCCCTCGGGGTGTCGGTGGGGGAGACAGGCACCGTGGGGACGAACTCCATCACCTCGGCGTCGATCGTCGTGGCCCCGGCCCGGCGGGCGGCGGCCACCCGGTGGTGGCCGTCCTCGACGAAGTAGGCGTCCCCGATCTTGTAGAGCTTCACGGGCGGGAGGATCTCCCCCCGGTTCCAGGCCTCCTCGATCCGCCGCAGCCGGGGCGAGGCCCCGTGGAGGGGGAAGAACGCCCGGTCGAAGTCGGCGTACCGGTTCACGCTCCCCACGATCTGGTCCAACGGAACCTCCTCGAGCCCCCGGTACCGCCAGGCCTTGACCCCCACCTTCCCCTTCACCCAGTCGAACGGGAGGAGGAGGGCCGGCTCCCGCTTGGCAAGAGAGAGGACCCGCGCCACGAGCTCCCGGACCAGGGCCCCGAGGTCAACCATCGGGCACCTCGAGGAGGAGGTGGCCCCGGACGTGGACCACCTCGGTGTCCCCAAACCGGGTCCGGGCGGGCAGGCCCGGCCGGGGCTGGGAGTGGCCGTGGACGTGGTAGCGGGGCCTCTGCCGGCGGAGGAGGGGGAGGAACGCGGCGAACCCCTGGTGGGCGGGGTCGGGGCTGTCGTGGATCCCCCGGGGCGGGGCGTGGGTCACGAGGACGTCCAGGCGCCGGCCGCGGAGGCGGTGGGGGAGGAGCCTCGCCTCGAGTCCGAACACCCGGAGCCGCATCCGCCCCTCGCTGTACTCGAACCCGGGCCGCGCGCTGTACCGGGGACTCCCCCCGAGCCCGGCCACAAGGAGCCCCGCCGCCTGGACCACCCGGCCCTCGACCGAAATCCCCCCCTGGGGAGCGGCGATGAGCCGCCCTTCCCCCTCCACCGGCCGGTCGTGGTTCCCGTGGACGTAGAGGACCGGGGCGCCGAACGCATCCACGAGGTACTCGAGGTAGTCGTAGGGGAGGTCCCCGCAGGACAGGACGAGGTCCACCCGCCCGAAGTCCTTTCCCGGAAGCCCCCGTTCGAGGGCCGGGCTCACCTCGTCCCCCACGACGAGGAGCCGCTTCACGCCCCGAGGTCCTCGAGGTCCAACGCCCGGAGCTTGGCCCGGGAGATCCCGTCCTTCGTCCAGCCGCGGATCCGGCGGTAGAGGGCCATCTCCCGGGCAAACCCCGCCTCCCCGATCGGCCGCCCGGCGGACGCCCCCCGGGGGAGGGGCTCGTGGAACCGCAGGGGAAGCCCGTCCCGCTCCGGCCCCATCCCGGCCCGGGCGGCAAAAAGACGGAGGAGGGCGAAGTTCCGCTCCCCAATCCGCAGCATGTCCTTAGGGGTGAGATCCAGCCCCGTGGCGTGGCCGACGAGCTCGCGGATCCGGCCGTGGTTGTACCGGGGCCCGGTGTCCCTGGTCACGAACGCGCACAGGACGAGGGAGTTCACGTACGAGCGGAGGTTTTCGTAGACGACGAGGACCCGCGCCTTGTCGGCAAGCGCAAACCGGTCCATCCGCCGCCGGATCCCAAGCTCGGGGCTTGGGTTCTCCTGCTCGAGCATCGTGTCGTGGAGGCCCTCAAGGTGGGTCGCCCCCCGGGGGCTCAGGGCGTAGGAGAGCCCGAGGGCCACCTTCCCCCGGGGCTCGTGCATCGGGACCTCGACCCCCTTCACCGTCATCGCGAACTCGATCCCCATCTTCCGGGCCCAGGCCTCCAGGCCCGAAGCGAGCTCGTCCCCGAGGCCCTCCCTCCGGGCAATCTTCTCCGTCCACTCCACCACCGCCCGACCATCGCCCCAGGCGACGCGCTCGGGGAGGAGCCCCTTCTCCGAGGCCTCCATCAGGGCGGCGATCGCGACCCCGACCGAGATCGTGTCCAGGCCGTAGGCGTTGCAGAGCTCGTTGGCCAGAGCGATCGCGTTGAGGTCGGAGACGAGGCACAGGGACCCCAACGCGGCCAGGGTCTCGTACTCCGGTCCCCCGTACTCAGGATGGACCTTCCGGCCGGAGAACTCGGTCTGGACGACCCGCTTGCAGCGGACCGGGCAGCCGGCGCAGGTCTCCCGGTCGACGAGGATCGTCTGGGCGAGCCGTTCCCCGCCGATCTCGGAAGCCCCGTCGAACACCCCGTCCTGGAAGTTCTTCGTGGGGAGGATCCCCATCTCGGAGAGCCAGGTGAGGCCCCGGGCGGTCCCGAACTCCCCAAACCGCTTCATCCCCTCGTCCATGAGCTCCTGGGCGAACAGGGCCCGGGCGCGGGCGAACTCCTTGGGTCGGGCGAGGGGCTTGTCGGCTTGGCCGGCGACGGCCACCGCCTTGAGGCGCTTGGCGCCCATGACGGCGCCCAAGCCCGGCCTTCCCGCGGCCCGGCTCCGGTCGTGGACGATGCAGGCCTGGACGACGAGTCTCTCCCCGGCCGGCCCGATCGCCGCCACCCGCACCCCGGGATGGCGCCTTCGCAGGACCTCGTCCACCTCGCCCGTGGTCTTCCCCCACAGGTCGGTGGCGTCGCGGAGCTCGGCCTTGCCCCCGGCGAGGAGGAGGTAGACGGGCCGGGCGGCCTGGCCCCGGACGATGATCCCGTCGTAGCCCGAGCGTCCCAGCTCATGACCGAGGTACCCCCCGACGTAGGAGTCGGCGATCGCGCCGGTCTTGGGGGAGACGGCGAGGACGGCGTGGCGGCCGGCCCCGGCGACCCCCGTCCCCTGGAGGGGCCCGGTCGCCCACACCAGGGCGTTCTCCGGGGCAAAGGCGTCCGTCCCCGGGGGGACGAGCTCAAGGAGGAGCCGGGCTCCGATCCCCCGGCCCCCGAGGTGGAGCGCGTACAGCCGCTCCGGGACCTCCCGCTCCCCCACCCTCCCGCTTCCGAGGTCCACGTCCAAGTACCGTCCGAAAACTCCGGTCATCGTTCCTCCTCGTGGGCAATCCGCTCCAGCCGCCGGCGAACGTCGGCGAGGAGCCTCTCCACCTCTTCGTGCTTCCCCCGGGCGTTGCGGAGGTGGGTTCCGAGGGTCCCCAGTTCGTCCGCCATCCGCTCCAGGGTATCCTCGACCCCCCGCAGCTCGCCAAACAGCCTCTGCACGTTGCGGGCCAGGGCGAGGCCCTTCAGGCCCATCGCCACCGACCGGAGGTAGGCGTAGAACGTGCCCGGGGAGCAGGGGATCACCCGCCGCGCGAGGGCGTAGGCGAGGAAGTCGAGGTCCCCCTCGGGGAGGAGGAGCTCGCCGTACACCCCCTCCGCGGGGATGTACATGAGGGCGAAGTCCGCCGTCCCCTCCTCGGGCCGGATGTACTTTCCGGCGATCGCGTCCACGTGCTTTTGGGCCGCGCGGATGAGCTCCCGCTTGTGCTTTTTCCGTTCGTCCTCGGTCGTGGCCGCGGCCAGACGCTGGAAGTCGGGGAGGGGGAATTTGGCGTCCACCGGGACGACGAGCCCCTCGAGGAAGATCGCCGCATCCACCGCCTCCCCGGACTTGAACCGGTACTGCTCCTGGAACCGGTCCCGGGGGAGGACCTCCCCAAGGAGTCCCCCGAGGAGCCACTCCCCGACCGCCCCCCGGGCCTTGGGGGGGCGGAGGAGCTCCTGGAGGCCTGCCATCTCCCGGGCGAGCTCCTCGGTCCGCCGGCCGATTTCCCCGACCTGTCCGAGCTTCTCCCGGACGTCGGCCACGACCCCGCGGACCTCGGAGAGCCGCTCCCCGAGGGTCCCGTCCTGCCGCTGGAGGAGCTGGGCCGTGGTCGCCAGCTGCTGGGAGACCTGGGCCGTGAGGGAGCCCAGCTGGTCGGTGACGGCCCGGGAGAGCTGGGCCACCTGGTCGGCGAGGAGGGCCCCTTCCCCCGGGCCCGGCCTCCGCCGGAGAAGGGCCCAGGCCAGGACCCCCACGGCGAGGGCGAGGACGGCAACGGCGATCCAGAGGGCAGTCATGCCACCCCCTCGGGGACGAGGATCCGCCGGAGGAACGCCCCGGTGTACGAGCCGGGGGCCTCGGCCACCCTCTCCGGCGGCCCCTCGGCGATCACCCGCCCCCCCTCCTCCCCCCCCTCCGGCCCAAGATCAATGATCCAGTCCGCGGTCTTCACCACATCGAGGTTATGCTCGATCACGACCACCGTGTTCCCCGCGTCCACAAGGCGGTGGAGGACGGTGAGAAGCTTTCGGACGTCCTCGGGGTGGAGCCCGGTTGTCGGCTCGTCGAGGACGTACAGGGTCCGGCCCGTGGCCCGGCGGGCAAGCTCCCGGGCAAGCTTCACCCGCTGGGCCTCGCCCCCGGAGAGCTCCGTCGCCGGCTGCCCAAGCTTGATGTACCCGAGGCCCACGTCGTACAGGGTCTGGAGCTTCTCCCGGATCGGGGGGATCGGGGAGAAGAACCCCAGGGCCTCCTCCACCGTCATGTCCAAGACATCCGCGATGTTCTTGCCCTTGTACCGAATGGCCAGGGTCTCCTTGTTGTACCGGGTCCCGTGGCAGACCTCGCACGGGACGTAGACGTCGGGGAGGAAGTGCATCTCGATCTTCACCTTCCCCTGCCCCTGGCAGGCCTCGCACCTCCCCCCGCGGACGTTGAACGAGAACCGCCCTGGGTCGTAGCCCCGCATCCGCGCCTCGGGGGTGGCGGCGAACACCTCCCGGATCGGGTCGAACGCCTTCGTGTACGTGGCCGGGTTCGAGCGGGGCGTCCGGCCAATCGGGGACTGGTCGATCTCGATCGCCTTGTCGAAGTGCTCCACCCCCTCGATCCCGTCGTGGGCCCCCGGCTTCCCCACGAGGTACCCCAGCCGCCACGCCAGGCCCCGGTAGAGGACCTCCTCCGCCAGGGTTGATTTTCCCGACCCGGAGACCCCGGTGATGCAGATGAACAGGCCCACCGGAAACCGGACGTCGATCCCTTTTAGGTTGTGCTCCCGCGCCCCCCGGACGACGAGCCACCGGCCGTCGGGCTTGCGGCGGAGGGCGGGGATCGGGATCCGACGCCTGCCCGACAGGTACTGGCCGGTGAGGGACTTGGGCTCGGAGGCGACCTCCTCCGGGGTCCCCGTGGCCACCACGTACCCCCCGTGGATCCCGGCCCCGGGCCCGAGGTCCACGATCCAGTCCGCCGCCCGCATCGTCTCCTCGTCGTGCTCGACCACGAGCACGGTGTTCCCGATGTCCCGGAGGCGCTTGAGGGTGGAGAGGAGCCGGAGGTTGTCCCGGGGGTGGAGCCCGACCGAGGGCTCGTCGAGGACGTACAGGACCCCGGTGAGCTGGGACCCGATCTGGGTCGCCAGGCGGATCCGCTGGGCCTCCCCTCCGGCCAGGGTCCCCGCGGGCCGGTCGAGGGTGAGGTAGTCCAGGCCCACGTCGGCCATGAACTGGAGCCGGGCCCGGATCTCTTTCAAGATCTGGTGGGCGATCGTCTCCTCCCGCTCGGAGAGGGAAAGCGCCCCGAAGAACTCCAACGCCCCCCGCACCGTGAGCCGGCTCACCTCCCAGATGTTCTTCCCCCCCACGGTGACGGCGAGGGCCTCCTTCCGGAGGCGCGCCCCCCCGCACCCCGTGCAGGGGAGGGCGGACATGTACTGCTCAATCTCCTCCCGCGCCTCGTCCGACGCCGCCTCGCGGTACGCCCGCTCCAGGGTCGGGATCAGGCCCTCGTAGGGCCGGCGGTAGAGCCGCGTCCGGCCGTAGGTCGTCGTGTAGACGAACTCCACCTCCTCCCCCTCCGTCCCGTAGAGGAGGACCTGGAGCTTGTCGGGGGGAAGTTTCCCGAGGGGCCGGTCGGGATCGATCCTGTAGGCGCGGCAAACTCCGTCCAACACCGCAGCGAGCCACCGCGACTTCGTCGTCGCCCAGGGGAGGAGACCCCCCTCCCGGAGCGACCGCCGCCCGTCCACCACGAGCTCGGGGTCCACCACCATCCGCACCCCCAGCCCATCGCAGACCGGACAGGCCCCAAACGGGGAGTTGAACGAAAAGAGCCGGGGCTCGATCTCGGGAAGGCTCACCCCACAGGTCGGGCAGGCGAAGTGCTCGGAATAGAGCCGCTCCCCCTCCCCCACCACCTCGACGATCACGAGCCCCTGCCCGTAGCGGAGGGCCGTCTCCACCGAGTCCCCGATCCGGGCCCGCTTCTTGTCCGAGACCTTGATCCGATCGAGGACGATCTCCACGTCGTGGCGCTTGTTTTTGTCGAGCTCGATCTCCTCGTACAGGGTCCGCAGGACCCCGTCCACCCGCACCCGGACGAACCCCTCCCGCTTGAGGTCGTCAAACAGGGCCTTGTACTCCCCTTTGCGGCCCCGGATGACCGGGGCGAGGATCTGGACCGGGGTCCCCTCGGGGAGGGCGAGGATCTGGTCCGTGATCTGCTGGGCGGTCTGGCGCTCGATGGGCCGGCCGCACTGGGGGCAGTGGGGGTGTCCGACCCGGGCGTAGAGGAGCCGGAGGTAGTCCTGGATCTCGGTGACCGTGCCCACGGTGGAGCGGGGGTTGTGGGAGCGGGCCTTCTGGTCAATCGAGATCGCTGGGGAAAGCCCCTCGATGAAGTCCACATCCGGCTTCTGCATCAGGCC
>JAOACA010000015.1 GCA_026418075.1 Candidatus Bipolaricaulota bacterium | reverse complement strand
GGTCAAGCCCCCACCCAGTTCGGTGGCGGCTACCACGGTGTCCCCAACCTGGACCGCAAGGAACAGGCCGTCCCCCAGGTCGCACGGCCGCCGGAGGTGGATCGGCCCGGACTCCAAGCGGTCTCCCACCCGTTCGAGGGCCACGGTGAGCACCGCCCCGGTCCGCAGGACGAGGAGGGTGGCCTGCCCCGCCGCCTCCGCCACCCCCGTCACCCGAACGTGCACCGTCCCCCCCAGGTGGAGCCCCGGCTCGAGCCGGATCTCCGCCCCGAGGGCTGGGAGGGCCACGAAAGCCAACATGAGCACCGCTCTCATTCCCCGCCTCCTTTGCTGCCCGGCCATTATAGGCAAGGGAGATGGGGAGGGAACGTGGCGTCCATCACCCTCGGCGGGGGTACAATCCCCGCCGAAGGAGGGGGAGAAGATGGAAGACCGGTTGCGCGAGGCGGTGGCCCGGAGCCGGGCCGACTACACCGAGGTCCGCTGGGAGGAGGTGGCCCGCTCCCGGGTCGCCTTCCAGCGCGACCAGCTCATGGCCCTCGAGGCGAGCGAGGAGGCCGGAGGCGTGGTCCGCTGCCTCGTCCGCGGCGCTTGGGGGATCGCCGTGTTCTCCGACCCCGACGACCTCCCGAAGAAGGTGGACGAGGCGACCCAGCTTGCCCGCACCGCCGCAGGCCACGTCACCGACCCCGTGGCCCTCGCCCCGGTCGAGCGGGTCGAGGCCCGGTGGGAGGGGGCGATGGGGCGCGACTTCCGCGGGGTCCCCTTGGAGGAGAAGCGGAGGCTGGCCGAGGCCTACAACAAGCTCATCCTCGGCCACGCCAAGGAGATCGTCTCCACGAGCGTCCGTTACACCGACACCTGGCGCCGGGTCCTCTACGCCAACTCCGAGGGGACGTTCGTGGACCAGGGGATCCCCGACGTGACCCTCATGCTCGCCGCCGTAGCCCGCCGAAACGGGGACGTCCAGCAGGCGTTCGAGTCCCTGGGCTACGCCGCGGGGTTCGAGGCCGTCCAGGGGAAGGAGGACCTCGCCCTCCGGGCCGCCGGGCGGGCGGTGGAGCTCCTTTCGGCAAAGCCCGTCCAGGGCGGAACCTACACCGTGATCCTCGATCCCCAGCTGGCGGGGGTGTTCATCCACGAGGCGTTTGGCCACATCTGCGAGGCCGACTTCCTCCTCAAAAACGAGCCCATGCGCCGGGTGATGAAGCTGGGAACGCGGTTCGGGGTCGAGGCCCTCCAGGTGGTGGACGATGGCTTCATCCCCGGGGCCCGGGGGAACGCCCCCTACGACGACGAGGGCGTCCCCCGGAGGCGGGCCTACCTCATCCGGGACGGGGTCCTCACCGGGCTCCTCCACTCCCGGGCCACCGCCCACAAGATGGGGGCCGCCCCCACCGGGAACGCCCGGGCCGTCTCGTGGGAGCACGAGCCCCTCGTCCGGATGAGGAACACCTACATCGAGAAGGGGACAGCCACGTTGGACGAAATGCTCGCCGGAATCGACCGGGGCCTGTACGCCTGCGGGGCGTTCGGCGGGCAGACGATGTTCGAGCAGTTCACGTTCTCCGCCGCCTGGGGCCACGAGATCGTGGGGGGGAAGATCGGGCCCATGGTCCGGGACGTGGTCCTCACGGGCAACGTGTTCGAGACCTTGAAGAACATCGAGCTCATCGGGGCCGACTTCCAGCTCATCGGGAGCGCCGGGGGGTGCGGGAAGGGCGGGCAGTGGCCCCTCCCGGTGACGGACGGGGCGGGGCACGTCCGGATCCGGAACGTGACGGTGGGAGGCCGGTGATGGACATCCTGAACGAAGCGCGGAAGAAGGCCGAGGCCGCCGAGCTCTACGAGGAGCTCCGGGAGGGGATCGTCGTCCACTTCCACGGGGGGGAGATCGAGGGGGCGGGCTCGGAGCGGGTGCGGGCGCGGGCCCTCCGGGTGATCGCCGGGGGGAGGCTCGGGTTCGCCTCCACCGCGGGGGGAGGCGACGCGGCCCTCCTCGAGGCCGCGCTCCTCGCCGCCTCCCACGGGGACCCGGCCCCGTTCCGGTTCACCGACGGGGCTCCGCCCGGGAGCCCCGTCCCCGTCCTCGACCGGGACGTCCTCGCCATTGGGGTCGAGGACCTCATCGCCTGGGGCGAGGAGGCCGTGCGGGCGATCAAGGGGGAGTTTCCGGACCTCGTGATCAACGCCACCCTGGGACGGGGGACGGTGACGGTGTCGGTGCGGACCACCGCGGGGGCGGCCCGGGAGGAGACGAGGTCCTACCTCTCGATGACCGTCTCCGCCGAGAGGATCCGACCGGGGGACATCTGGTCGGTGTACGCCAGCCGCACGGTCCGCCGGGCGGGGGACCTCGACCGGGAGAAGATTCTCGGGAACCTCCTCCGGGAGCTCCGCTGGGGCCGGGAGATCGCCTCCCCCCCCACGGGGAAGCCTCCCGTCCTCTTCCTCCCCACCGGGCTTCCCGTCCTCCTCCTCCCCCTCTCGGTCGGGTTCTCGGGGCTGTCCGTGGTCCTCGGGACCTCGCCCCTCAAGGGGCGGCTTGGGGAGCGGGCGTTCGACCCCCGGCTTTCCCTCACCGACGACGGGCGGATCCCGTACGGTCCCCGGTCCCAGTCGTTCGACGACGAGGGGGTCCCCACGGGGACCCTCCCCCTGATCGAGGGGGGCGTGGTCCGAAACTTCTACTACGACCTCCGGGCTGCGGCCCTGGCCGGGGCAAGGCCGACGGGGAACGGGTTCAAGGGGAGCCCGATGGGGGGCGGCGGGTTCCGCACCCCACCGGGGCCGGCCCTCCGCAACGCCCTCCTCGCCCCGGGGCCGGCGTCCCTCGACGACCTCATCCGGGGGATGGGGGACGGGCTGGTCGTCTCCGGGGTCCTCGGCCTCGGGCAGGGGAACGTCCAGTCCGGGGCGTTCTCCAACAACGTGGGGATCGGGTTCGCCGTCCGGGGAGGGCGGGTCGTGGGGCGGGTGAAGAACACGATGATCGCCGGCAACGCCTACGACGTCCTCCGGGATGGGGTCCGGGAAATCGGGGCCCAGCGGGAGTGGACGTTCGGGGGCCTGTACCCGCCCCTCCTCACGTCCGGGGTCTCCGTCGTCGCCCGCTAGCCGGGGAGGACGGACGAGAAGAGGGTTTCCTGCGTAGCCCCCTCCACCCCTTGACAGAGTAACAGTGTGATGTTATACTGCGTCCGGAGGTGGTTAGCTATGATGACGCTATCGATCCTCGGATGCAGCGGGTTCTTCCCACCGGAAGTGGCTTCTAAGCTTGTCTCGGATGAGCGGAGGCACCGCTTCGGCCGGGGGCCCAAGTCCCCGCCAAGCGATACAATGTGATGTTACGGGAAGGTCGGGAGGGGAGATGGACACCGACGACACGATGATCCCCAAGAAGGAGGTCCTCCATGCCACCGGGATCTCCTACGGCCAGCTCTACCGCTGGAAGCGGCTCGGGCTGATCCCGGAGGCGTGGTTCGTCCGTCGGTCCACCTTCACCGGCCAGGAGACCTTCTTCCCCCGGGACAAGATCTTGAAACGGATCGAGGACATCCTTCGCCTGAAGGACGACCACCCCCTGGAGGAGCTCGTCCGGCTCCTCGCCCCCGAGGCCGTCCCGGCCGCGGTGGGCCACCCCGATCCCCTCGCCCTCCCCCCGATCGGGAAGGAGGGGAAGGGGCTCCTCTGGAAGGAGGGGGAGCACACGTTCCCCGAGCTCGTGGCCCTGGCGTGCGGGGCGGAGGCCGTCCGCCGGGGGGCCCTCCCGGCGGAGGGGAGGCTCGTCGTGGAGCTCGTGCGCGCCCTCCCGGACGCGCTCCGGGCCCCCACGGGCCTCGCCGTCGTCCTGGCCGAGAAGGGGATCGAGCGGGAGGGGATCGCGTTCCGGGCCCCGGTGGCCGTCCTCGCCCGGGAGCCCCTCGCCCTCGATGGGGAGTGCCGGGTGAAGGTCAAGCTCGATCTCGAGCGGGTGGTGGAGGAGGTCCAGTTGGCCTTGGGAGGTGGAGAGCGTGGCTGAGCGAAACATCGCGATCTCGGGCGCGGGGCGGATCGAGGGCGGCCGGTACGGGACCGTCAAGATCGCCGGCTCGGGCAAGGTGGCCGGGGACCTTGAGGCCGAGGAGTTCCGGTCCTCCGGATCGGCCAAGGTCGAGGGGGACCTCAAGGCCGGGCGGTTCGAGTCCGCGGGGTCGTTCAGGTGCGAGGGGAGCGCGGAGATCGGGGAGGGGGAGGCGGCGGGCTCGTTCCGGGTCAAGGGATTGGTTCGGACCCAGGAGCTCAAGCTCGCCGGCTCCGCCGCGGCCCAGGGGATCCGGGGCGGCTACCTCCGCGCCACGGGCTCCCTCGCGGTGGCGGAGAACGTAGAGGTGGAAAGATTTTGGATGACGGGGGTGTTCGGGATTGGGGGGCTTCTGTCCGCAGACCGGGTAGAGGTCGAGCTCGAAGGCCCCTCAAGGGCGCGGGAGATCGGGGGGGAGAAGATCAGCGTTCGGGCGAGCCCCCGGGGCCTGGGCAGCTTTTTCATCTTCGCCCTGCGGCTCGTGTTCGACAAGGAACCGGTCCAGAAACTTGTGGTGGACACCGTGGAGGGGGACGAGGTGGAGCTGGAGGCGACCGAGGCCCGGCTCGTCCGGGGCGGAAAGGTGAAGGTCGGCCTGGGGTGCCGGATCGGGCGGGTCGAGTACAGCGAATCCCTCGAAGTGGCCCCCGGAGCGAAGGTCGAGGAGGAGGTCAAGGGATGAACGCGCTCAAGCGGGTTATGCGGGCCGGGCGGGAGGTGGGGGGGCTTGTTGTGGGCCTGCCGGTGAGCATCGTGAGGAACGTGGTCGGGGCGGTCGGGGTCGGGGCAGGGATCCTCGCGGCCGCCTTGGCCCTCCCGATCGTGGCCCTGGTCCTGGCCCTGGTGGCGGTTCTCGCGCCCCTCGTCCTCGTCCTGGTCCTGGGGGCCGTGGTCCTGGCCGTCGCATTGGCCGTCCTCCTTGCCCCCTGGTTCTACCTCCGGCACCGGAGGTGGCTGGCCCGGTACTTCGAGGACTGGAGGTGAGGCGATGGGGGAGGGTGTGGTTCGACGGGAGTTCTCGGTCTCGGCCCCCCGGGGTGGAGGTGGTGGGACGGGTCGCCGACGTGGACATCCAGGGCCAAGGAGAGCCGACTGTCCATGTCGAGCTTTCGGGGCAGGTCCGGAGGGGATGAGCGCCCACCCCCGCCTCCTCGTCCCCTCCGCAGCCGCGGTGGAGGTCGAGGTGGGGTCCGGGGGCGTGGGCCTCCAGCTCCCCGGGAGGGGGATGCGGAGGTTACCCTCAAGACATGGTCCGGCGACACCACCTGCGACCTCTCCGTTTCCACCGAGAAGCTTGAGGAAGGGCGTGGGGTGGGCCGGACCGGGGGACCGGCCAAGGCCCGCCTCCAGGTGCGCGCCGGGAGTGGGAAGTCACCGTGGCCTCCACCTGGCCGGTAGCGCAAGGCTGTGGACGCGTGGGGGCAAGTGCGGTCCAGCTCGTGGACGGGCAACGTGGGAGCGGGGCGGGGAAGCTGTGGAGAGGGAACATCGGAAGACTTGGGGGCAGGGCGCGGCCCTGCCCCCAAGCTAGTGGCCCGTCTCGGCTACTTCTTCTCCACGATCCGGCCCTCGACCTGGGGGTTCACCGGGGAGTGGGCCCGGAGGTACTCGGCCAGGACCTCCGCGTCCACGAACCCCAGCACCACTTTCTCCTTCGCCTCGGTGAACACCGCGTACCCGTCCCCGCCCCCGGCGAGGAAGTTGTTCGTCACCACCTTGTACGTCGTCGTCTTGCGGATCGGCTTGTACCCGTCGGGGGTGAGGACCTCGGCGGAGACAATCCGGCTTCCCGCGGGTTTCGTGGGGTCCCACGTGTACCGGAGCCCCGCCACCTGGGGGAACCGCCCGGCCACGTTCTCCACCTGGGACACCCCGTTCTCGAGCGCGGCCAGGACCTGGTCCCCAGTCAAGGTGAGGACGACGAGGTAGTTCCCGAACGGGAGGACCTCGAGGACCTGGCCCAGGGTGATCGGACCGGCGGGGATCGAGGCCCGGATCCCGCCCCCGTTCTGGATCGCGATCTGGGCCCCTGCCCCTTGGGCCTTCCACAGCATCGCATCGGCGATCAGGTTCCCGAGGTTCGTCTCCCGCGTCCGGACCCGGCCCCGGTCCCCATCGAGGGCGACCTTCGTCTCCCCCACCCGCTGGGCCTTGAGGGCGTCGATCGGCGCGCGGAACTCGGCGAGCTTCTTCTCGATCGCCGGCTGCTGGGGCACCTTGTCCACGGGGAGGAGCTCTCCACTCCAAGACTGGAGGACGCCCCGATCGTCGAAGGTGACGGTGAGCCGCCCAAGCTGGGCCGCCCGCTCCCCGGCCTGGACCACAAGGCCGGGGACGGTCGCGTCCACAAGCGAAATCTGGTCCCGAATCCCGGCGAAGATCGCCGGCCCAATCCCCTTGACCTCCAGGAGCTCCTCGAGGGCCTTGAACCCGCCCTTCGCCTCCCGGTACTCGATGATCCGCTGGGCGAGGGTCGGGCCAATCCGGGGCAGGGTCTCAAGTTCCTTTTGGCTGGCGGTGTTGATGTTCAGGAGCTTCCGTTCGACCACGAGGGGGTAGTCCTTGGGGAGGGTGTGGGAGTGGCCCCCCACCACGACGTCAATCCCGGTGACGGACTGGATGAGTTCGAGGTCCCGCTCCCACCCAAGATGGGTGAGGGCGACGATCGCGTTCACACCCAGGGCCTGGAGCTCGGCCACCGCCCCCCGGGCCGCGGCGAGGGCATCCCCGATCTTGATGTTGGGACCTGGGCTCGAGCTCCACGAGGTGCTCTCCGTGGTGAGCCCGAGGATCCCCACCTTCCGCCCCCCCACCTCCACCACGAGGTAGGGGAGGACCTTCCCCGCCAGGAGGGGCTCCCCGGTGAAGTCGAAGTTGGCCGAAAGAAGAGGGATTCCGGCTGCGTCGGCGAACTTGGCGAGCCCGGCCGGGCCCTCGTTGAACTCGTGGTTCCCGAGAGCCATCGCGGTGAACCCCATCGCCTTGAGGACCCACGCCTCGGCCAGCCCCTTGTGGACGGTGTAGTACAGGGTCCCCAGCACGGCGTCCCCGGCGTGGAGGAGGAGGACGTTCGGGACCTGGAGCCGAATCTCCTGAACGAGCGTCGCCTGGCGGGCCATGTTCTCAAGCTGCGAATGGGTGTCGTTCGTGTGGAGAATGGTGATCGTCCAACCCTCACCCCAACCAAGAACCCCTCCCACCACCAACACCGCGGTCAAAAGAGCTCCAATTCCTTTCATGTTCACCTCCTTCATGAACTGGCGATCGAAAAACTTCTCCGGTCTGCCGTGGTCTTCCCTCTCACCCCCTTCCCCCCCTTGTCCTGGGACGGGTCCACAACAATTATACTGTTCCGCCCAGGAGGGAGGCCGATGGCCAGGAGGAGGATCGCGGTTGAGGACCTGGAGTTTCACCCCTTGACCCCCGAGCGGTGGCCGGACCTCGTGGACCTGTTCGGGGAGAGGGGGGCGTGGGGCGGGTGTTGGTGCATGTGGTGGCGCCTTCCGGCCGCGGAGTTCGATCGACTCCGGGGAGAGGGGACGAAGCGCCTGTTCCACGGCCTCGTGGAGGCGGGCCCCCCGCCGGGGATCCTCGCCTACTCGATGGGAAAACCGGTGGGGTGGTGCGCGGTGGGTCCGCGGGAGGTGTACGTGCGGCTCGCCTCTTCCCCGCAGTACCGCACTGTCCTCGCCCCGGTGGATGAACTACCGGTTTGGTCTGCGGTGTGTTTCTACGTCCGGCCTGGGTACCGCCGGCAGGGGATCACGGTCCCCCTCCTCCAGGCCGCGGTGAGCTACGCGGCTTCGTGCGGGGCACGGATCGTCGAGGGGTACCCCGTGGACAAGGGTTGGCTGCCGGCTCCCTCGGCGTGGACCGGTCCGGTGGAGACGTTCCGGAGGGCGGGGTTCGTGGAAGTGTGCCGCCGCGTTCCCCACCGCCCGATCTTCCGGTGCTACCCCTAGAGCCGGGGGACGAGGGCGGACAGAAGCCGCCCCAGGTCCCCCGCCCGCCGGCGGGAGGTCTCGATCACCTCGTCGTGGGAAAGCGGCGCAGGCGACACCCCGGCGGCGAGGTTCGTCACGCACGAGATCCCCAGGACCCTCATCCCCGCGTGGCGGGCGGCGATCGCCTCGGGAACGGTGGACATCCCCACAAGGTCCGCCCCCAACGCCCGGAACGCCCGGATCTCGGCCGGGGTCTCGTAGGACGGCCCAAGGGTCGCGAGGTACACCCCCTCCTTGAGGCGGAGCCCAAGCTCCTCCGCCACCTGGTGGGCGATCCTCCGGAGCCCCCGGTCGTAGACCTCGGTCATGTCCGGAAACCGCGGGCCCAACGGATCAAGGTTCGGGCCCCGCAAGGGGTTGTCCCCAAGGAGGTTGATGTGGTCGGAGAGGAGGACGAGGTCCCCCGCCTCGAGGCCGTGGGCGATCCCCCCTGAAGCGTTGGTGAGGACGAGGACCCTCACCCCGAGGCGGGCGTAGGCGCGGACGGGGAGGACCACGTCGGCCAGGGAGTGCCCCTCGTAGAGGTGGATCCGCCCCCGCTGGACGAGGACCTCCCGGCCTCCCACCTCCCCCACCGCCACCTCCCCGGAATGGCCGGGGACCGTCGGGGTCGGGAACCCAGGGATCGCGGCGAACGGAAGCGCCCGCTCCCGCGTGAGGGGGAACACCCCCGACAGGCCCGACCCGAGGACCACCGCCACCTCGGGCCTCCCAAGCCCGGAAAGCCGCTTCGCCGCCCGCTCGATCCGCCCCAGTTCCTCCATCCTCCCTCCCTAGAACCCGTCCAGGGTCCCCGTGTAGCCGTCCTTGAACCTGCCGAGCCCGAACTCGATCGCCCTGGCCCGGGCCTGGGCGATCCCCTTCACCCGATCAAGCTGCCGCCGGGAGGCCCGGTACACCTTGTCCACCGTCCCGATCTCCTCGATCAGCCGCTCGATCACGGAGAGGGGGAGCCGGGGGACCTTGGAGAGAAGCCGGTACCCCCGGGAGGGGATCGGTTCCTCGGGCTCCTGGTCCGCCGCGATCCCGAGCGGGCGGAGGACGGCCTCGGGGCGGAGGACCTCGTCGGGGGGGAGGGCCAGGAGCTCCTCGAGGATCTCCTCCGCCGGCCGAGGATCCCGCTTGAAGTCCCGGATGAGGAGCTCCATCTCCTCCCGCACCCCGCGCAGGAGGGCCACGAGGTGCCGCTCGGGAAGCTCGCGGTGGACCCCGAGCTCCACGAGGGTCCGCTCCACGTCCCGCTCGAGCTCAAGCATGTACAGCCCCCGCTGGAGGACCGCCGCCACGTGGGACGGGAACACCCGCCGCTCGAACTCCAGCCCCGCCAGTTCCGCGAGGAGGTCCCGGAGCTCCCGCCGGTACCGGTCGAGGATCTGGAGGCCCTGGGAGGCCCGGGCGAACAGGGTCCCGACCTCCTGGAGCTCGTGCCGCCAGGAGCCGTGGAACAGGGTCGCCCGGCGCAGGTCCTCGGAAACGGCGATCACGAGCCGCTCGAGCTGGCGGGCCACCTGCTCGGCCACCCGGTGCCGGGTCCCCGTCTCCTGGGACGGGATGTTCGGATCCGGGACGAGGTGGGCGTTGGCGTAGAGGATCGTCCGGAGGTCCTCGTCCACCACCACCGCCCGGTCCATCTTGGAGAGTTCGACGATCGCCTGGGGGGTGAAGGGAGCATTGAGCTCAAACCCCGCGGCGACGAGGGGCTCGACGACGTCGCGGTCGGCGACGACGATGAGCCCGCCCCGCCCGAGCTGGAGGACGCGGTCGATCGCGTCCCGGAGGGGTGTGCCGGGGGCGGTCCGGCGCAGGATCTCCAGCTTCGGATCCCTCTTCCCCGCCATGCTAGCTGAGGTCCAGGGCCTCCATCCCCTGGGCCAGGGTCTCCACCTGGATCACCTCCAACGGTAACCGCTTGGGGAGGGGGCCCTTCGGGGCCACGGCCCGGGAGAACCCGAGCTTGGCGACCTCGGAGAGCCGCTCCGGTCCCCGCCGGACAGGACGGACCTCCCCCGCGAGGCCGACCTCCCCCAGGACCACGGTCCCCGCGGGGATCGGCCGGTTCCGCACGCTCCCCAGGATCGCCGCGCACGCCCCGAGGTCGGCCCCCGGCTCCCGCACCTCGAGCCCCCCCGCCACCGCGAGGTAGACGTCCATCGCCCGGACGTGGACCCCAAGGTGCTTCTCCATCACCGCGAGGAGGACGCTCGTCCGGTTGAGGTCGAGGCCCGCGGTCCGGCGCTGGGGGGGGCCGTAGCCGCTCCCCGGGGCGACCAGGGCCTGGATCTCCACAAGAAGGGTCCGCGAGCCCTCGAGCACGGGCACGATCGCCGCCCCGGGTTTCGGGGGGCCGTCCTGGGAGACGAAGAACAGGGAGGGATTGGCGACCTCGGTGAGGCCCGCGGGGCCCATCTGGAGGACCGCGACCTCGGAGGTGGACCCAAACCGGTTCTTCACGCAGCGGAGGATCCGGAGGTCCCCCTCCCGGACCCCCTCGAGCTGGACGGTGGCGTCCACGAGGTGCTCAACGGTTTTCGGGCCGGCGAACTCGCCCCCTTTGGTGATGTGGGAGACGAGGAACGCCACCATCCCCAGCCCCTTGGCCAGGCGAGCGAGGTGGGCCGCGGCCTCCCGGACCTGGACGAGGCTTCCGATCTCACCCCCGTCGGGCCGGGCGAGGACGGTCTGGAGCGAATCCACCACGAGGACCGCCGGCTCGAGCTCCTCGATCGCCCGGACGATCGCGAGGAGCTCCTGCTCGGACTGGAGGTAGAGGTTGGGTTCGGAGATCCCGAGCCGGTCGGCGCGGAGCTTGACCTGGGCCACCGCCTCCTCACCTGAGACATAGAGGACCTTCCCGTGCCCGGCGAGGCGGGCGGCGAGCTGGAGAAGCAGGGTGGACTTCCCCACCCCGGGCTCGCCCCCGAGGAGGACCACCGCCCCCGGGAGGAGGCCCCCGAGGACCCGGTCCACCTCGGGGAGACCCGTCGTCAGCCGCTCCCCGGCGGGGGCGGCGATTTCCGGAAGCGGCCGGGGCGGCTCGCCCCCGGGAGCTGGAGCCCCTTCCCGGGCTTCCTCAAACGACTCCCACGCCCCGCACCGGGGGCACCGGCCCAGCCACTTCGGGGACTGGTAGCCGCACCCCCGGCAGCGGTAGGGCATCACTCCTTCCGGAGGACGATCTCCCCGTCCCGGGCCTCGGCCACGACCCGGCACCCGGGCGGGAACTCCTTCGTCAGGATCTTCTCGGCGATCGGGTCCTCCAGCAGCCGCTCCACCGCCCGGCCCATCGGGCGAGCCCCGTACTTCTCGTCGTACCCCCGCTCGGTGAGGAGCTCCCACGCCGAGGGCTCGATCCCAAGCTCGATCCCATGCTCCTCCCGGAGGCGGTCCTGGAGGCGGCGGACGAACAGATTGGCGATCTCCCGGACCTGCTCCTTCGTGAGGGCGTGAAACACGATCACGTCATCGAGGCGGTTCAGGAACTCGGGGGAGAACTCCTTCTTGACCTCGCTCATCACCCGGCCCTTCATGTCCTTGTACGCCTGCTCGCTTTCGATGTCGGCGGTGGTGAACCCAACCCCGGTCCGGTCCACGATGAGCTTGCTCCCCACGTTGGAGGTCATGATGAGGACGGTGTTCCGGAAGTCGACCTTCCGGCCCTGGGAGTCGGTGAGGATCCCGTGGTCCATCACCTGGAGGAGGATGTTGAACACGTCCCGGTGGGCTTTTTCGATCTCGTCGAACAGGACGACGGAGTAGGGGCGGCGGCGGACGGCCTCGGTGAGCTGGCCGGCCTCCTCGTACCCCACGTACCCCGGCGGGGCTCCGACGAGGCGCGAGACGGCAAACCGCTCCACGTACTCGGACATGTCGATCCGGATCAGGGCGTCGTCGTCGCCGAACAGAAATCCGGCGAGAACCCGCGCCAGTTCCGTCTTCCCGACCCCGGTGGGGCCGAGGAACAGGAACGAGCCGATGGGTCGGCGGGGGTCCTTGATCCCGGCGTAGGCCCGGCGGATCGCCCGGGCCACGGATTTGACCGCCTCGTCCTGGCCCACGTACCGCTCGTGGATCTTCTCCTCCATCCGCACCAGCCGGGCCGTGTCCTCCTCCTGGAGGTGCCGGACGGGGATCCCGGTCCAGGCCGACACCGTGGCCGCCACGTGCTCCCCGGTGACCACGGGGACGACCGGCTCCCGCCCTGCCTCCTCGAACTTCTTGAGCTCCTCCACCCGGAGGGTCCGCTGGTCGCGGATCCGGGCAGCGAGCTCGTAGTTCTGCTCGGCCACCGCCGCCTCCTCCTCATCTTCCAGGCGGGTGATCTCCTCAAGAAGCTCCCGGGCCTCGGCGGGGAGCTCGGTTGCCGCCAGGCGCACCTTCGCCGCCGTCTCGTCGATGAGGTCGATCGCCTTGTCGGGGAGGAACTGGTCCGTGATGTACCGGTCGGAAAGGCGCGCGGCCTGCCAGAGGGCGTCGTCGGTGATCTGGACCCCGTGGTGCTCCTCGTAGCGGTGGCGGAGCCCGTGGAGGATCTTCACCGTGTCCTCTACCGAAGGCTCGTCGATGTAGACGGTCTTGAACCGCCGTTTGAGGGCCGGGTCCTTCTCGATGGACTTCCGGTAGTCGTCGGGGGTCGCTGTGCCGATGCACTGGATGGCGCCGGAGGCCAGGGGGGGCTTGAGGATCGCTGAAGCGTCGATCGCCCCTTCCGCGCCCCCGGCCCCGACCACGGTCTGGAGCTCGTCGATGAACAGGATGATGTTGTCCACGCTCATGACCTGGTTGAGGATCGTCTTCAGGCGCTGCTCGAACTCCCCGCGGTACTTCGTCCCGGCGACGATCCCCGCCATATCGAGCTCCACGATCTCCTTGTTGGCGAGGACCGACGGGACGTCCCCGGCGGCGATCTTCTGGGCCAGGCCCTCGACGATCGCCGTCTTCCCCACCCCCGACTCCCCGATCAGGGCGGGGTTGTTCTTTTTGCGGCGGCACAGGATCTCGATCACCCGCTCCAGCTCCCGGTCCCGCCCGATCACGGGATCGAGGAGCCCCTGGGACGCCTCCTCGACGAGGTTCCGCCCGAACTCCCCCAGTTCTCCGGGAAGCCGGCTGTGCCCCGTGCGGACCCGCACCCCCCCGCCCCGGCGGTTGAAGGAGAGCTGCTCCCGGGCGGTGCGGAGGTCGATCCCCTGGGCGCGGAGGATCTCCGCCGCCGTGCACTCCCCCTCCCGGAGGATCCCGAGGATAAGGTGCTCGGGCTCGATCGCCTCCACCCCGTCCCGCCGCGCCTCCTCGTAGGCGAGCTTCATCACCCGCCGCAGGCGCTGGGTGGGCTCGAGCTCCTCGGGGGAGACGCCGATCTTCCCCCGGCCCTTCTGGCGCTCGACGAACCGGGCGATCCGGTCGTAGGTGAGACCTTTGGAGTCCAAGAAGCGCGCCACCCTCGAGCCCTCCATCCGGGCGGCAGCGAGGAGGAGGTGCTCCGTCCCCACGTAGCGGTGGCGCCAGTCGCCCGCCTCCTCCTGGGACGCGGCCAGGAGCTTCATCGCTTCCTTGGAGAATTTCTCGTACATGGGCGACCTCCGACTCAGATTATACGAGGGCTTCTTCCCCCCTCACGGGAGAGGCGGTCGAGGGCCGCGGGGAGCCCGGCGGTGAGGAAGGTCCAGGCGAGCTCGGCGGCGAAGTCGGCCGCCGCGGCGAGGGCCGCGGCCTCCTCCGGGGGCGGGGGGGAGAGGACGTGGTCGACCCAGTCTCCACCCTCGGGGGGGCGGCCGATCCCCACCCGGAGCCGGGGCACGTCCTCCGTCCCCAGGGCGGCCAGAACGGACCGCATCCCGCGGTGGGTCCCCGGCCCCCCCCGGGCGCGGAGGCGGAGGGCTCCCACCGGGAGGTCGGCCTCGTCGTAGACCACAAGGAGGTCGGAAGGACCCAGGGGGAGCTCGGCCAGGAGGCCCCGCACGGCCTCCCCGGACCGGTTCATGTACGTGGAGGGGCGGAGGAGGTATCCGGCGGGTGAGTGGTGAACTTCTCCCCAGGGATAGAGCCGCCGCCGCCAGGGAGCGCGGGAGAGGAGCCGTTCGACGACCCAGAACCCGACGTTGTGGCGGCTGGCTGCGTACTCCGCTCCGACGTTCCCCAGCCCGACGACGGCCCTCAACCCGCGGGGGTCTCCCCGGCCGGAGGCTGGGCCGCCTCGCCCTCCGCGGGCGCCGCAGCGGCCTCCGCGGCGGGAACCGCCTCGACTTCGAGGGCCTTCCGCGCCGCCACCACCACCAGGGCGTCGTCGGGCGGCAGCTGAGGCACGACCCCCTCCGGCCAAGGAACGTCCTTCACCAGAATCGCCTGGCCAACTCCCAGCTCCGAAACGTCGAGCTCGATCCGGGGCGGCATCTTGGCCGGGAGGGCTTGAACCGGGATGGAGCTGTGGAGGACCTCGAGGATCCCCCCGTCCTTGATCCCCCGGGCCGTCCCCACAACCCGGACGGGGACGTTCATCTCCAGGGGCCGGTTGGGGTCGGCCACGTAGAGGTCGAGGTGGAGGAACCTCTCGGTGATGGGGTGGACCTGGATCTCCTTGAGGAAGACGTGGTAGGTTTCCTTCCCGTCCACCTTGACTTCGACCGGGGTGGAGCGGGTGACGTGATCGAGGAGTTCCAGGAGCTCCTTTTCGGGGATGGCCACGTGGAGGGAGGCCACGTGGGCCCCGTACAGGACCGCGGGGACGTACCCCTGGCGGCGAAGGGCGTTGGGCTTGGCCGTGAGGGGCCGCCGCGCTGCGTTGACCATCATCTCCATCCTCCTTAAGTCGGTGTCGATGCCAAAAGGTCGGTCATCGACTCGTGGCGGTGGATCCGGCGAATCGCGTCCGCGAAGAACTCGGCGACCGAAACGAGTTCGATCTGGGGGGCCTTGCGGACCTCGTCGCGGTGGGCAATGGTATCGGTGACGATCACCCGCTGCAACTTCGACCCCTGCAGAAGCTCCACGGAGCCCGGAGTGAACACCCCATGGGTGCAGGCGGCAACCACCCCCCGGGCCCCCGACTTGAGGAGCTCGGCCGCCGCGGTGACGAGGGTCTCGCCGCTGGCGAGGATGTCGTCCACCAGGAGGACATTCTGACCCTTCACATCCCCGATCACCTTCTGGTGGACCACCTTTCGCTTCCCCTTTACCTCCCGCTGGGTGACGACCACCACGAGCGGGAGCTCCTTTTTTCGCCGGCGGAGTTCGGCCAGGCGCTTGGCGATCCGCCGGGCCCGCCACACCCCCCCAAGGTCGGGGGAGGCCACGGTGAGGTCCTCCAGCCAGTCCCGATGGTGGTCGTAGATGAACCTCGCGAACAGCCGGTCCGAGCGGAGGTGGTCCAAGGGAACCTTGAAGAAACCCTGGATCTGCCCGGCGTGGAGGTCCATCGTCAGCACCCGATCCACTCCTGCGGTCTCGAGGAGGTCCGCCACCAGCCGGGCCGAAATGGGGACCCGCCCGGTGGTCTTCCGGTCCTGGCGGGCGTAGCCAAGGTAGGGGATCACGGCGCAGATCTCCCGGCACGAGGCCCGGCGGAGGGCGTCGACGAGGATGAGGAGCTCCATCAGGTGGTCGTTCACCGGGGGGGAGAGGGGTTGGATCACGAACACGTCCTTCCCACGCACGGTCTCCCGGATCTGGACCTTCACCTCCCCGTCGGGAAACCGCCCCGGGCCGTGGGAGCGATCGTCCTCGGCGTTCGCCCAGCACAGCTCCACCCCAAGGATCTCCGCAATCCTCAGGGCCAGCGGGAGGTTGGCGTTTCCGGAAAGGAGGCAGAAGTCATTCGCCATGGTCCATCTTCTCCTTGGCCCAGCCCGGCTTGATCACTTCGGGGGCCCGTTCGAGGGCCAGGGCGTAGGGGGGGACGTCGTGGGTGATCACGGAGCCCGCCCCAACCACGGCCCCTTCCCCGATCCGGATCGGAGCGACGAGGGACACGTTCGTCCCGATGAACGCCCCGCGCCCGATTTCGGTGCGGAACTTCTCCTTTTTCCCGGGCTGAAAGTTGCAGGTGATCGCCCCGGCCCCGATGTTCGCCCCCGCCCCGACTTCGGCATCGCCGATGTAGGCCAGGTGCCCGGCCCGCACCCCCTCCCCGAGGGTCGCGGCCTTGACCTCAACGAAGTTCCCCACCCGGGCCCGCCGGCCGATCCGGGCCCCGGGGCGGAGGTGGGCGTAGGGGCCAACCTGGGCCCCCTCCTCCACGACCGCCCCCTCGAGGACCGAGTACCCCACCCGCGCTCCATCCCCGACCTCGGCGTCCACGAGGTACGCCCCCGGGCCGATCTGACATCCCCGGCCGATGGAGGTCTTTCCCAGGAGGTGGGTTCCGGGGAACAGGACCGTGTCTTCGCCCACGGTGGCGTCCGGGGAGG
This sequence comes from Candidatus Bipolaricaulota bacterium, assembly GCA_026418075.1. GTDB lineage: Bacteria > Bipolaricaulota > Bipolaricaulia > Bipolaricaulales > Bipolaricaulaceae > Bipolaricaulis. Next base: position 12,275 of record JAOACA010000015.1, on the reverse strand, counting down.
GGTAGACCGCCGCCGGGTCCACCACCGTCACCCCTTCCCTCATCCACGAGCGGAGGATCCTCTCCCGGAGGAGGGCCCCGACCGCGGCGAGGTCGGCCCGGTCGTTCACCCCCCGCAGGTCGTCGGGGGAGGGCCAGCGGAGGGCCGCCGCCCGCTTCGCTTGGGCGAAGCGGGCCACGAGGTCGGTGAGGTAGTACTCCCCCTTGGCGTTGTCCGGGGAGAGGCCCGCCAGAGCCCCCCACAGCTCCGGAACGTTCTCCAAAGCCCAGATCCCGGAGTTCACCTCCCGCAGGGCGAGCTCCTCGGGGGAGGCGTCCCCCGCCTCCACAATCCGGAGGGGCCGGCCGTCCTCGCCCCGGACGAGGCGGCCGTAGGAGCTGGGATCGGCGGGCTCGGTGGTGAGGACGGTCACGGCAGCCCGCTCCTCCCGGTGGTACCGGAGGAGGGCCTGGAGGGCCTCCGCGGGGACGAGGGGAACGTCCCCCGGAAGGACGAGGACCGTACGGCCCCGGATCGCCTCCCGGGCGGCAAGGACGGCGTGGCCCGTCCCCCGGGGCTCGCCCTGGTCCACGGCCGTCACGTCCCAGCGAGCGAGGAACGCCCGCACCTCCTCCCCCCCGTGGCCAACGACGACAACGATCTGGGCTGGGGAGAGGCGCTGGGCAGCGCGCAGGACGTGCTCGAGGAGGGGGAGGCCGGCCAAGGGGTGGAGGACCTTGGGGAGGCGGGAACGCATCCGCGTTCCCTTGCCGGCGGCGAGCACCACCACGCTCAACGCGTCGTCCATCCGCCCCGCGGGACTATAGCGAACCGGAGCGTGATCCGCAAAGAACTAGCCGCCGCCCACCGGAGGAAGGATCGTGAGCGTGTCCCCGTCGGAGAGAGGCGTGGCGAACCCCCCTTTGAACTGGATTGCGGTCCCGTTCACCAGGGCCGAGACGTGGCGGCGGATCCTCCCCCCGGGGTCGAGGAGCCGGTCTCGGAGCCCGGGGTAGCGCTCGGCGAGGGCCGCGACTGCGCCCGCCACGTCCGTCCCCGGGGGGAGGTCGAGGAGGACCGGCCCGCCCCCGATCTCCTCCCGGAACGGGAAGAACACGTGGACCTCGACCCTCATGCGAGAAGCCTCCGGGTGATCTCCCGCTGCCGGGGGACGAGGGCGTAGAGGTCCTCGTTCACGAGCCTTCCCCTCCGGACGAGGATCACGCCGTTCACCATCACGAGGTCGGCGTACTGGGCCCCGCAGTGGACGAGGGCGGCCACCGGGTCGGCAGCGCCGGCGAACTCCAGGGCCGAAAGGTCCCACAGGGAGAGGTCGGCGCACTTCCCCGGCTCGAGGGACCCGATCTCCTCCTCCCGGTGGAGGACCCGCGCCCCGCCTAAGGTGGCAAGCTCGAGGGCCGTCCGGGCGCTCATCGCCTCCGCCCCGTACTTCACCCGGGAGAGGAGCATCGCCTGCCGCGCCTCGCGGACCATGTTGGAGCTATCGTTCGAGGCCGACCCGTCCACCCCCAGGCCCACCGCCATCCCGGAGGCAAGGATCTCCGGAACCGGGGCGATCCCCGAGCCGAGGATCATGTTCGAGCTCGGGCAGTGGGCCATTCCCACCCCGGCCGCGGCAAGCCGCCGGATGTCCTCCCCCGTCACGTGGACGAGGTGGGCGAGCCACACGTCCGGGGCGAGCCACCCCACCCCCGCAAGGTAGTCCACCGGCCGAACCCCGAACTTGGCCCGGCAGAACTCCTCCTCATCCCACGTCTCGGCGAGGTGGGTGTGGAGGAGCACCCCCCGTTCCCGGGCGAGCTCGGCCGTCCTCCGCATGAGCTCCGGGGTCACCGAGAACGGGGAGCAGGGGGCAAGCGCGATCCGGACCATGGCCCCGAAGCCTGGGTCGTGCCACCGCCGGATGAGCCGATCGCTATCCCGGAGGATCTCCTCCTCCGTTTGGACCACGTCGGGGGGCGGGAGCCCGCCCGCCTCCCGGGACAGGGACATCGACCCCCGGGTGGGGTGGAACCGGATCCCCACCGCGGCCGCGGCCTCGATCTCGACGTCGGTGAGCCCCCCCTGCCCCCGGGGGAAGAGGTAGAGGTGGTCCGTCGTCGTCGTGCACCCGGAGAGGAGGAGCTCCAAACACCCCACCGCAGTCGAGGTGTACACCGCCTCCTCGTCGATCCCCCGCCACTTCTCGTAGAGAAAGAGGAGCCAGTCGAAGAGCTCCTTGTCCTGGGCCCCCGGGACGGCCCGGAACAGGCTCTGGTAGAGGTGGTGGTGGACGTTGACCATCCCCGGGACCATGACCCGGTCCTTCCCCGAGAGGACCTCGGTGAACGGCCCCTGGGGCGGATCCCCCTCCCCGAGGGCGGCGATCCGGTTCCCCTCGACGAGGAGCCACCCCCCCCGGAGCTCCCGCCGCTCCCGGTCGAACGTGGCGATGACGTCCACGTCCCGGAACAGGATCCGCTGCACCCCCACCTCCTAGAGCTTGAGGTCCGCGGTGTGGCAGGTCTCGAGGAACGCCGTGAGGAGCTTGATCGCCGCCTCGATGTCGTCGACGTGGGCCGCCTCGACCACGGAGTGGACGTAGCGGGTGGGGACGGACAGGGTCACCACCGCCGCCCCCGCCCGGGCAAGCTGGATTGCCCCGGCGTCCGTCCCCCCCCGGGGGAGGATCTCCATTTGGTGGGGGATCTTCTTCTTCTCGGCGAGGTCGACGAGGAACCGCACGAGCCCCGGATGGGAGATGGAGGCGGAGTCCTTGAGCTTGATCGCCACCCCTTTTCCGAGCCTGGTCACCTGCTCGTGGCCCGCCACCCCGGGCATGTCGCAGGCGAGGGTCACGTCCAGGGCCACCCCGATCTGGGGGTCGAGGGCGAACGCGCTCGCCCGCGCCCCGCGCAGCCCCACCTCCTCCTGGACCGTCCCCACGAAGTACACGTCGGCTTGGTGCTTCTTGAGGCGCTTCACGGCCTCGATCCCCACGAACACCCCCACCCGGTCGTCGAGGGCCTTCCCCGACACGAGGTCCCCCACCCGGGTGAAGGACTGGACGAGGGTCACGGGGTCCCCGATCCGCACTTTTTTCGCCACGGTCTTCCCGGGAAGGCCAAGGTCGACGAACAGGTCTTGGATCCGGATCTCTTTCTTGCGCTCCTCGTCGGTGAGGATGTGGACGGGTTTGGTGCCGATGAGGCCGAGGAGGGGCCCGCCCTTCGTGTGGACGGTCACCCGGGCGGCGATGAGGGTCCGGGGATCGAACCCGCCCACGGGCTCCAGGCGCAAAAAACCCGTCTCCTCGTCCACGTGGGACACGAGGAACCCGATCTCGTCCATGTGCCCAGCCACGACAACCTTGGGGCCCTTGCCCTTTTTGTGGGCGATCACGTTCCCCAGCTGGTCGACGTGGATTTCGTCCACGTGCCGCTTGAGGGCGTTCTGGACGAGGGTGCGCACTTCGTCTTCCCGGCCGGGGATCCCTGGGGCCTCAGAGAGCTTTTGCAAGAGTTCCACCGTGGGCCTCCTTACGTGGAGGGCATGGTAGTGGGGGGAGGGGGCGGGGACAACTTCCCGGCCGCGCCCGCGGCGGCTAGAATGGGCCGGCGATGATTCCCCTCCGCGACAGCCGCCCCAGCGGGATCGTGCCCTACGTCACGATCGCCCTCATCGCCCTCAACGTCCTCGCCTTCTTCTACACCCTGAGCTTCTCCGACCAGAAGCTTGTGTTCCTCGACCGGTGCGCCTGGGAGGGGACGTTTGGGGGCACTGCCCCGGGCTACGACCCCCTCCTCTACCGCCGGTTCGGGCGGGGGTGCCTGTACCCGGTCACCGAGCGGGACGCGTTTGTGATCCGCTACGGGCTGGTTCCGGCGGAGTTCTGGTCGGGGGAGGACCTCGAGCCGGCGGTCCCTTTTCCGATCTGGCTCACGCTCCTCACCTCGATGTTCCTCCATGGGGGGTGGCTCCATCTCCTCGGGAACATGCTGTTCCTGTGGGTGTTTGGGGACAACGTGGAGGCGGCGCTCGGGCGGGGGAGGTTCCTCCTCTTCTACCTCCTCGCCGGCGCGGCGGCGGCCCTGCTCCAGGCCGGGATCTACTCTAACACCACCGTCCCGATGGTCGGGGCGTCGGGGGCAATCGCCGGGGTGCTTGGGGCCTACCTCGTCCTCTTCCCCTGGGCGCGGGTCCTCACCGTGGTCCCGTTGTTCTTCTTCCTCCACTTCGTGGACGTCCCGGCCCTGGTGTTCCTCGGGCTGTGGTTCGTGATCCAGTTCTTCTCGGGGATCGTGGACCTCGGGGGGATGGAGGGGGTGGCGTGGTTTGCCCACATCGGGGGGTTCCTGGCGGGGATGGCCCTGGCGTTCCTCCTTCGGAAGCGGGATGTGGTGCCCGGCCTGGTGACCTGGTGGCGGTGGCAGCGGGCCCGCCGGTACTGGCGGTAGGGTGGCGGCGGTCCTCGGGGTGGACGAGGCGGGGCGGGGGGCGGTCCTCGGGCCCCTCGTCGTGGCCGGGGTGGCCGTGGAAGAGGAAGCCCTTGAGGCGCTGTGGGCCCTCGGGGTCCGGGACTCCAAGCTCGTCCCCCGGGGGCGCCGGCGGGCCCTCGTCCGGGCGATGGTTCAAGCTGGGGCCCGGGGGCGGGTGGTGGTCATCCCCGCCTCCCGGGTGGACCAGGAGAACCTCACCCTGCTCGAGCTTGAGGCGATGGCCCTTCTCCTCCGCGCCCTTGGGCCGGCCTGGGCCGTCGTGGATGCCCCGGTGGGGCCGCGGGCTGCCGGGCGGTTTCGGAGCGCCCTCGCTACCGCGTCGGGACTCGAGTTAGAACGGATCGCGGTGTTCCCCCGGGCGGACCGGACCCACCCCGCCGCCGCCGCGGCCTCGCTCCTGGCCAAGGTCGTGCGGGATAGCTACATCCTCCTCTTGCGTCGGGCGTACGGGGACTTCGGGTGGGGGTACCCCGGGGAGGCGAAGGTGCGGGCGTTCCTCGCGACGTGGTTTTCCGCCCACGGAGCGCTCCCCCCGATCTGCCGGTCCCGCTGGCGGTCGGTCCAGAACCTTCTCGCCCTGCCGCTTCTGGAAAAGGTTGCAGCTCGGGACGGCTCCGGGGAGAATGGGGGCTAGCTTCGAAGGAGGACGTATGCCCAAGCGCACCTACCAACCCCATCGTCGGCGTCGGTACCGGGTCCACGGGTTCCTGGCCCGGAAGCGGACGCCGAGCGGTCGGGCCGTGCTCGCCCGGAGGCGGAGGAAGGGCCGCCACCGGCTGACCCCCGCCTAGAGGGGGAGGTTCCGTGACCAAAAAGCGCGTCTACGAGGTGGCCCGGGAGCTCGGGGTCTCGTCCAAAGAGGTCCTGGGGGCCCTGGAGGAGCTGGGGATGGCGGGGCTCCGGGCGGTGAGCACGCTCTCCGAGGAGGACGCCCAGGTTCTGCGGGAGTTCTTCCGGGAGCGGGCCGCCCCGGTGGTGGAGGCCCCGCCGGAGCCCCCGCCCGCGCCGCCCAAGCCCAAGGGCCAGCCCCGGCCCCCCGTGGTGGCCGTCCTCGGGCACATCGACCACGGGAAGACCACCCTCCTCGATACGATCCGCAAGACCCGCGTCGCGGCCGGGGAGGCGGGGGGAATCACCCAGTCCATCGGTGCCTACCAGGCAACGTTCCACGGCCGGGCGATCACGTTCATCGACACCCCGGGCCACCGGGCGTTCACGGCAATGCGCGCCCGGGGGGCCCAGATCACGGACATCGCCGTCCTCGTGGTCGCGGCCGACGACGGGGTCATGGCCCAGACCCTGGAGGCCATCGACCACATCAAGGCCGCCGGGGTCCCGATGATCGTGGCGATCAACAAGATGGACAAACCGGGGGCGAACAAGGACCGGGTGGTCCAGGACCTCGCGAAACTCGGGTTCGCCCCCGAGGAGTGGGGGGGCTCGACAATCATGGTGCCCCTTTCCGCCCTCACCGGGCAGGGGGTGGACGACCTCCTGGAGATGATCCTCCTGGTCGCGGACATGGAGGGGATCTCCGGGGACCCCGAGGGGGAGCTTGAGGCGATGGTGATCGAGTCGAGCCTCGATCCATCCCGGGGCCCCGTGGCCACGGTGATCGTGAAGAACGGGACCCTGCGGGAGCGGGACGCGATCGTGGTTGGATCGGCCTACGGTCGGATCCGGGCCCTCCTCGACCACCGGGGGGAGCGGCTTCCGGCGGCCCCGCCGGGGACCCCGGCAGTGGTGCTGGGCCTGTCGGCGGTTCCCCCCGCGGGGGAGCGGGTGGAGCGGGTCTCCGACCCCAACGAGGCCCGGCGGATCGCCGAGGAGCGGGTGCGGGCGGAGGTGGAGGCCCGGCGGGCGGTGCGGGCCCCGCGCACGTTCGAGGACCTCCTCCAGGCGGCCCAGGCCAAGAAGCTCGTCGTCGTCCTCAAGGCCGCCACCGCGGGCGGGCTTGAGGCGGCACGGCACGAACTGGGGAACCTCAAGGCCGACGGGGTAGAGCTGGAGATCCTCCACGCCGGGATCGGCCCGGTCACCGAGTCCGACGTCCTCCTGGCCTCGGCGGAGCAGGACATGCAGCCCCTCGTCGTGGGGTACGCGGTGCGGGTGGAGGGGAAGGCAGCCCGCCTGGCGGAGGTGCGGGGGGTCCCGGTCCGGACCTACGACATCATCTACGACCTCGCCTTGGACGTGGAGCGGGCCCTCAAGCGGCTCCTCGGGCCCGAGCTCCGGGAGGTCAAGGTGGGCGAGGCCGAGGTCCTCAAGACGTTCGACATCGACGGGGTGGGGCGGGTGGCCGGGTGCACGGTCCGCTCCGGCCGGGTCGTCCGCGGGGCGAGGGTCCGGGCGTACCGCGACGGGAAGGAGGTGTTCGTGGGGGAGATCGCCTCCCTCAAGCGGTTCGCCGACGACGTGCGGGAGGTCCAGGCCGGCCGGGAGTGCGGGATCCGGGTTCGCGATTGGAACGAGGTCCAACCGGGGGACACCCTCGAGATCTACACCGTGGAGGAGGTCCCGGTCTAGGGACATGGCGGTGGGGGTGCTCACGGTCCAGCTCCGGATCCCCGCGGCCCGAACCCTCAAGGACAAGCGGTCGGTCCTGAGCGGGGTCCTCGCCCGGGCCCGCCGGGAGTTCGGGGTCTCGGCCGCCGAGCTGGATGGCCTCGATAACCCCAAGGGGGCGGTGCTCGGGTTCGCCTACCTCTCCAACGACCCCCGGCACGCCGACGAGGTCCTGATGACGCTGCTTGAGTCCCTCCACGGAAGCCGGGACTACTACGTCGAAGGACACGAGCTGTCCGTCCTGTGATGCCGTCCTACGCCCGCTCCCGTCTGGAAGCGACGATCGTCCGCGAAGTGGCGGACATCCTCGAGTTCGAGGTCAAGGACCCCGCGTTGCGGACCCTCTCCCCGACGGTGATGGGAGCACGGCTTTCCCCGACGGGGGAGGAGGCCACGGTGGCGGTGGCCGTGGACGGGGGAGAGGAGGTTCAGGACCAAGTCCTCGCCGCCCTCCGGCACGACCAAGGGTTCATCCGGGCCCAGCTCGCCCGGAGGCTTGCCGTCCGCCGCGTCCCTGCGCTCCGGTTCGTCATTGTGCGCCCCCTGAGGGGAGAGACGGGTGGATAGGCCCACGCTCCCCGTCCTCCCCCTCTTCTCCACCCTTCACTCGGGCGCCGAGCGGCTGGTGCCGGCCGTGGTCGGAGCGTTCGCCGAAGAGGGCAAGGTCGAGCTCGTCCCCCGGGGGGAGGAGGAGATCCAGGGGGAGCCGGTCCCCGTTCTCCTCGTCGTCACGGGGGGGACGGAGGGGCGGGCGCTGGAGCTCCTCGCCCGATCGGGTCGTGCGGTGGTCCTCCTCTCCCATCCTGGCCACAACGCGCTCCCGGCGGCCCTGGAGATCGCGGCCTGGCTGCGGGGGGAGGGGCGCGCCGTGCGCCTCGTCCACCTCGGGGCGGGATCCGAGGACCTCCCGGTTCTCGCGCGCGCAATCGCCCTCGCCCGGGCCCTCCGGGGAAAGCGGGTCGGCCTCGTGGGCGAGCCGTCCCCCTGGCTTGTGGCAAGTTCCCCAGACCCCGCGCTCCTCCGGGAAAAGCTCGGCCTTGAGGTGATCCCGATCCCTCTGGACGAGGTCCTCCGGCGGGTGCCCGCGGCGGCCCCCCCGGTGGAGGGGGAGGGCGCGGGGATTGGGGAGGAGGAGCGGGGGGTGGGGGCGCGGGTCTACGTCGCCCTGCGGAAGCTCGTGGAGGAGCAGGAGCTCGATGCCCTGTCCATCGCCTGCTTTGGGCTTCTTCCCCACCGGCTGACCGCCTGCTGGGCCCTGGCCTGCCTGGCCGACGCGGGGATCCCGGCCGGCTGCGAGGGGGACCTGCCGTCCCTCCTTGCCCTGATGGTCGCCCAGGAGCTCACCGGGGGGCCGGGGTTCCTCGCCAACCCCGCCGACCTCGACCTCAAGGGGGAAACCCTCACCCTGGCCCACTGCACGGTCCCCCTCGCCCTCACCCGGTCCCACGTTCTCCGCACCCACTTCGAGTCCGGGCGAGGGCTCGCGGTGGCCGGGGAAGTAAAGCCCGGGCCCTACACCCTCGTCCGGTTCGGGGGGAAGGAGCTCAACCAGGGGTTCTTCGTCGAGGGACGGGTCCTCGACGAGCGGGTGGGGCGGGAGGACCTCTGCCGGACCCAGGTCCGGTTCAAGCTGCCCCGGGGGGCGCTCGAGCGCCTCCTCCGGGAGCCCCTGGGGAACCACCACGTGCTGATCCCCGGGCACCACCGGGCCGTCCTCAGGGTGTTGGCCGAGCTTTGTTTGAACTCTAGAACCTGAGGTTCCACCCCACGGAGAAGGTGGTCGTCCCCCCGAGGAGGTCGGCGGCGAGCTTGAGGTCCACGGTGAACCCGGGGAACAGCGGGACCCCTCCCGTGAGGAGGATCCGGGAGAGGCCAAATAGGGATCCGGTGGGAGCAAAGTACGCCGTCCCCTCCAGGGAGTAGCTCCCCCCGCAGCAGGCCGGGCCGCACAGCCCAAACTTCACGTACTCGAACTCCTGGCCTTGGAATCCGCCGGGGACCTGGGAGGGGTCAAGTGCGGTGACGAACTCCACAAAAGGGGAGCTCACCCCTCCCCCCGGACACGCCCCACCCCAGCAGCAGTAGAGCTTGATCCCGTGAACAACCACTCCCCCCCAGGTCCGACTTTCCCCATCCCACAACACGTTCCCGTACAGGGTGAGGCACCCCTGGCAGGGGCTCTCCCAGCGGGGGAGGAGGCTGACCTCCTTGGCGCCGGGGGTGAACTTCACGGAGAACCCCAACGTCACTCCGCAGCAGAGGGGGATGAGCTCATCCACGGTGACCTGGGCAAAGGCGAAGCCAGCCTTGGTGAAGGAAAGGGTGCCCTGGGCGGCGATCCCGCAGCAAAGCTCCAGGGGGGTGAGGAACACCTGGGCGTCCCGGAACATCATTCCTCCCGTCTTCTCCTCGAACCGCGCGGTGAAGGAGAGGTTCCCGGACCGGAGGGAAAGGACGGACAAGAGGTACGGCCCCGGGGGGGTCCCGGCCTGGGCGTAGTGGGTCACCCGCAGGCTCGTCGTGAGGTCGGGGGTGCGGTGGAGGAGGGCGAGGTAGGCGGTCTTGTACGCGGGAACAGCGGGGTCGAACGTGAGCCCGCCCCCGACCTGGACCTCCCCCATCCGCCCCGAGCCGTGGAGCTGCAAGTTCGTCCAGCTTGATCCGGTGAAGTCGGCCACCGCCCGGAAGGTCCACGGGACAGCGCCGTAGCGGAGGACGTAGCGGAGGTCGAGGGTTGCCCGCTCCAGGCCTGGGGTGGGGAGGACGGCGAACGAGCCCTGGGAGGTGCCCCCGAGGGTGAACGACTGGGGAATGGGCTCGAACCGGGCCTCGAGGACCCGGTCCCGTCCGGCGGTGAACTCCAGGGTAAGCCCGGTTCCAATGCGCGTGCGGTCCTCGTACCAGCCGACGAACTGGTACCCCCAACTAGGGAGGGCGGTGAGGCGCACGGGGGCCCCCACGGGGTAGAGACCCTCCCCCTCCACCGCCCCGCCCTCGGCCGGCGTCACGAGCACCTGGATCCGAACCATCGTTGTTCCCTGGGCCTGGGCCGAGACCCCGGTGGCGAGGAGGCCGAAGAGGAGAAGGGCCAGACCCAGTCCCTTGAGGCGGTGGCGCGCGGGAAGCCGCAGGAGCCCGATCAAGCCCAGTCCTCCAAGCCCAAGCCACGGGGCCCACCCGGCCCACGGGTTCCCTCCCCCCGCCCGGCGGGTCACCTGGAGCTCGAGGATGGAGCTGTCGTCCGGATCGTCGTCCGCTGGGACGTAGAGGCTTTGGTCGGCGGGGATCGGGAGGTTCTGCGCATCAAACCCGAACGCCCACATCCGGTTCTTCAGGGTCTCCCCCACCGGGGCCTTGTCCGTGACGAGGGCCTCGAACACAAGAACGAGGGCCTCCCCCGCGTCGAGGGATGCCCCGGTGAACCAGACGAGCTCAGGGCCCGGGGCACCCACGGGGTCCGCCTGGGACTTCCCCTCGGGCCAGGCGGCCCGGGTGGACTCAGGGACGTAGGTGAACCCCGGCGGGAGAACGTCCTCGACCCGGATCCCGTAGGCCCGGGTATGCCCCACGTTGCGGACGGTGAGCTGGAACCGGACCTTGTCCCCCACGGTGAAGACAAACGGGGGCTTGGGGCACGGGGCGCAGGGCTCCGGTCCACACGGATCGCAGTAGATCCCCTTCTCGGTCACGAGCGCCGGGACCCCGAGGAGGATCCGCGTCTCGTCTTCATCGGGGTAGGAGTCCGCCACGTCAGGGTTGAACTCGGGGATCGGGGTCCCCGCCCCGTCCCGGCCCGTCACCCGGGCGAGGTTGACAAGGTACTGGCCAGGCGGGGCCTCGGGGAGGACCCGGGCCCGGTAGCGGGCCGTAAGGGTCCCCCCGCCGGCGAGCGTGGCCGAGATGTTCGCAACGATCGTTCCCGTCGCCCCGTCGGGGATCCCGAGGGTGCCGGACGCAGATGGGTTGTCCACCGTCCACGTCCCGTCTCCGCCCGCGTCGTAGGCGAGACCGTAGGGGAGCGTATCCGTCAGGTCCACGTCGTAGGCGGTCCCCAGGCCCACGTTGCGCACGGTGACCCGGTACACGATCACGTCGCCCCAGAGCACGATCGGCGTGGGCCAGATGCTCACCCCGCCCCGGAGGACGTCCACGATCTCCTTGTCCAGGGCGAGGCCCGGCTCGACCACCGGAATGCGGGTGGCGTCCCGGTCGGGATAAGTGTCGGGAATGTCGGGGTTGTACTCGGGGATCGGGTTTCCGGCCCCGTCCTTCCCCGTGGTGGCCGCCCGGTTCACGAGGTCCACGCCCTGGGCGGCGGAGCTCAGGACCCGCACGCGGTAGGTGGCGACGAGGGTCCCGCCCGGGTTCACCGTGGCCGAGATGTTCGCCGTCACGAGACCCGTGGCCCCGTCGGGGATCCCCAGGGACCCCGAGGCGGCGGGGCTGTCCACGGTGTAGGTACCATCCCCGTACGCTGTCTCGTACTCGACGTGGGCCGGGAGCTCGTCGGTGAAGTCCACGTCGTAGGCGACCCCGAAGCCCACGTTGCGGATGGTGACGGTGTACACGATCACGTCCCCCGGCTCCACAGGCCCCGCGGGCCCGCGGCTGGCCCCGCCGCGGAGGACGTCGGCGATCGCCTTGTCCAGGGAGAGGGCAGGCACGGCCGCGGGGTGGACGACCTCATCGGAATCGTCGGGGTCCGTGTCCCCAGGGAGGCCGCTATCCGGCGGGATGGGGGTCCCCTCCCCCTCGTTCCCTGTGGCCCCCATCGTGTTCGTGTACCGGAAGTCCTGACGGGCCAGGCTCGTCACGAACGCCCGGAACTGGAGGGTCAGGGTCTCGCCGGGGCGGAGGGTGGCCGAGAGGTCCCAAGCGAGGTTCGGTCCGGGCGCTCCCGCCGGATCGGCCGTGGAGCTCCCGCCGGGCCAGGTGGCGCTCGTGCTCCCCGCAACGTAGAGGAACTCCACGGGAAGCACGTCCCAGAGGTCAACGTTGAACGCCCAGCCCGTCCCGGCGTTCGTCACCTGGAGGGTGTAGGTGATGACATCGCCCGGCTGGACCGGGGAGTTCGTGGGCACGGGGACCCCGGACCGCAGGATCTGGGCGATCGCTTTGTCCGTCACGAGGGCCGGGCAGCCGCAGCGGGCGGCCGTCGAGACCTCGTTGTTCCCCTCCTGGCACTCGCAGATCGCGCTTACTTCGTCCACCACGAGGCGGAACAGGTGGTCC
>JAOACA010000014.1 GCA_026418075.1 Candidatus Bipolaricaulota bacterium | reverse complement strand
AAACAGCGTAGTGTGCGGAACAGGCTGTGCTGTGGAGAGAGGCGATCTCTCCAATTTCAATACAGCTTCTGGAGGGATATTTCTCAGTTTCTCGAATCTTCCGAGGAGCTGATAAACCAGGAACCCCATCCTGTCACGCACTTCTGTACTGGACTTACCACTCAACTCGGCCTCCGCTAGCCGCTTACCAGTCCGTGCATCCAGGAGGCGAACAGCTAGAAAGACCCCATCTGTAAAGGTAGCCGTTCCTACAATGATTCTGGATACTCCCAGCTCTTTGCCGATGGCGGCAGCTTGCTTATCGGTAATCACTACATCTCGAGGAAGAAGTCCTCGTCGAACAAGGTCATCTTTCAAGATGACAGCAGGTTTGCAATTCATGGAAGAGAGCGTGGTGATCATCTCTACCAACCGTTGACCCAATGAGAGTGCCCCGCTTCTACTCGGCGCAAGTCCCGCAAGATCAAACTCCAGAACCGCAACCGATTGTGGTCGGGAGAAGAGCAATCCCGCAGATATGGCCCAGTACAGAACGCCCGCTACGCCACCGGCGAGAACTAGGCCAACCAAGAGCAGTATTACGTACCTCTTTTGCATCATACCACCCCCAGCAAGCCCGCGATGCGTAAAGAATGGTACGCAGTTGCCGAGGCCGAGTCAAGACCTCCGGCGCAGCGCCGACCCGCGAAGAAGGAACCAGCAGGTGCCACAATCTGTTTTCGCCCTTCGCGACGTAGGCAAAAGCGTGGCCTTTCTGAAAACGGGAACGAAGCATCAAAAGGCCGCGAAGATCATCAGAACTGCGAGAGGAACCGGACGTCGTTCCCGTAGAACAGGCGGATGTCTTCGATCCCCCAGCGGAGCATCGCCATCCGCTCCACCCCAAGCCCAAACGCGAACCCCGTCACCTCCTCCGGGTCGTACCCCACCTCCGTAAGCACCGCCGGGTCCACCATCCCCGCCCCCATGATCTCCAGCCACCTCCCCGGGGGCTTCCGGATGTGGACCTGGGCCGAGGGCTCGGTGAACGGGAAGAAATCGGCCGAGATCCGCATCTCGTAGCCGGGCCCGAAGAAGGCGCGGACGAACTCCTCGAGGATCCACTTGAGGTGGGCCATCGTGAGCCCCTTCTCGACCCACAGGAGCTCGATCTGGTGGAACACGGGAGAGTGGGTGGCGTCGGGGTTGTCCCGCCGGTAGCACCGGCCTGGGCAGAGGATCCGCACCGGGGGCTTCTGGGACTTCATGACCCGAATCTGCACGGGCGAGGTGTGGGTGCGGAGGAGCACCCCGTCGGCGAGGTAGAACGAGTCCCAGTCGTCCCGCGCCGGGTGGTCGGGGCCGATCGCCAGGGCCTCGAAGTTGTAATAGTCCGTCTCGACCTCGGGCCCCGTTGCGATGTCGAACCCCATCCGGAGGAAGATCTCCTCGATCTCCCGCCGGACCTGGGTCAGGGGGTGGAGGCGCCCAAGCGGCCGCCACGTCCCCGGCAGGGTGAGGTCGTACCGCTCGGCCTGGAGCCGGGCCTCGGCCGCCGCCTGGGCCACCGCGGCGAGCCGACCCTCGAGGGCCGCCGCGATCTCCCCTTTCAGGGCGTTGAGGAGCTTTCCAGCCTCGGCCCGGTCCGCGGGGGGGAGGGCGCGCAGGTGATCGAACAGGACCGTGACGAGGCCCTTCCGGCCCAGGAACCGGACCCGGAGGGCCTCCACCGCCCCGGGATCGTGGGCCGCGGCGCTCGCCCGGGCCCACTCCTTGCGCACTTCCTCGCACCGACCCGCAAGCTCGGCGAGGTCCATGGCCGGGATTATACGGGCATGCCTCGCGATTGGAAGACCGCTCCCTCTCCTCTAGAATGGCCCGTCCGGGCGGGAAGCCCGGCACCCGAGGGAGGGGGACATGGACTACGCAGGACAACGGGAAAGGCTCGGGAAGGCGGTCCGGGAGCGGGGGCTTGAGGCGTTCGTGGTCGTGAACGTGGAGCGCTCCGATCGCCCGAACCTCCGCTACCTCACCGGGTTCACGGGCTCGTTTGGAATCCTCCTCGTGGGCGAGCGGACCGTCTTCGCCACCGACTCCCGGTACACGGAGCAGGCGGGGAAGGAGACCGGGCTCCCCGTCGAGGAGGTCAAGGGCCGCTGGCTTCCCTGGCTCGGGGAGCGCCTGAAATCCCTGGGGCTCAGGCGCGTGGGGATCGGGGCCCACCGGACGAGCCTCTTCGTCTACCAGGAGCTTTCCCGGCTTGCCGCAGGGGTCGAGCTCGTCCCCGAGCGGGGCCTCGTCGAGGACCTGCGGCGGGTGAAGGGCGAAGACGAGATCGGGCGCATTTCCGCCGCGGCCGAGCTCACCGACGCAGGGCTCCGCTGGGCGATCGAGCACCTCCAGCCCGGGCGGACGGAGCGGGAGGTCGCCCTCGACCTCGAGGTCTGGTACCGGAAAAACGGGGCGGAAGGGGTGGCGTTCGAGCTCATCGTGGCCTCGGGCCCGGGGAGCGCGATGCCCCACTACCGGCCGGGGAATCGGAGGATCACCCGAGGGGACGTGGTCCTGTTCGACGTCGGGGTCCAGCTGGACGGCTACTGCTCGGACCTCACCCGGGTTGTGGCCGTGGGGGACCCAGGTCCCACGGTGCGGGAGGTGTACGAGCTCGTCCTTGCGGCCAACCGGGCCGGGCTCGCCGCGGTGCGGGCCGGGGCAGCGGGGAAGGACGTGGACGCCGCCGCCCGCGAGGTGATCGCAAAGGCCGGCTACGGGGACCGGTTCGGCCACGGCCTCGGCCACGGGGTGGGCCTCGAGGTCCACGAGGCCCCCGCCGTGGGCCCGGCCTCCGAGGACACCCTCGCCCCGGGAAACGTGGTCACGATCGAGCCGGGGGTCTACCTCCCCGGGAAGTTCGGGGTGCGGATCGAGGACCTCGTCGTCGTCACGGAGGGGGGGAACAGGGTCCTCTCCCGCTTCCCCAAGGACGAGCTCCTCATCCGGTGAGGATGGGATGGACCTCGCGCGGCTGGCGCACAAGGTAACGGAGGAGACGGGGATCCCCGTCACCCCCCGGGACGGGGAGCGGATCCTCGCCGCCGTCCTCGCGAGCGAGGACATCTGGCGGATCGTCGAACTCGCCCGGATCCCGATCCTCGCCGTCTGCGCCGGGCTCCGGGCCCTCGCCGCGGAAGGGTGGCTGGTGTGGGAGCGGGGCCTCATCCGCCTGACCCCAGCCGGGGAGCGGGCGTGCCGGGAACTTGGGCTCTCGCCGGCGACGGAGCTCGCCTGCCCCCGCTGCGCGGGGCGCGGGATCGAGACCTCGCTTCTGGACGATCTTGCGGCCCGGTTTTCCCGGATCGCCGCCGGGAGGCCCGAGGCGCTTCAGGAGTTCGACCAGGGCTACGTGACCGAGGAGACGACGATCGCCCGGATCGCGTTCCTCCTCGCCCACGGGGACCTCGCCGGCAAGGACCTCCTCGTCCTGGGGGACGACGACCTCGTCTCCCTTGCCGCCGCCCTCACCGGCCTCCCCCGCCGGGTGGCGGTCCTCGACGCCGACCCCCGGATCCCGGCGTTCATCGCCGACGCGGCGCGGGCCGAGGGCCTCCGGATCGAAACCTACCTCCACGACCTGCGGCAGCCCCTCCCGGGCGAGCTTCAAGGGCGGTTCGATACCTTCTTCTGCGACCCCACGGAGAGCCTGCGGGGGTTCCTCGTCTTCGCCGGCCGGGGGATCTCCGCCCTCCGCGGCCCAGGGGGCGCGGGGTACCTTGGGCTCACCCACGCCGAGGCCTCCCTTGCCAAGTGGAAAGCGATCCAGGAGGAGCTCCTCCGCTGGGGCGCGGTCCTCACCGAGCTCCGGGACGGCTTCCACCGCTACGCGAACTGGCCCTACGTCGAGACGATGCGATCCTGGCCCCACCTTCCCGTGAAGCGCCGCCCGGGACCCCGCGAGCCCTGGTACCGCTCCGCCCTCCTCCGGATCGAGCTTGTCTCGGAGGCCGCGGTGGACCTGGGGCCCGTGGAGGGGGACATCTTCGAGGACGACGAGGCGGGGACGACGTAGCTCCGGGCTGGTCCTCGGGGGGCTTTGCCCTATAATCGTCCCCGCCATGGGACGGAAAGCCGAAGCCAACGCTGAGCCGATGGGGGGGTGGCCGGGAGTGGGAGGGCTTGCCTCCTTCATCCCCCGAAAGGTCTTCTTCACCCGGGGCGTGGGGCGGCACAAGGAGGAGCTTCGCTCGTTTGAGCTCGCGCTCCGGGACGCGGGGATCGAGAAGCTCAACCTCGTCCACGTCTCAAGCATCCTCCCCCCCGGGTGCAAGGTCGTCTCCCGCACCGAGGGCCTGAGGCAGCTTTCTCCAGGGCAGATCGTGTTCTGCGTCTTCTCCCGCTGCGCCTCGAACGAACCCCACCGCCTGATCGCGGCCTCGGTGGGGTGCGCGATCCCCGCCGACCGAAGCGCCTACGGGTACCTCTCGGAGTACACCGCGTTTGGGAAGAAGGAAAAACAGGCCGGGGACCACGCCGAGGACCTCGCCGCCTCGATGCTCGCCTCGACCCTGGGAATCGAGTTCGACGACGAGCTCGTTTGGGACGCCAAAAAGGAGATCTGGAAGATCTCGGGCAAAATCGTCCGGACGATGAACATCACCCAGTCCGCGGTGGTGGACACCAAGGGCTACACCACGGTCGTCGCGGCCGCCGTGTTCGTCCCCTAGCCATGGCTCCCCATCCCCGAAAGCAGCGGTACCTCCGGCATCCGGTGGAGCAGCTCGATCCCACCGCGTTCAACGCCGTTCCCCTCCTCCGGGCGATGGGGAAGACGGCGTTTCAGGCCCGGAACCTCGCCCGGGCGGCGGAGATCTACGACGCGATGCTCCGGGACTCCGACTGCACGATCATCCTCTGCCTGGCCGGGTCCCTGGTGAGCGCGGGGCTTGGGCGCGCGATCGCCGTCCTCCTCGAGAACCGGATGGCCGACGCCGTCGTCGCCACGGGGGCCAACATCGTGGACCAGGACTTCTTCGAGGCCCTGGGGTTCCGCCACTACCAAGGGTCCCCCGACGCGGATGACAACGAGCTTCGGGAGCTCATGATCGACCGGATCTACGACACCTACATCGACGAGGAGGAGCTCCGGGTCTGCGACATGACCGTGGCCGAGATCGCGGATGCCATGCCCCCGGGGGTCTACTCGTCCCGGGAGTTCATCGCCGCGATGGGGAAGTGGCTCGTGGAGCGGGGCCGAGGGGCGGGCTCGATCACGCGGGTCGCCTACGAGAAGGGGATCCCGATCTTCTGCCCGGCGTTTTCCGACTCCAGCGCCGGGTTCGGCCTCGTCTACCACCAGTGGCACCGGCCGGACCGCCACGTGGCGATCGACTCGGTGAAGGACTTCCGGGAGCTCACGCGGATCAAGATCCACGCAAAGGAGACGGGGCTGGTGATGGTCGGGGGCGGGGTCCCCAAGAACTTCGCCCAGGACGTGGTGGTGGCGGCGGACGTGCTCGGGGTCGAGGCCCCGATGCACAAGTACGCGATCCAGATCACGGTGGCCGACGTCCGGGACGGGGGGCTGTCGGGCTCGACCCTCAAGGAGGCGAGCTCCTGGGGGAAGGTGGCCCAGGGGCTTGAGCAGATGGTGTTCGCGGAAGCTACCCTCGCCTTTCCGCTGCTCGTGAGCTACGTCTACCACGGAGGGGCGTGGCGGGCGCGGGCCGAGCGGCGGCTGGCGGACCTCCTCGCCACCCCGGTCGGGGCGTAGCCCGTTGGCGGTCCCCCAGGCGCCCACTACAATCGGCCCGCTGTACCCCGGGGGTGCCCCCGGGACAAGCGTCGACATCTCACTTGGGATCGAAGCACAGGAGGTGAACGATGCGGGGACTCGGGAGGCAGCTGGTGGTGGAGATGTGGGACTGCGCGCGGCGGGTGGACGACCCCGCCGAGCTCCGGGCGGCCCTGGAGGCGGCCGTGAAGCGGGCGGGGGCGACCCTCATCGACGTCCAGGTCCACCCCTTCAACCCCCACGGGGCATCGGGGATGGCGCTGCTGGCCGAGTCCCACATCTCGTTCCACACCTGGCCGGAGCTCGGCTACGTCGCCCTCGACGTGTTCACCTGCGGGGACCGGGTCCGGCCCGAGGAGGCGGTGAGGGTGTTCCAGGACCTCTTCGCCCCCCAGAAGGTGAGCGTGGTCGAGATCCGGCGGGGGGTCCGCCCGTGACCGACGACTGGATCGCCGAGGACCAGGCCCCGGGGGTTCGGCTCTCCCTGCGGGTCCGCAACCGAATCTTCTCGGTCCAAACCCCCTACCAGCACCTGGAGATCGCGGACACGGAGGCCCTCGGGCGGGTCCTCCTCCTCGACGGGCGGATCATGGTCACGGAGCGGGACGAGGCCTTCTACCACGAGATGCTCGTCCACCCCGCGCTCCTCCGCCACCCCGCCCCCCGGCGGGTGGTCGTGGTCGGCGGGGGGGACGGCGGAGCCGTCCGGGAGGCCCTCCGCCACCCGGTGGAGGAAGTGACCCTCGTGGAGATCGACCGCGAGGTGGTCGCGGCCTGCCGGGACCACCTGCCCGGGCTCGCCCGGGGGGCGTGGGATGACCCCCGGGTCCGGATCGTCATCTCCCCCGCCGAGGCGTTTCTCCCCGGGGTCCCAGAGGCGTTCGACGCCCTGATCGTGGACTCCACGGACCCGATCGGCCCGGGGGCGGCCCTCTTCTCGCCGGAGTTCCTCGCCGCCTGCCGTCGGGCCCTCCGCCCGGGGGGGGTCGCCGCGTTCCAAGCCGGGTCCCCGTTCTACGCCCCGGAGGTTCTGCGGGGTCTGGTGGCCCACCTCCGGGCGCAGTTCCGGACCGTGGCCCCCTACCTCGGGTTCGTCCCCAGCTACCCCTCCGGCCTGTGGGCCTACGTCCTCGCCTCCGACGGCCCGGCCGAGGCGGCAGGGGAGGTCGCGGCCCGGTTCCGCGCCCGGGGGCTCGCCACCCGGTACTACACCCCCCGGCTCGATGGGGGGGCGTTCGCCCTCCCGGCGTTCGTGGAGGAGCTCCTCGCGGAGGGAAGGTGATCGGACCGCTGCGGTTTTTGGGCTTGGACACCCCGCTTGGGCGGGCGCGGGTGGCGATCCTCGGGGTCCCCTTGGAGCGGACCGTGTCCTGGCGCGGGGGACCCTCCCAGGCCCCGACCGCGATCCGCGCCGCCTCGGACTCGATCGAGCTCTACTCCCACCTCTTCCGGTGCGACCTCCGGGGGATCGGCGTCCATGACCTCGGGGACGTGGACCCCCACCTCCCGATGGGGGAGATGCTCGCCCTGGCCGAGCGGGAGGTGGGGCGGGTGCTGGGGCTGGGAAAGGGGATCGTCGTCCTTGGGGGGGAGCACACGGTGGCCCTCCCCGCGGTCCGGGCGGCGGCGGCCCGCGGACCCCTCCAGGTCGTGGCCCTCGACGCCCACACCGACCTTCGGGACGAGTACGGGGGGGAACGGGTGGCCCACGCCACGGTCCTCCGGCGGGTGGAGGAGCTCGCCGCGCGGCTCCTCATCGTGGGCGCGCGGTCGTTCGTCGGGGACGAGGTGGACGAGCCGGTGTTCTGCTCTCCCCCGGAGCTCGCCTCCCGCCTCGATCCAAATCTCCCCGTCTGGCTCACCCTCGACCTCGACGCCCTCGACCCCTCCCTCTGCCCGGGGGTCACGAACCCCGAGCCGGGGGGGCTCTCCTACCCCGAGGTGATCGGGATCTACCGGACGCTTGCCCGGTTCCGGGTCGTGGGGATGGACCTCGTGGAACTCGCGCCCCCGTTCGATCCCTCGGGGGTGTCGGCGGTCACGGCGGCGAAGCTCGTCCTCGAGGGGATCGCCGCGTTCTGGGGGCGCTAGTCGGGGGGAGCCCCCGGGAAGCGGGGGCCCTCGGCAAGGAGGGCAAGCACCTCCGCAGAAGTTGGAAAGCGGCCCTCGTCGAACCGGGTGAGGGCGGCGGCCGCAGCGGCGAACCCCATCGCCTCGTACAGGCCCCGACCGGCGGCCAGCCGGGTCGCCAGGGCCGCGGCGAAGGCGTCCACCGCCCGCGCCGGGAACCCCAGGGGCTGTCCGTAACCTGGAAACCGGGTGGCGCCCCCCGCCTCCAGGAGGTAGGTCCCCTCCGGCCCTCCCGTGACGACGATGTTCCGGACGCCGGCCGCGAGAAGGGGATGGCGCCCCTCCGCCTCCCAGCCCGCCTCCACGCCAAGCTCCCCAGGGGTTCCCACCACGACGGAGAGCCGGTCCCACGGGAAGAGACCGAGGTCCTGGGGAGGGTGGGTACCGACGATCAGCTTCTCCGAAGGGAGGCCGTGAAGAAGGGACGTGACCGCCGCGGGGGGGAGGTCGAGGTCCAGGAGGACCACGGCCGCTCCCGAGATCTCGGGAAGGTGCCGGTTGACGTAGCCCGGGTCGGGCTGGGCGGCGGCCCGGGCTGACCCGGCCCCGATCCGCTCGGGGCCAGCCAGGACGAGGGTCGCCCCGGTGGGGAGCCCCGGAATCCGCTCCACCGCGCCCGTCCAAACCCCAACCCCGGACAGGGTGGCGAGGACCTCCTCCCCAACGCCGTCCCTCCCCACGCAGCCGTAAACGGAAACCTCCGCCCCCAGACGCACCGCGGCCAAGGCCTGGACCGCTCCTGCCCCCCCGGGTCGAACGGTCACCCTCCGGGCAGGGACGACCTCCCCCGGCCGGGGGAGGCGCTCCACCTCGGCCACCCAGACCATCCCCAGGGTCCCCAGAACCGCGATCCTCACAGGGTGACCGTATCGTTCCATTCCGGAATGTGGACCCGACAGCCGCGGGAGGAGAGCTCCCCCGCCAGGGCCCCCAGGGCCGGGGGCTCCCCGTGGACGAGGTACACGACCTCCGGGTCGGCGTGGAGCGCCCAGTCGACCAGGATCGACCGGTCGGCGTGGGCCGACAGGCCCTCGATCCGGTGGACAGAGGCCCGGACCGGGACGATGGAACCCAGCACCTCGACCCGCGACGCCCCGTCCTCGATCTCCCGGCCCAGGGTCCCCTCCGCCTGGTAGCCCACGAACACGAGGGCCGACTCGGGCCGCGGGAGGTTGTCCCGGAGGTGGTACAGAATCCGCCCACCGGTGCACATCCCCGACCCGGCGATGATGATCGCCCCCGAGTTCGCGCTGATCCCCTTGGACGCCTTGCGGGTGAGGGTGTACTCCAGGAGTTCAAACTCAAAGGGGTTTTCCCGGTTGCGGAACAGCCTCCGGGCCGGGGCGGGGAACCGCTCGGTGTACCGCTCGAAGATCTGGGTGGCCCGGACGGCCAAGGGGGAATCGAGGTAGATTGGGGACGAAGGGATCCGCCCCTCCCGCCACAGCCGGTACAGGATGTACAGGACCTCCTGGGTCCGCTCGAGGGCGAACGAGGGGATGACCACGTTCCCGCCCCGGGCCAGGGTCTCCACGATCACCTCCCGGAGGAGGTCCACGGACTCCTCGAGGGGGGGATGGTCCCGGTCGCCGTAGGTGGCCTCCAGGACGAGGACGTCGGCCTTGGGGGGGTAGGCGGGGTCCTCGACGAGGGGCTTGCCCCGATTGCCCAGGTCCCCGGAGAAGACGACCGTCTTCCCCTCCGCCTGGACCTCGACGAACGCGGCCCCGAGGATGTGCCCGGCGTCGTGGAACCGCGCGCGTACCCCCCGCCCCAGGTCCACCTCCTCCCCGTACTCGACCCGGGTGCGGAAGAGGTCGAGGGTCGTCAGGGCGTCGTCCACGGAGTAGAGGGCGGCCTCCCCCTCCTCCTCTTGGATCCGGGCGGCATCGAGGAGCATCACCTGGGCGATGTCCCAGGTGGGGACGGTGCACGCGCCCCCGCCCCGGAAGCCCTCCCGAACAAGGCGCGGAACAAGCCCGAGGTGGTCGAGGTGGCCGTGGGTGAGGAGAACCCAGTCGAGCTCCCGCGGATCAAACGGGAACGGGGCGAGGTTCCGCGCCTCGAGCTCAGGAAGGCCCTGGAACATCCCGCAGTCCACGAGCAGGTGCCGGCCCCCCACTTCCAGGTGGAAACAGGACCCAGTGACGGTCCCGGCGGCGCCGGCAAACGTGAGCTTCATTCGAACCTCACTTTTTCGGAAGGGCGCGGACCGTGGCCTGGCACTGGGGGCACGAGCCCCCGTCCAAGTGGGAGGCGAACTCCTCGGCGAACCCGGCGAGGGCCGTGCGGACCGGGAGGGCCACCGACTGCCCGAGCGGACACAGGGAGGCGGCCCGCATCGCGTCCACGATCGCCACCATCTGCTCGAGGACGGAGCGGGACGCCCCGCCCCCCTGGAGGCGGACCATGAGCCGCACCAGGACGTCGGTCCCGCTCCGGCAGGGGACGCACTGGCCGCAGGATTCGTGGTGGAAGAACCGCAAGACGCTCCCCAGGGTGTCCACAACGCAGGTCCGCTCGTCCATGACGAGGACGGCCCCCGAGCCCAGGGCCGCCCCCCGCTCGCCCAAGGAGTCGAAGTCGAGCCGGGCATCGAGCTCCCCGGGGGGGAGGAACGCCCCCGCCGCCCCCCCGATGAGGACGCCCTTCAGGGCCCGCCCGGGGAGGAGCCCACCCCCCAGCTCGTACACCAGGACCCGGAGCGGCGTCCCCATCTCCACCTCCACGAGCCCGGGGTAGCGCACGCTCCCGAGGATCGTGTACACCTTCGTCCCCGGGCAGGTGGGGGTGCCCAAGGTCCGGTACCAGTCCGGCCCCCGGCGGACGATGTCCGGGACGTTGGCCAGGGTCTCCACGTTGTTGACCACCGTGGGCTTCCCCCACAGGCCCGCGGTCACGGGGTAGGGGGGGCGGATCCGCGGCCAGCCCCGCTTCCCCTCCAAGGACTCCAGGAGCGCCGTCTCCTCCCCACACACGTAGGCCCCGGCCCCGGGCCTGACCTCGACGCGGAACGAGAAGTCCGTGTCGAACACCCGCTCCCCGAGGATCCCCACGGCCTCGGCATCGGCGATCGCCTTCCGAACCCGGGCGATCGAGAGGGCGTACTCGCCGCGGATGTAGAGGATCCCGAGGTGCGCGCCCACCGCGTAGCCCGCAAGGGCCATCCCCTCGAGGAGCTTGTGGGGGTCCCCCTCGAGGATGAGGCGGTCCTTGAACGTCCCCGGTTCCCCCTCATCGGCGTTGCAGACGACGTACCGCTCCCCCGGGGGGGCGTTGCGGACCGCCGCCCACTTGATCCCGGTGGGGAACCCCGCTCCCCCCCGGCCGCGGAGGCCGGACCGTTTCACAACCTCGATCACGTCCTCGGGCCGCAGCTCCGTGACCGCCCGCCCCAGGGCCTCGTACCCCCCGAGGGCGATGTACTCCTCGATCCGCTCCGGGTCGATCACCCCGCAGTTGGCGAGCACAACTCGGGTCTGGCGGGCGAGGAGCTCCCCGGGGCGGGCCACGGGGGCGGCGGCCGGAAGCCGGAGCCGGGCCACGGGCCGGCCCTTGAGGAGGTGCTCCGCGGCGATCTCGCGGGCATCGGCCGGGGTCACCCCGGCGTAGTAAACCCCGTCGGGCTGGACCGCAATCACGACCCCCCGGCCGGAGATCCCCAAGGGCCCCGTCTCCACCACCTGGACCTCGCCGGAGAGCCCCAGCTCAGCCACCGCCGCCCGCAGGGCGGAAAGGACCGCGTCCACCCCCGCGAGGCGGGCCTCGTCGTCCACCCCTACCAGGACGTGGACCCGGGCGAGGGTCATCGTCCCTCCCGGTACCGCGCCACCGCCGCGGCGACCTTCGCGGGGGTGAGGTTCCCCACGACCTCGTCGTCGATCATCATCACCGGGGCCACCCCGCAGGCGCCCAGGCAGCTCGTGAGCTCGAGGGTGAACAGGCCGTCCGCGGTCGTCTCCCCGACCTCCACCCCGAGGACCCGCCGCAGCTCGTCGAGGGCCGACCAGGCACCGGCCACGTGGCAGTGGGGGGAGGCGCACAGGCGGACGACGTGCCGGCCCCGGGGCCGGAGGCTGAACATGGAGTAGAACGTGACCGCGTCCCGCACCCGGGAGAGCGGAAGCCCAAGGTGGCGCGCCGCAAGCTCGAGGTCCTCGGGAAGGAGGTACTGGCCAGGGTTCATCCCCTGGAGCTCGTGGAGGAGGGCAAGCAGCACCTCGGGTGCGGGCGGATAACGGGCGAGAACCGCTTCCTTCGTCATCGGGCCTCCTCCCGGGGGAGCTTCCGCACCGCCCCAAACGGGCAGGCGTCGAAGCACGCCCCGCAGCGGATGCACAGCTCGTCCACGATTCGGTACGGCCCCTTCCGGGGCTCCCCTTGGGCCGCCCCCGTGGGGCAGGCCCGGCGACAGGCGTCGCAGGACCGGCACGCCTCGGGAACCACCACGTACCGGACGAGGTTCGGGCACACCCCGGCCGGGCAGGAGCGGCGGGCGATGTGGGCCTCGTACTCGTCCCGGAAGTAGCGCAAGGTGGACAGGACCGGGTTGGGGGCCGTCTGCCCCAGGCCGCAGAGGGAGGCCGCCTTCATCATCGCCCCGATCTCCTCCAGGCGCAGCAGGTCCTCCGGACTCCCCTCCCCCTTCACGATCCGGTCGAGGATCCCAAGCATCATCTGGGTCCCCACCCGGCAGGGGACGCACTTCCCGCACGACTCGTCCGCGGTGAACTCGAGGAAGAACCGGGCCATGTTGACCATGCAGGTCGAGCTATCGAGGACGATGAGGCCGCCCGAGCCCATGATCGCCCCGTGCTGGGTGAGGGAGTCGTAGTCCACGGGGACGTCGAGGAGGGAGGCGGGGAGGCATCCCCCCGAGGGCCCGCCGATCTGGACCGCCTTGAACTCCCGCCCTTCGGGGACCCCACCCCCAATGTCGAACACAAGCTCGCGGAGGGTGATCCCCATCGGGACCTCGACGAGGCCGGTGTTCCGGACGTTCCCGGCGAGGGCGAACACCTTCGTCCCCTTGCTCTTCTCCGTCCCCAGGGAGGCGAACGCCTCGGGCCCCCCGAGGAGGATGTGGCGGACGTTGGCGAAGGTCTCGACGTTGTTGATGAGGGTCGGCCGTCCCCACAGGCCGCAGGTGGCCGGGTAGGGGGGGCGGGGGCGGGGTTCCCCGCGCCTCCCCTCGATCGAGGCGATGAGGGCCGTCTCCTCCCCGCACACGAACGCCCCGGCCCCGATCCGGATCTCCACGTCAAACGAGAAGTCGGTGTCGAAGATCCGGGGCCCCAGGAGCCCAAGCTTGCGGGCCTGGGCAAGGGCGACCTCCAGGCGTCGGATGGCCAGGGGGTACTCGGCCCGGACGTAGACGAACCCCTGGGCGGCCCCAACGGCGTAGGCGGCGATCGCCATCCCCTCGAGGACGGCGTGGGGGTCGCCCTCGAGGATCGCCCGGTCCATGAACGCCCCGGGATCCCCCTCGTCGGCGTTGCACACGACGAACCGGGGCGGAGGACCCCCGGCCCGGACGAGCTCCCACTTCTTCCCTGTGGGGAATCCCGCGCCCCCTCGGCCCCGAAGCCCCGACCGCTGGACCTGGGCGATGACCTCCGCGGGGGTCATCCCCGTGAGGGCCCGCCCGAGGGCCTCGTAGCCCCCGAGGGCGATGTACTCCTCAATCCGCTCGGGGTCGATGACCCCGCAGTTGGCGAGGACGACCTTCTTTTGGCGGGCAAAGAACGGGATCTCTTGGGGCTGGGGCGCGGCGCCGGCCCAGAGGAGCCGCTTCAGGGGCCGCCCTTTGAGGAAGTGTTCCTCGACGATCTCCGCGGCGTCCTCGGGCCGGACCCGGACGTAGAACGTCCCCTCGGGGTAGACGAGGACGACGGGCCCAAGCTCACACGGCCCCATGCACCCCGTCTCCACGAACTGGACCTCGGGGAGGAGGTCGCGGGCCGCGGTCGCCTCAAGGAGGGCCTTCTTCACCCGCTCGCCGCCCGACGACTGGCAGGCCGTCCCCGAACAGACGAGGACCTGGATCCGCCTCATGGGGCCTCCCCGGTGAGGTAGGCCCGGAGCCTCCCCACGAGGGCCTCCGCGGCCCGCCGGGTGCGGGGGGAGAGGCCCTCCCCCAGGGAGAAGTCCCGGGCGGGGATTGTGACGAGCCACGCCTCGGGGGCCCGGCCGAACAGGCGCTCCGCCCAGGCCAGCAGCCCCCGGGGGGTGAAGGCGTGGGTGAGGGCGGGGGGGTCCCCGGGCCGGAGCCGCTCCCAGCGGACGGGACCGGCGCCGGCCCGGGCGTCCACGAAGATCACGAGGTCGGCCACCGCCACCTGGGGGATGAGCTCGGGGGTGAGGTCCTGGGCCCCGAGGACCTTCACCTCGTCCGTGCTGGGGAGGCGCCCGGCCACCCACAGCCCCACCCCGTCGTCCCGGCGGAGGGGGTGCCCCAGGCCAATCACGAGGATCATGGGTCCCGCACCACCTCGTCCAGGACCTCCCCCTCAGGCCCGAGGAGCACCACCCGGAGCGGCATCCGCCCCGCGGCGTGGACGGAGCAGGAGAGGCAGGGGTCGTAGGCGCGGATCCCCCCCTCGAGCCGGTTGAGGAGCCCCTCGGGGATCTTCTTCTTCCCCTGGAGGTACCGCTCCGCGATCTGGGCCACGGTCCGGTTCATGGCGAGGTTGTTGTGGCCGGTGGAGACGATGAGGTTCGCCCGGACGATCACCCCGGTCTCGTCCACCTCGTAGTGGTGGAGGAGGGTGCCCCGGGGGGCCTCGTGGACCCCGACCCCGGAAAGCTCGTTCACCCCGGCCTCGGCCCGGACCCTGGAGGAGAGGACCTCCGGGTCCTCGAGGTAGAGGGCAGCCCGCTCGATCGCCGCCACGATCTCGATCAGGCGGGCCCAGTGGTAGTGGAACGAGCTCGTGACCGCCTTGCCCCCTGCGCTTTCCCGGAACCGCCGGAGGGCCTCGTCGGCAAGCGGTGTCCCGATCCGGTCGCAGCAGTTGAGGCGGGCCAGGGGGCCCACCCGGTACATCCCCTCGGGGTACCCCAGGGGCCGCCAGTACGGGAACTTGAGGTAGCTCCACCCCTCCACCGCCTCGCCGATGAACTCGAAGTACCGGGACGGATCCAGGCCATCGGCCACGATCCGCCGGTCGCTATCCACGAACCGGAGCCGCCCGTCGTGGTGCTCCCACAGCCCCTCGGGGGTGACGAGGGACATGAACAGCGAGGGGAAGTTCCCGAACGTCTCGACCTCTTCCGCCCACGCCGGGACGCTCTTCTCGTAGAGCTCCAGGGCGTCGGTCGCGATCCTCCGGGCCTCGGGGAGCTTCGCCGCCAGCCGGTCCCGGGCCTCGGGGGAGAGGGGCGACCGAACCCCGCCGGGGACGGCCCACGCCGGGTGGACCCGCCGCTCCCCAAGCGCGGCGATGATCTCCTGCCCGAACGCCCGGAGCCGAATCCCATCGAGGGCAAGCTGGGGCCTTTCCGCCGCAAGCCCCAACACGTTCCGCTTCGCCGGGTCGGCGTCCCACCCGAGGAGAAGGTCGGGGCTCGAGAGGTGGAAGAAGGACAGGGCGTGGGATTGGATGTACTGGCCGAGGTTCATGAGCCGGCGGAGCTTGTCCGCCGGCCGGGGCGGGCGGACGGCGAGGATCGCGTCCCCGGCCTTGGCCGAGGCGAGGAGGTGGGACACCGGGCAGATCCCGCAGATCCGGGCGGTGATCCCCGGCATCTCCCACACCGTCCGGCCCTGGCAGAACCGCTCGAACCCCCGGGCCTCGGTGACGTGGAACCGGGCCTCCCTCACCCTCCCCCCGCCGTCGAGGTGGACGGTGATGAGGCCGTGGCCCTCGACGCGCGTGACGGGGATCCTGATCTCGCGCACGGTCCCCCCTTTCATCCGAACCGGAGGTCGGCCCCCACGAGCTCCGGCCGCCGGCCGGCCAGGAGCCCCTGGAGGAACGTCCAGATCCGGTCCGCCGACGGCGGACAGCCGGGGACGAACCGGTCCACCCGCACCACCGCGTGGAGGGGCAGGGCCTGGGGGAGGAGTTTCGGGACCGCCCCCTCCTCGAGCCCCGGGACCTCCCCCTCCCCGTACACCGCCCGGAGGACCTCCTCCCGGGGAATCGGGTTCCGCAAGGAAGGCACGTTCCCCGTCACCGCGCAGTCCCCAAACGCCACCAGGATCTTCGTCTTGGCCCGCATCTCCTGGAGGAGGTGGAGGTGCTCGCTGTTCCCCACCGCCCCCTCCACGAGGAGGACGTCCACGTCGTCGGGGTACTCCTTGATGTCCACGATCGGGGAGTACACGAGCTCGGCTTTGGTGGCGAGCTCGATCAGCCGCTCGTCAAGGTCGAGGAACGACATGTGGCACCCCGAGCAGCCGGAGAACCAAACGGTGGCCAGGCGCACCTTAGGCACGGGGCCTCCTTTCCGTGACCTCGGCCAGGATCTCGGGGCGCTTGACCTGCTCGGAGGTCGCCTTCCCCTTCTCAAAGAGCGCCCCCACCGGGCAGGCCTGGACGCATTTCCCGCACCCGGTGCAGGTGGGGGACTTCGCCCACGGGCCCCCGAGGTCGGGCTCGACCAGGGTCCCCACCCCCCGGCCGGAGAACCCCCAGGTGAACGCCCCCTCCACCTCGGCGCAGGCCCGGACGCACCGGCCGCACAGGACGCACCGGTTGGGATCGAGGCCGAACTTGGGGTGGCTGAGGTCCACGGACAGGGCGGGGAACCGGTACGGGAAGGTCACGTGGTCCATCCCCAGCTCCGTCGCCAGGTCCTGGAGCTCGCAGTGGCCGCTTGAGACGCAGAACGCGCAGATGTGGTTCCGTTCGGCAAAGAGGAGCTCGAGGATCGTCCGGCGGAGGGCGGTCAGCCGGTCGGAGTGGGCCACGACGTCGAGGCCCTCCTGGGCCGGGGTAGCGCAGGCCGGGACCAGGCGGCCGTTCCAGTTCCGGATCTCCACAAGGCAGATCCGGCACGCCCCGCGGGGGGAGAGGGACTCGAGGAAACAGAGGGTGGGGATGCGGATCCCCGCCCGGCGGGCGGCCTGGAGGATCGTCTCCCCCGGCTCGGCCTGGACCGGCGTGTCGTCGATCCGGAGGCTGATCATCCCTTCACCTCCCGGACAGCGACGACCCGCTCGGAGATGGGGCGGCCGTTGACCACGTGCTCGGCGACGATCCGCCGGGCCAGGGCTTCGTCGACCTCCCCGTAGATCGTGATCCGCTCCGGCTCGTGGACCTCGACGATCGGCTCCTGGGCGGCGAGGCCCTTCTCCCCGGTCTGGGTCACGGTCACGTCCCGGAGGTTCCGCCGGGCGACCTCGTCGAGGATCGCCCGGAGGGTGGCCCGGGCCCCGGCGGCGATGCCCGACGTCCCCATCCCGACCACGATCTTGACCCGGGTCGGCCCTCCGCGGAGGCGGAGATCCGCCTCGGCCCGCTCCCGGATCTTGCGGAGCTCCTCCAGTTTCACCGTTCCTCCTTCAGGCCCACCTGGGCCAGACCTTCCGCGAGCTCCCGCTCCAAAAGGCGAAGCACGTCGGGGTGGGCCAGAGGTACCTCCCCGAGGTGCTCCCGGAGCTCACGGGTGGAAAGGGTCCACTTCGCCCGATCATCGCTGAGCTCGACGGTGAACTCAACCTCGGGGTGGGTGGCCAGGAGCGGGACGAGGGTTCCCGGAAGGTCCCCGAGGGGCGGCCGGTCGGGGTGATCCCACCCCAGGCGGGCCCAAACCCGGGTTCCTCCCCCCTCCCTTCGCTCCACCCGGCACTCCCCGCCCGTCTCCTCGGCCGTCTGGACGAGGAGGGGGAGCCCCAGCCCCACCCGGGCCCCGGGCTTCGTGGAGAAGAAGGGGTCCGTCACCCGAGGGAGGAGGTCCTCCGGGATCCCCGCCCCGTCGTCCGAGACCTCCAGAACGAGGCTTCCTCCCAAGCGGGCAAGGGAGATCCCGATCGAGCGGGCCCCGGCGCGGAGGGAGTTCTGGATGAGGTCCGCGAGGTGCATGGAGAGGTCCTCGATCACCCCGCGCCCCCCCGGATCCGGCGCAGGATCCCCTTGACCTTCTTCGGGTCGAGTTTGCCGTACACCTCGTCGTCGACCATCATCACCGGGGCCAGCCCGCACGCCCCCAGGCACCGCACCCCCTCCACGGTGACGAGGCCATCGGCTGAGGTCCCCCCCAGGCCGACCCCAAGCTCCTCCTGGATGGCCTTGAGCACCTCCTCCGCTCCCCGGACGTGGCACGCCGTCCCCAGGCAGAGGCGGAGGGTGTGCTTTCCCACCGGGGTTGTGCGGAAGAAGTGGTAGAACGTGACCACACCCCGGACCTGGGAGGGGGGGACGCCCAGCGTCCGGGCCACGGCCGCTTGGGCCTCGGGCGGGATGTGGCCGAGGGCGCTTTGGACCCGGTGAAGGGCCTGGATGAGCTCAGAGGGCTTTCCGGCAAACGGCTTGATCAGCTCAGCGACTTTGGACTCCGTAGCGGTCGTCAACGGTCCTCCTCGATCGGGGGGCCGGGGCGGAGGAGGCGTCCGCCGCGGCCCCCTAGGGCCAGCCGAAGCTCGTCGAGGGTCGGCTCAGCGAGGTACAGGTCGGTCCACGCCCGGCCGATCTCCGCCGGGTAGTGGGCGTCCGAGCCGCGGAGGATCCCCCGACCCTCCAGCTCCGGCCAGGCCCGGAGGGCCTGGGATAGGGGGGTCCAGGGGGCGATCTCCACCGCGGGCCACTCCCCGGGGGGAAGGAGCCCGAGGACGGCGAGGAGCCCTCCGGGAAGCCGGTCCACGTGGGCCGGGACCGCCACCCCCCCCAGGGCCTCGACCCGGGCCACGACCTCGGCGAGGGAGAGGGCCACGGGAGAAAGGAGGAGCCGCTCCTCGCACCGGACGATCTCCCCCTCTTCGTCCACCACGACCTGGTCCCCAAAGAGCGCGGGATCGCAGGGGAGGTCCGGAAGGGCGGAGCGGAGCTCGGCCTGGAGCTCTAGAGCGCTTTCCTCGTCGGCGAAGTAGGCGAGCACCTCGACTTCTTCGGCGGACTGAATTTCCATTCCCATGAGGACGGCCGGGTGGCCGGCGGCGCGGCGCCGGACGTACCGGCCGTTCTCGGCGGCATTGTGGTCGCAGACCGCGATGAGATCAAGCCCGGCCCGGCGGGCCTCGGCCACGATCCGGGCTGGAGAAAGCTCCAGGCTCCCGCAGGGGGAGAGGGCGGAGTGGATGTGGAGGTCGGCCCGCCACCACCTCATGGGTGGAGGAGGCGGTGGAGGCGCCCGGCGACTTCAAACGCCGGCTCGGAGGAGAGGAACAGGTTCACCCCTTCTTGGGCCGCCCGGGCCACCACGTCCGGGGAGGGCCGGTTCCCCCGGGCAAAGATCACCCCCGCCAGGTCCCGGAGCTTGGCCACCGCCACCACGTTGAGGTGGCGCTGGTGGGTGATCCAGAGATCCCCGGCCTCAGCGTGGGCGAGGACGTCGGAGAGGAGGTCGCAGGCGTATCCCCCCTGGACGTCCCGGGTGAGGTCCCCGGTGGCGAGGGGCTCCAGGCCCAGTTCAGAAACCACGCGCCCTAACTCCATCGCTCCTCCTAGAAGAACGGGACCCCAAGCAGGATCGTGGCCCGGACCACCGTGCCCTTCCCCACCCGGGATCGGATCTTAAAAAGGTCGGAGTTCTCCTCCATGTTCGTGATGCCCAACCCCGCTCCGAACCCAAGCTCGCGGGCCCAGTCCGGGGCGGTGGAGTAGCCAGGCTGGCTGGCGAGGTTCACGTCGGCGATCCCCGGCCCCCGGTCGGAGAAGAGAAGCTCCACCCGGTCCTCCTTCACGAGGAGGATGATCCGCCCTCCCTCGGAGTAGAGGACCATGTTCATCTCCCCCTCGAAGCAGACGACGCTCGCCCGGCGGACGACCTCGGGGCTCATCCCGAGGGCGAGGAGCTCCCGGCGGACCTCGGTGGAGACGGTCCCGGCCCGCTCGAGGTCCCGGGGGGCGACCTCGTAGATCCGCTTAAGCCGGAGGGCGGGAGGGGCTTGCGGGCCGGTCAAGGCGGAACCCTTTGCGGCGGGCGGGGAGGAGCCCGGCCTGGTACAGGACACCGCAGGTCTCGTACATGTCCCCGGAGGCGGCGAGGAGGGGGATCCCCGCCCCGGCGGCGTACTCCACCGTGGCCCCGGTGGGGTACTTCCCCCGGACGAACAGGACCGCCCCCATGTTCATCACCTCCGCCACCCGCACCACCTGGGGGGTGGTCATCCCGGTGATGAGAAGCACCCCCTCCTCCTGAACCATGGCCAGGACGTCGGACAGGAGGTCGGCGGCGAACGCCCGGGTCACCTCTCGGTCGGCGTACTCCGCCCCGGTCACAAACTCCGCCCCGAGGAGCTGGGCGAGGTCGGCGAGCTTCATCGTCCCCCCTAGGACCCGAACTTGGGGCCGAGGTCGCAGTACCCGAGGAGCATGGGGACGAGCCGCC
The DNA here is from genome assembly GCA_026418075.1 of Candidatus Bipolaricaulota bacterium. Classification (GTDB taxonomy): domain Bacteria; phylum Bipolaricaulota; class Bipolaricaulia; order Bipolaricaulales; family Bipolaricaulaceae; genus Bipolaricaulis. Next base: position 8,650 of record JAOACA010000014.1, on the reverse strand, counting down.
CCGCGAAGCGGCCCAGGCCCCCCTCCCCCGCGGCCCGCTCGCCAAACGCCCGCACCCGGTCGGGCCGGACGGCTGGACCGACGAACAGGACGGGGACCGGGTCCGCGGTGTGCTCCCTCGTCGCCGGGGGCGTGGTGTGGTCCCCGGATACGCAGAGGTGGACCTCGTTCAAGGGGAGCCTCTCCACCAGGGGGGCGAAGAACTCCCGGTCGATCCGCGCGATGAAGTCCCGCTTGGCATGGGCATCCCCGTCGTGGGCGGCGTTGTCCGTCCCCTTGATGTGGACGAAGACGAACTCGGCCCGGTCGAGGGCGGCGAGGGCGGCGTGGGCCTTGGCCCGGAGGTCGGTCCGGAGGTCCCCCGTGGCCCCGGGGACGTCGAGGATCGTGAGGCCGGCGAGCTTGGCCACCCCCTTGTACAGGGCCCCCCCGGCGACGCAGGCCCCGCGGATCCCGTACTCGACGGTGATCGGCCGGAGGTGGGGCATCACCGCCGCCCCCCGGAGGAGGACCGCGTTGGCCGGCCTCTCGCCCCGCTTCACCCGCTCCCGGTTGAACGGGTGGTCCTGGAGGACCTCGTGGGCCCGCCGGGTAAACAGGTTCACCGCGTCCGCGGTCCGCTGAGCCCCTGGCTCCAGGGGCCGGCACCGCTCCACCGGCTTCCCCTCCTTCCGGGGGTCCGTGTCCGTCACCGCCGGGGAGGCCCCGGCCCCCCGGAGGACAAGGGCCCCCCGGTGCTCGGTGGAGACCCGGAACAGGAGCTCGAGGCCGAACTCGTGAAGGTCGATCCCGGCGATCGCCGCCTCGAGGGGCTTCCCGTCCTCTAGCCGCCCGGCCCGCCGATCCACGACCACGAGCTCCCCGCCCCGCTCCTCCACGGTGGCGAAGTTGGCCCGGAAGCAGACGTCCCCACCCCGGACGTCGAGCCCGATCCCCAGGGCCTCGAACGCCCCCCGGCCCGTGTACACCCGGAACGGGTCGTAGCCGAAGATGGAGAGGTGGGAGGTGTCCGAGCCGGGGCGGACCCCAGGCCCCACCGGGTCCATGAGCCCGACGGCCCCCCGGGCGGCGAGCTCGTCGAGGACGGGCGTGGCCGCCGCCTCAAGGCAGGTAGCCCCCCCGAGGTCGGTGGGCCGACCCGAAAGCCCATCCAGGATCACGAGGATTCCCGGCACCCTACTTCCCCCCGATCTGCCCCAGCAGGACCACGGCCCGGACCTTGACGTACCCGTTCTCCAGGGCGTCCCTCCCCACCGGGGCGTCGATGATCTTCTGGAGCTCGGCCCGGGCCTCGGCCCACCGCTCGGCGGGGAGGAGGTAGTACTCGACGTAGAACAGCCGGTTCTCGAGGTAGTCGGGGAAGGTGGCGATCGCCTCGTCGAGGAACGCCTTCACCTTCGCCGGGTCCTTGCTGAACGGGTGCTTGGCCCAGTAGCCGGCCAGGGCCCGGAGGGGCCCCCCCGAGATGTACCCCCGCTCGAGCTCCAGGCACCGCTCCATGAGGGCCATGAGCTTCTTGTCGTCCCCCCGCAGGGCGGCAGAAAGGAGCCCCACGGCGCCCCCAAGCTCGATCTTCCGCGCCCAGTTGGAGTAGGTCCAGAAACACGCCGCGATGTCGGGAGAAACCTTCACCGCCTCGACAAACCCCTTCTCCCGCTCGACCCGAACGAACTCGGGGTCCGTCCGCAGGGCCCGCTCCCCGTACTCCTGGCCCTTGGCGTGGGCGTCGGCCTTCTCCTTCTCGGGGAGGAAGATGTCGGCCAACATGTAGTGACAGCGGGAGAGCATGCTGAGGACGTAGGCGTTGGCCCCTTCCTGGGCGAGGGCCTTCTCGTACAGGGCGATCGCCCGCTCGAGGAGGGCCCGCAGGGCCGAGGCTTCGCTTTCCACGTACTGGGTGGTCCAGAGCTGGGAAAAGAGGGCGTCGGCCTGGGCGATGAAATCCTTGGCCGTCTGGCCCGCGGCGGGGGCCGCCAACGCGACCGCGAGGAACAGGGCCCAAGTCCACTTCGTCCGCACCACAACCACCACCTCCGGGGGTTTTCCGTACTATACGGACCCGGTGGGCATCAGGCAACGTGGGCCCGTGGCGGGGGGGGAGGGGCCCCGCTATAGTAGGGCCCCATCGAAAAGGAGGTGTCATGGCGGTCAAGGTCGATCAGGACCTGTGCACGGGGTGCGGCCTGTGCGCCCAGGTGTGCCCTGAGGTGTTCGAGGTCGGCGACGACGGCTTCGCCCACGTGATCCAGGGGGCGAACACGGCCCTCGCGTGCGTGGACGAGGCCGTGGACCAGTGCCCGGTGGGCGCGATCAGCAAGTAGGGGCGGGGGACGGGCCCTCTGGCCCGTCCCTCTCTTCATGAAGCGGGTCGGGCTGGCCCTCAGCGCGGGGGGAGCCCGGGGGATCGCCCACGTGGGGGTCCTCCAGGCCCTTGGGGAGGCGGGGATCCCCGTGGCGGCCGTGGCGGGGACGAGCGTGGGGGCGTACGTGGGGGGGCTGTTCGCCGCCGGCGTCCCCCTGGACGAGATCACCGCGCTCTGGGAGGAGGCGGGGCTGTGGCAGACGGCCCGGTTCCTCCTCCCCACCCTCCCCTGGCGGGGGTGGAGCACGGGAGAGGAGTTCCGGCGGCGGCTGCGGGGGATGTTGGGAGACCGGCGGATCGAGGACCTCCCGATCCCGTTCGCCGCGGTCGTCACCGACCTCCGCACGGGACAGGCCGTGGCCCTTCGCACGGGGGACCTCGTGGACGCAATCCGGGCGTCGATCTCCGTCCCCGGCCTCTTCGTCCCGGCCGAGGTCGACGGCCGGACGGTGATCGACGGCGGGGTGGTCCACCCCCTTCCGGTGGACGTCGCCCGAGCCCTTGGGGCCGAGGTCGTCGTCGCGGTGGACGTCCTCCTCCCCCCCGAGGAGAAGCGCCTTGGGCGGGTGACGGTGTTCGCGGTCCTGTTCCAGATGGCGACGATTTTCCAGAAGCGGATCGCCGAGCTCGAGGTGGCGGTCCTTCGCCCGGAGGTGGTGATCCGCCCCTCGTTTGGGGAGCGGGCCCCGACCTACACCTCGGCCGGGGCGGGGCGCGAGGCCGGGTACCGGGCCGCCCGGGAGGCCCTCCCCCAGCTCCAGGCCCTCCTCGTATGACGAACCCCTGGGCGGCGGGGGCGCTCGGGGCGGGGGTCCTCTCCCTGTCCTGGGCGGCGATCCTCATCCGGTTCACCTCCTCTCCCTCCCTCGCCGTGGCCGCGGGACGGATGGCCCTCGCCGCCCTGGCCCTCGTTCCCGTCGCGCTCCTCCTCCGCCGGCCCCTGTCCCGGGCCGGGTGGCGGCTCGCCCTCCTCGCCGGAGGGTTCCTCGCGCTCCACTTCGCCCTGTGGACGGAGTCCCTCCGCCACACCACCGTGGCAAGCTCGGTGGCCCTCGTGACCACGAACCCGATCTTCGTCGGGCTCTTCTCGTGGGCGTTCCTTGGGGAGCGGCCATCGGGGGCCCTGTGGCAGGGGATCCTCCTCTCCGTGGCCGGGGGGCTCCTCATCGGGTGGGGGGACTTCGCGGTGGGCGGGACCGCCCTCCTTGGGGACGCCCTCGCGCTCCTGGGGGCGGTGGCGGCGTCGGCGTACCTCCTCCTCGGTCGGCGGGCGCGGGGAGAGGGGGCCCTCCTCCCCTACGTCGCGGCCGCCTACGGGGTCGCCGCCCTCCTCCTCCTCGCCGTCGCCGGCGGGAGCGGGGCCTTCCCGCCCATCCCGGGGGACTGGGTCTGGATCGGCCTCATGGCCGCGGGCCCCCAGCTCCTCGGGCACACGAGCGTGAACTGGGCCCTGCGCCGGTTCCCCGCCTCGGCGGTGGCGGTGGCGATCCTCGGGGAGCCCGTGGGGGCCACGGCCTGGGCCTACCTCGCCTTCGGGGAGGTGCCGAGCCCCCTCCAAGGGGTCGGGGTCGCCCTCGTCCTCCTCGGGATCGTCCGCGCCCTGCGGGGGGTGCGGCTCTAGGCTAGGATCGGCGCGTGACCGAGCTCGTCCGGCGGGGAGAGGAGCGGATTGCCTGGGCGCGCGCCCACATGCCCGTGCTGGGGTCCCTCGAGGCGGAGCTCCGCCCGGCGCGGCCGTTTTCCGGAAAGCGGGTCGCCCTCTGCATCCACCTCGAGGCGAAGACGGCCCGGTTCGCCCTCGCCCTCCAGGCCCTGGGGGCCGAGGTTGCCGTGGCGAGCTCGAACCCCCTCTCGGCCAAGGACGACGTGGCCGCCGCCCTCGGGACGAAGGTCGAGACCCACGCCCGCTACGGGGCAAGCGAGGAGGAGTACCTCGGGTTCCTCCGCAGGGTCCTCGCGATCCGCCCCCACCTCGTCCTCGACGACGGGGGCGACCTCACCCTCCTCCTCCACGACGAGGCGGCGGACCTCGGGGGGGACGTGATTGGGGTCTGCGAGGAGACGACGACGGGCCTCATCCGCCTGCGGAGGCTCCACCGGGAGGGACGGCTCCGGTTCCCGGCCGTGGCGGTGAACGACGCCCGGATGAAGCACCTCTTTGACAACCGCCACGGGACCGGGCAGTCGGTGTGGGACGCCGTGATGCGGGCGACGAACCTGCTCTTGGCCGGAAAGCGGGTCCTCGTCGTGGGCTACGGGTGGTGCGGGCGGGGGATCGCCGAGCGGGCGCGGGGCCTCGGGGCAGAGGTCACCGTGGCCGAGGTCGACCCCGTCCGGGCCGCCGAGGCCCTCCTTGAGGGCTTCGCCGTCGCCCCGGTGGGGGAGGCGATCCGCGAGGCCGACTTCGTCGTCACGGCCACGGGGTGCACCGGCGCCGTGACCTACGAGGACCTCCTCCGGGCCAAGGACGGGGCGGTCCTCGCCAACGCCGGCCACTTCGACGTCGAGATCGACGTCCGGGCGCTCCGGGAGCGGGCCCGCGGGCGTCGGGTGCGGGACCACGTGGAGGAGTTCGTCCTCCCAGGGGGAAAGCGGGTCTACCTCCTGGCCGAGGGGCGGCTCGTGAACCTCGTCGCTGGAGACGGCCACCCGGTCGAGATCATGGACCTCTCGTTCTCCCTCCAGCTCCTCTCGCTCCTGTGGCTTGCCCGAGAGGGGCGGGGCCTCGCCCCCGGGGTCTACCCCGTCCCCCCGGAGGCGGACGAGGAGGTGGCCCGGCGGTTCCTCGGGAGCCGCGGGGTGCGGATCTCCTCCCTCACCCCCGAGCAGCGGGCCTACCTCGGGCGGTAGGGACGAGGATGTAGCCGGACTCCCGGTCCCCGAAGGTCCGGTACCCCTCCTCCCCCCAGTGCCAGAGGTGGAGGGCGATGTAGGCACAGAGGAGGGCGTCGAGGAGGTCCTCGGCCGCCTTCAGGGCCCGGCCCCGCGCTCCCCTGATCCGGACCCCATCGAGAAGGTCGCGGGCAACGAGGGAGGGGGTCCGCCAGGCGAGGGAGCCAAGGAGCTCCCGCAACCGCTCGAGTTCCGCCCACCGGAACTCGACGGACCGCCCGGGCCGGGCCTTGTACTTGAGGGTCCTGGAAAGCCCGAAGAGCTCCACCGCCGCGGCGTGGGGGTAGACCTCGACCACGTGGCGGACGGGCGTCCGCCGCACAATCCGGGGGCCGTGGGTGAACCCGAGGGCCTGGAGCCTCCCGAGCAGGGCCTCCCCGCGGACGACGGGCCCAAGGCGCGCGCGGTTCGCGGGGTACGTCCCCGCCTCGTGCCGCCGGTAGGCCGCGGTGAGGGCCCGGTCGCCCGCCCGCGTCCCCCGCTCGTTGGGGACCACGAGGGGGGCGTCCACCGCCACCAGGGCCCCTTCGGCATCCATCCCGTCCCGGACGAACGCCCCCACCTCCTCGTCGCCCGTGAGGGCGGGGTCCCATGTAACAGGGAAGGCCTTCTTCCCGTCCCAGGCCAGGACCACGCCCCCCGAGGGGTTCCGGGCCGACCAGGCGAGGTCCAGGCCGATGAACCGCACCCTACGGGATCTCGGGGGTCGCCTCGAGGATCGACAAGCGGTACGTCCCGCTCCCCGCCCGCCGGACAATCCGGATGAAGAGCTTGCACACCCCGTCGAGGAAGCACTCCCCGAGGGTGTTGCAGTCCACGCCCGGGTAGCAGGGGACCCGGGTCACGGACGGGCGGGAGACGTTCAGGCACTGGGCGAGGACGTCCCCGCAGGGGTCGTGGACGAGAAGAACGTCCAAGACGAGGTTCCCAGGGTCAACCCACACGAGGAACGCGTCCCCGTAGCTCGCCTGGATCCGGTACCAGTCCTGGAAATCGTCCTCGGAAAGCGTGCCCTGGTAGTGGCCTGGGGAGAGAAGCACGGCGTCCGGGCCGGGGCCGAAGCTCTCGGGGAGGGTCTGGCGGGCCACGGTCTCAAGGTCGAGGCCGGGGAGGAGGCATTCGACGGGGAGGTCCCCCACCACGCACTGGAAGGCCGGTCCGGCGTTGCACTCCGGCTCGGGGGGCGGAGGGGGCGGGGGAGGGGGGGGTGGAGGAAGCGTGGGAAGGGGAACCGGGGTGGGAGGCGCGGGAGGGGCGCCCAGCTTGAGGCTCCCCCAGGTGAACCCCACGTGGGGGTCGCAGGAGAGGACCCGCTCAGCGATCACGACGAGCTCGGAGCCGGTGGGGAAGATCCGGGTCTCGCCCCGGACGGGGTAGGCGACCACGCACTGGGGGTTCCCCGGCTCGGCGTTGCGGAGCCAGAACTCCGCCCGCTGCCAGTACCGGTCCCCGGGGGACTGGTAGTAGAGGCGGATGAGCACGTCCCGGCCGAGCTGGCAGGTGGTGCAGATCTCGGTTGCCACGCCCTCCAGGGTGAGAGGGATCCAGTTGCCCACCGGGACCCCGGTGAACCGCCACATCGCCCGATCCCCCAGGCGAGGGCTTGTGAGCCAGCACACGCCCCCGCGGTCGTCCCCGGAGCAGGTGAACTCCACCGCTTCCCGCACCTGGGCCGCGGCCAGGACGCCAAAGAGCGCGATCAAGAGAGAGACCGCGAACGCCCCTTTCACACCCGAGCACCCCCTTCCAAAGCTCGCCATTCTAGGGCGAACGGGGGCCGCGGGACAAGTGCGAACGTCACCGTCGCCCGCGGGCGGCGAGGGCCGCCCACAGGACGCTGTAGTCCGACCGCGGGTTCCAGAAGAGGTACCCGCTCGCCCCCGCCTCCTCCGCCGCCCGGATCTGCTCCAGGATGTAGGTCGTGTACGTCATCCCCGGGGGGATCGCCATCTCGAACGCCTGGAGGTAGGGGCGGATCGGGGTTTCCACCCGCGCCCGGGCGTCCCGCACGGCCTGATGGACCGTCCCGTAGGGGTCGTCCTTGAACGCCCGCTCGACGTAGTGGGACGGGTAGACCATGGGGGAGACGGCGTCCACCCACCGCGCCATCCCCTCCAGCTGCTGGCCGATCGGGTCGATCTTCCGGGCGTTCCAGGGGAACGTGACCCGGCCGTAGACGTCGGCCGACAGGGGGAGCTTGAGCCGGGACCGGGCCGCCTGGAGGAACGCCTCCACCGCCGTGCACCGTCCGGAGTAGTCCGGGCCGATCGGGCCGTCGTCGGGGAACCGGATGTAGTCGAACTGGATCTCGTCCACCCCCGCCGCGGCGACCTCGGCGGCGATCTCGAGGTTGTACGCCGTGGCCGCCGGCACCGTGGGGAGGACCCACGGGGAGTCGTACCCGAGGTGGCGGGCGAGGAGGGGGTCGTAGAACACGACCTGGCGGGCAATCAGGTACATCCCCCGGGCGTGGACGGCCCGGACGACGGCCCGGAGGTCGAGGTGGACCTTCACCGCCCCGATCCTCCGGGCCAGGTCCACGCCCGAGGCGTAGCACACCTCTCCGTGGTTGTTCTTCACGTCCACGACCACGGTGTCCAGGCCGAACTCGGAGAGTTTCCCAAGGATGGTCTCGAGGTACCCCGGCTGGGCGGCGGCGGGGGCCGAGAGGTATACCCCCCGGCGGTCGGTGCGGGAGGGCGGGGGCGGAACGGGGGCGCTCCGGACGGCGGCGTTGGGCGCCTGCCCCGTCCAGCTCAGGCCAAGAACGGCAAGGAGGAGCCCGACCGGGAAGACGGAGAAGCGCCTCATCGGCAGGGCACGGTACCCGATTGGGGGACGGGAAGGGGAGACCCCCGTCCGCCACCCGGGAGACTTGCCGTTCCCCGGGAGGGGACTACCATTCGCCCATGCCGGTCCAGGTTGTCCTTGCTGGGCGCCCCCTCGCCGCCTCCGCGTTCCTGTTCGACAAGGACGGGACCCTGTTCTCGTTCGACCACTGGCTGGCCGTAATGCGGGAGCGGGCGCGGCGGCTCGCCGCGGAACTCGCGCTCACCGAAGGCGAGCACCGGGATCTCCTCCGGTTCTTCGGGCTCCGCCCCGAGGGGGGGCGGGCCGACGACTGGGGGATCATCCCCCTCCCCCGGGTGGACGCGGAAGAAGAGACCGCCCGCTGGCTCTCCACGCGGGGGAATGGGGCGCTTCCAGCGCTGCGGGACCTCGTGGCCCGGGCGTTCCGGTCCGTGGACGAGGACTTCCCATTCGAGCGGTACCTCCAGCCCACGCCCGGGGCGGGGGAGGCCCTGGCGGCACTGCGCGCGGCGGGAGCTCGGATCGGGATCGTGACCCACGACACAGGGGACGCGGCCTGGCGGCACCTCCGGTCGCTGGGGTGGGA
>JAOACA010000013.1:18445-30179 GCA_026418075.1 Candidatus Bipolaricaulota bacterium | reverse complement strand
GATCAGGGGGTTCACCTCCCCGTCGGCGTCCCGGATTTCCCGTAGCGCCTCTAGAATCTCTTCACCATGGCCAAGGCCCGTCCACGTCCGGCGCACCGCCCCGGCCCGGTCGAGGAGGAACACGGCGACCTCGTCGGCCACCCCGTAGGCCGCGGACACGACCCCGGAGGGGTCGGCGAGGAGGGTCACGGACGGGGACGCGAGCCGGTTCAGTGCTTGGGAGGCTTGGGGGAGAAGCGCCACGGCCCGGGCGTCGAGCGGGGACAGGGAATCTCCCAGGGCGCGGAGCTCCGCCACCGCATCCCGGGCTTGACCACTCCACCCCGGCGGGACCACGGCCAGCACGACGTACAGGCCGACCAGGTCCCGCAGGGACACCGTGGCCCCGGAAGGGGATTCCAGCGTGAAGCCAGGGGCCATTCCCGCACGAATCATCGGACCTCCTTCGGCGGGATGATAGCCCTCCCGCTTCCGGGGACAAGCGCCTAGAACTTAACTTCCACTCCCACCGTGGCCTGGAGGAACCCACCGAAGTCAAACCGCGTCCGGGAGTAGATCCGAACCCAGGAGAAGAAGACCTCCACCCAGACCTCCTGGGCCACGAACCCCCCGAGGTCGAACTCGGTGACGAGCCGGACGGCCACCGGCGGCACCCGGACCCCCAGGAACAGCTTGGCCCAGTCCAGGGCGAACGTGCCCAGGATCCGGATCCGGGCCCCGAGCTCGGCCTCCGGGTTCGGGTAGAGGTAGGACGCCCCGAGCTCGAACCACGCCAGCCCCCAGGGGTCGAACAGGACGAGGGCGTCGGCCCGGAAGCAGGTGCTCGTGAACCCCAGGTGGAGGAGCTCCTCCTCGAACCACACCCCGGGGACGGCCACGAGCCACGTCGCCGGGTCGGGATCGATCAGCCCGTAGAGGTTCGTGACCCCAAACCCGGTGAGGGAGCGGGCGAAGAACCCCGGCCGCCAGGCCACCCCGAGGTCGAGGACGATCCCGATCGTGTAGTTCGGGGTCTGACAGGCGGGGGCCAGGTTCTCCACGAGGAACAGGCCCCCGAGCTCCAAGGGGCAGCAGCCCCCCCGAACCTCGAACCAGTACTGGGAGAAGCAGGGGTTGAACCGCATCCCGGTCTTGAGGCCGATCCCATCGAGGCCGATCCCCACGACGAGGTGCTGGGCGACGAGGCCCGTCAGAGAGAGCTGGGTTCGGCTCAGGACCTCAGCCCGGCCGAACGAGAGCCCGAGGGCCACCTCGGACGTGAGGGAGGGGGGCGCAGAGGTGAACGTCACCGCGACCCCAAGCGTCCCCACCGGCCCCGACTGGGACAGGGCCAGCGTCCCCCCCAGGAGGGCGAGCCCCAACACACCCACAACCCGCCTCATCATCGGACACCACCTCTCGTGGGGAGGGTAGAGGGAAAGGAGGGAGGGCCGCAGCGCCCGTGCCGGTGGGCAGGGCCCCCTTTGTCCGGAGTCCCCCGGACTCCTGTCCTACAGCGGGGGGAGGACGTCGGCCAGGGTCGGCTGCCCGATCTCCTGGAGCTCGTACCGGACCCGGGTCGCGGGCTTGTCCAGCCGCACGAGGCGCCGGAGGTCCACCGGGGTGGCGATGACCACCGCCTGGGCGGGGACCCGGGCAATCGTCGCCGCAAGCTCGGTCACTTGGGCCTTCCCGTACCCCATGGCGGGGAGGACGGGGCCGAGGTGGGGGTAGGCCCGGTAGGCCTCGGCCAGCGACCCTTGGGCGTAGGGGCGGGGGTCGATGGGCCGGGCCCCGAGCTTCCGCGCCGCCACCGCTCCGGCGCCGTAGGGCATCTCCCCGTGGGTCACCGTCGGGCCGTCCTCGATCACGAGGACGTCCCGCCCGGCCACGAGCCCCGGGTCCTCCACGGTGATCGGGGAGGCGGCCTCGATCACCTTCGCCCGGGGGTTCAGGTGGGCCACCGATGTCCGGAGCTTCTCCACAGGCCCGATCCCCGCCGTGTCCACCTTGTTGATGACGACGATGTCCGCCTGGCGGATCGCCACCGAGCCGGGCCAGTAGGTCGTCTCGTGCCCGGCCCGGAGGGGGTCGGCGACCACGATGAGGACGTCGGGCCGGAAGAAGGGGAGGTCGTTGTTCCCTCCGTCCCACAGGATCACGTCGGCCTCGGCCTCGGCCTGGCGGAGGATCTCCCCGTAGTCCACCCCGGCGTAGACGACGAACCCCCGCTGGAGGTGGGGCTCGAACTCCTCCCGCTCCTCGATCGTGCACTCCGCCCGGTCGAGGTCGTCCAGGGATGCGAACCGCTGGACCCTCTGGCGGACGAGGTCCCCGTAGGGCATGGGGTGGCGGACGATGACGACCCGTTTCCCGCGCTCCTTAAGGATCTGCGCCACCCGGCGGGTGGTTTGGGACTTCCCCGACCCGGTGCGGACGGCGCACACGGCGACCACGGGCTTTTGGGCCACCAGTTGGGTGGCCCGGGGGGAGAGGAGCCAGAAGTCGGCCCCGGCTGCGGCGGCGATCGCCGCCCGCTCCATCACGTGTTGATGGGAGACGTCGGAGTAGGCGAACACGGCCCGGTCCACTCCGTGTTCCCGGATGAGCTCGGGGAGCCGGCCCTCGGGCTCGATGGGGATCCCGTGGGGGTAGAGGGGGCCGGCGAGCTCCGGGGGGTACCGGCGGCCCTCGATCCCCGGGATCTGGGTCGCCGTGAACGCCACCACCTCGTACTCCTCCCGGTCCCGGAACAGGACGTTGAAGTTGTGGAAGTCGCGGCCGGCGGCCCCCAGGATGACGACCTTCACCTTGCGCATGGATTCCCCCTCAGCGTGGGCCGGATTATACCCGAGGCGCTTCTGTTGGCCCCTGGGACCCAGTGGGGTACCATTCGTGGGATGACGTGGGCCACCCTCCTCACCCTCGTGCGGGGTGGGCTCCTTGTTCCGACGGTCGTTTCCGTCCTGGGGGGGCGGTGGACCGCGGCCTTCCTCCTCTTCCTCGGGGCCCTGGCGACGGACGTCCTCGACGGCTGGGTGGCCCGCCGCACCCGGCAGGTGACCCTGGCCGGCCAGCTCCTGGATCCGGCAGTGGACAAGCTCTTCTACGTGGGGCTCTTTTCGGCCCTCGCCGCCGCGGGCCGGGTTTCCCCGCTGGCCGTGGGTCTCTTCGTCCTCCCGCAACTCGGCCTGGGGGTGGGGACCCTCGTCCTCTGGGGGCGGCGGGGGGAGTTCGCCGCCGAGGGGCCGGGGAAGGCCGCGGCCGGGGTCACCGCCGCGGTGGCGGGGGTCCTCCTGGTCGCTCCCCGGTCGGGCTGGGTGCTATGGGTGGCGGTGGGGGCCCAGTTCACCGCTGCCCTGTACTACCTTGTCCGCCGAGCCAGGGGGCGAACTCCGGTGGGGGCTCCGCCTCCCACTCCGCCCACGCTCCCGTAGCGGGGTGCCGGAGGCCCAGGCGCCAGGCGTGGAGGTGGAGGACGCCGGGCCCGCCCCCGTAGAGGGGGTCCCCGACCACGGGATGGCCGATCGCGGAAAGGTGGACCCGGATCTGGTGGGTCCGCCCCGTCCGGGGCCGGACGAGGAGGAGGCTCCTCCCCTCCCCCCGGGCGAGCACGGTGAACTCGGTCGCGGCGTCCTTCCTCCCCCCGACCGCAACCCGCCAGGGGTGACGGCGGTCCCGGCCGAGGCTTCCCTCGATGGCCCCCTCTGCGACGTCCAGGTCCCCCTGAACGAGGGCAAGGTACTCCTTCTTCACCTCCCGGCGGCGGAACTGGCCGAGGAGGGAATCCCGGGCCCGGGGGGTCTTGGCGAGGACGAGGGCCCCGGTGGTGGCGGCGTCGAGCCGGTGGACCACCCCTGGCCGGCCGGGCTCCCCCGGGGCCAGGGGACCACGGGCAAGGAGGGCCGAGACCACCGTGGCCTCGGGCGCCGACCCCACGGGGTGGACCTTGAGCCCCCGGGGCTTGTTCACCACCACGAGGTCCTCGTCCTCGTACAGGATCGGGATCGGAAGCGGGGTCGGGACGATCCCCGGCCCGGCCCACTCCACCACGATCTCCTCCCCGGCCCGGACGCGGCGGGACCGGGGAGGAACCTCGGCCCCGATCCGGACCGCCCCCTCCGCGAGGAGCCTCTGGGCAAGCGCCCGGGGGATCCCCAGCCTCCGGGCGAGGAGGCGGTCCACCCGTTCCCCCGCCTCCTCCGCCCCCACCGCGATGCGCTCCAGCCGCGTTCCGTTCGTTGTGGCCGTCACTGAGGGTCAGTATAATCCGGCCCATGGAACGGGCGTTCAATGGGCTCGATGCCCTCCTGCGGCAGGGGGCGGCGGAGGCCGAGGTGGAGGTCTACCACTGGGAGCTCCACCGGGCCGGGAGGAGGGCGCGCCTGGTGGTCGAGGTCGACCGCCCTGGGGGCGTGACCCTCGACGACTGCGTCCGCGCCAGCCGGGCCATCGACGCCCTCCTGGAGAAACACGACCCCGTGCCGGGGTCGTACCTCCTCGAGGTGTCCTCCCCGGGGGTGGAGCGGAGGCTGTGGGAGCCCCGCCACTACGCCCAGGCGGTGGGGAAGACCGTGCGAGTTCGGATGAAATCCGGGGGCTCCCACCGGGGCCGCCTGCTGCGCCTCGAGGGGGATTGGGTGTTCGTGGAGGGCGAAGGTGGCCCCCAAGCGCTTGCCCTGGCTGAGATCGCCTCTGCCCATCTCGTCTACGAACAGGATCCGCGATGAACATCGAGTTCTTGGAGGCCATCGAGGAGATGGCCCGGGCGCGGGGGATCGACCGCGAAGTCGCCTTCTCGGCGATGGAGAAGGCCATTGCCACCGCATACCAGGCCAAGTTCGGCGGGGAAGCCCCCCCGCGGGTGGAGATCGACCGCCGCTCCGGGGACATCCGGGTGGACGGCAAACCCTTTGACCTCGTCCGGGAACTGGGTCGAATCGAGTCCCGCCGCGCTGAGGAGTTCTTCCGCCGGGAAATCCTCCGCCACCGCCGGGAGGGCCTGTACGAGATGTACGCCTCCCGGGTCGGGGAGATCCTGAACGGGTTCGTCCACCGGTTCGAGGGCCGGGACGTGTGGATCAACCTCGGGGAGGTGGAGGCCATCCTCCCCGGGGAGGAGCGGATGCCCACCGAGCGCTACGTCCCTGGGCGGAGGCTCCGGACGTACCTGTACAAGGTGGAGAAAACTCAAGGGGACCCGAAGATCTACGTGTCCCGGGCCCACCCCGACTTTGTGGCCAAGCTTCTCGCCCTGGAGGTCCCCGAGCTCGAGGGGGGGATGATCGAGGTGGTGAAGGTGGCCCGCCTGGCCGGGGTGAAGGCGAAGGTCCTCGTCCGGGGGGTGGACCCGCGGATTGACCCCGTGGGGAGCTGCATCGGACCCGGGGGGAGCCGGATCCGGGCGGTGAGCCGGGAGCTCTCGGGGGAGAAGATCGACATCGTCCGCTGGAACGAGGACGTGCGGCAGGTGATCCGGGGGGCGCTGGCCCCGGCGAGCACCCTCGAGGTGGAGCTCGACGAGGCTGCCCGGACTGCGGTGGTTACGGTGCCCTCCAGCGACATCTCCCTGGCCATCGGCCGCGACGGGCACAACGTGGAGTTGGCCGCCAAGCTCACCGGGTATGCCATCACCATCCGCACGCCGTCGGGAGAACGCGCCCAGGCCCGCTAATCGGCGGGAACGGCTGTTCGAACGGCTGGCCCTCCTCTCCACCCGCCACCCCGCTCTCGTGGTCAGCCTGTTTGCCCTCCTCTCCCTCCTCGCCTACCTCTACATCCGCGATTTCCCCATCCGCACCGCGTACCTGGACCTCCTTCCCCGGGACGACCCGTTGGTGGAGAAGTTCCGGGTGGTCCAGGAGGAGACGGCGAGCACTGACGTGGTCGCCGTTCTCCTCACCCTCACTTCCCCGCCCCCGGAGCGGGCCGAGGGGGAGCGGCGGCTTGTGCAGGCCGCGGAGCGGCTGATCGCCGAGCTCCGGGTCCCCGCGACCCCGGAGTTCGTCGCCGCCTCGTACCGGGTGGGGGAGGGGGTGGGGGTTCCGCCCGAGCTTGCCATCTTTCGGAAACTGACCCCGGAGGAGCTGGAGCGGCTGCGGGCGATCGCGGCCGAGCTGGGGAAGGGGATCCCGGCCCTTCCCGCCTCGGGCCCGCGGCGGGGGGTGGGGGAGCTGGCGGGGCTGGTGGGGTCGGACCCCGGGGCGGTGGAGCGGGCGGTGGCGGAGCTCACGGGAGGGGTCCGGGGGGCGCTTGCGGCCCTGGACGGGGTCCTTGCCCAGCGGGCCCTCGTGGCCGAGGCGGCGGGGATCGTGCGCACGGTCCTGGCCCGGGAACCCCCTCCCCCTACCGGCGAACCCCTCCTCTCCCCGGATCGGACGCGCCTCGTCCTCCAAATCTGGCCCACCAAGCGGCCCGTGGAGTCCTTCCCGTTCAACCAGCGGGTGACCCGGCTTGTCCGCGAGGCTGTGGGGCGCTGCGGGGAAGAGTTCGGACGGCTCGGCGTCTCCGCGGAGATCACGGGGAGCTACGTGACCCTGGTGGAGGCGGATGCGGCGATCCGCCAGGACATGGCCCTCGTCACGGTGGTGTGCTCGGGCGTGGTGCTGGGGCTCCTGTTCCTGGCGTTTGCGAGCCTTCCGCTGTGCCTGTGGGCGCTCGCGCCGGTGCTCGTCTCGGCCCTGTTCACCATGGCCTGGGCCAAGGCCGCGGTGGGCGGGTTCAACCTCCTTACGATGTTCCTTCCGGCCCTCATCTTGGGGTTGGGGATCGACTTTTCGATTCACATCCTCTCCCGGTACGTGGAGGAGCGGGGGAAGGGGGAAGGGGTGAGGGCAGCCCTGGTGGTCGCGGTGCGGACGAAGGGCGGGGCGTGCCTCACCGCG
Source organism: Candidatus Bipolaricaulota bacterium (assembly GCA_026418075.1). GTDB lineage: Bacteria > Bipolaricaulota > Bipolaricaulia > Bipolaricaulales > Bipolaricaulaceae > Bipolaricaulis. The sequence goes on along the minus strand of JAOACA010000013.1, from coordinate 23,316 downwards.
GCCCTCACCACCGCCGCCGTGTTCACCTGCCTTCTCCTCTCCCACTCCCGGGCCCTGTGGGAGATGGGGGCGATCTCTGGGGTGGGGATCCTCCTCGCGTTGGTGACGAGCGTGCTCCTCACCCCAGCCCTGGTGGCCCTCTTCACCCGGGAGGGGCGGGGCAGGGGCCTCCGGCCCATCTCCTCATCCCAGGGGCTGCGCCCCCTCTACCGGCGCTTCCTCCGGCTCCGGCCCGGGGTGGTGGCGGTGGGCCTCCTCCTCACCGGGGCCCTTGTCTACCAGGCCAGCCGGGTCGAGTTCCGGTTCGTCTCCGACGACCTGGCGGCCCGGACCCCGGCCATGGCCACCCTGGACACGGTCGTCCGGGAGTTCGGCGGCGACGTGTGGTTGAGCTACTACTTCCGGTTCTTCGTCGACCGCCCGGAGGACATCCGCCCGTTGGAGGAGAAGCTCCTCCGCCACCCCCTGGTTCATTCCGTGGCCTCGGTGCGGCGCCTGCTGCCCCAGGAGGTTCTCGGGACCGGGGGGGCGCTCCTGGACCTCCCGGTGGGGGAGGCCCGGGCGGGGGTCCAGGCGTTGATGGAGATGCTCGACGGGTGGGCGGGGAGCCTGGCCGAGCTCGAGGGGGTCCTGGTCCAGCTGCCGGCGGCGGAGCTTGGGGCCCTGGCGGCGGGGCAGCCCCGGCTCGCCGCGGCCCTCTCCCGCGGGTTTGACGATCTGTTTGGCCTCCTACGGGAGCTCGAGGCGGTGGACGCGGGGGCGAAGAGGGCGGGCCTCGCTGCCCTTGCCGCGGACCTGGCCACGGTGGAGGAGCTCGTGGCCCGGGTCCGGGCCCTTCCTGGGGAGGAGGTGTTGGTGGCCAAGATCCTCGACCTCCTTCCGGAGGAGCTGCGGGCGCGGTACGCGACAAGGGGCCGTGCGCCCCGGTACATCGTGGAAGCCCGGCTTCTTCCCACCCTCCATGAGGGGGACAACCTTCGGCGGTTCCTGGAGTTCGCCGACTCCCTGGGGGTGGACCGGATCGGGGTTCCGGAGGTCACCGCCCGGCTGGAGACCTACATGCGGCGGGACTTCCTCCTCTCCACCGCGCTGGCCCTGCTCCTCATTTTCCTCCTCGTGTGGCGGGACTTCCCCCGCCCGGGGGAGGCGGCCCTCGCCCTCGCTCCCCTGGCCATGGGCTACGTGTGGATGCTGGCGGGGATGAACCTCCTCCGGATCGCGTTCAACTTCACGAACATCGTGATCTCTCCGCTCCTCATCGGGATCGGGGTCGACAGCGCGATCCACCTCCTCCACCGGGTGGAGGAGGAGCGGGCGGGAGGGGGGGAGGCGGTGGTGCGCGGGGCCGCGGCGAGCGCCATCCCCGTTGCCCTCAGTTCTCTCACCACCATGGCTTCGTTCGGGGCCCTGCTCGCTGCCCGAACCCCGGGGCTCCGGCTCCTGGGGACCTCCGCCCTTCTCGGGCTTGGGTTCACCCTTCTCTGGAGCCTCACGTTCCTCCCCGCCGCGGTGGCCACGCTGGTTGAGAAACGGAGCACCAGGGAATAAAGTGCACGACGAAGGAGCACGGCGGATGCCCAAGCGGTTGTGGATCCCGGTGGTGAGCTGGACCGCCCTGGCCTGGGCCCAGGTCCAGGGAGCCCCCCGCGGGGGCGCCTTCCCCTGGATGACCCTCCTCGGGGTCCTCCTCGGCCTGGCCGCGGGAACCGGGGTCGGCCTCCTCCTCGCCCGGCTTCGCCATCGGGCGGTGAACCGGCGGGCGGAGGCCATCCTCAGCGCGGCCCGGGGGGAGGCCGAGCGCCTCCACCGGGAACGGCTCCTCCTCACCCAGCACGAGGTCGAGGAGCTCCGGGCCCGGGAGGAGGAGCGCCTCCGCAAGAAGGAAGCGGAGCTGGCTCAACTGGAGGAGCGCCTCCGCCAGCGGGAGGAGCGGCTGGAGAAGCGGGCCCAGCACCTGGAGTCCCTCGAGGCTGCCCTTCGCCAGGACGAGGCCGAGGTCGCCCACCTCCTCGAGACGGGCCGGGCCCTCCTTGCGGAGGAGCGGGCGCTTCTCGAGCGGATCTCGGGGATGACGGCCGAGGAGGCCAAGGAGTACCTCCTCAAGCTCGTGGAGGCCGAGTCGGAGCGGTACTTCGCCCGCAAGATCAGCGAGGTCGAGCGGCGGACGACGCAGGAGGCGGAGCGGCGGGCCCGCCGGATCCTCGCCAACGCCGTCCAGCGCTACGCCCTCGACTACGCGGAGGAGGCCACCGTCACCACCGTCCCCCTCCCCAGCGACGAGTACAAGGGGCGGATCATCGGCCGGGACGGCCGCAACATCCGGACCTTCGAGGCCTTGACCGGGATCGAGGTCCTCGTGGACGACACCCCCGAGGCGGTGGTCCTCTCCTCCTTCCACCCCATCCGGCGGGAGATCGCCCGGGTGGCGCTCGAGAAGCTTCTCGAGGACGGGCGGATCCACCCGGCCCGGATCGAGGAGATGGTCCGCAAGGCCAAAGACCGGGTGGAGGAGGCGATCCTCGAGGCCGGGCAGAAGGCGGCGTTCGAGGTCGGCCTCGATCTCCCCGACGACCTGATCGGGCTTCTCGGGCGGCTCCACTTCCGGACGAGCTACGGCCAGAACCAGCTCCAGCATGCCCTCGAGGTGAGCTTCCTCGCCCGACTCCTGGCTGAGGAGATTGGGATCGATCCCCAGGCCGCCAAGCGGGCCGGGCTGCTGCACGACATCGGGAAGGCCGTGGACCACGACGTGGAGGGTCCCCACGCCCTGATCGGGGCGGATCTCGCCCGGCGGGCCGGGGAGGCGTGGCCGATTGTCAACGCCATCGCCGCCCACCACGGCCAGGCCGAGCCGGCCACCGTGACCGCGGTCCTCGTCCAGGCTGCGGACACCCTCTCCGCCGCCCGCCCCGGGGCCCGCCAGGAAACCTACGAGCGGTACTGCCAGCGGCTGGAGGAGCTGGAGAAGATCGCCACCGCCTACCCCCTCGTGAAGGAGGCGTACGCGATCCAGGCCGGCCGGGAGGTCCGGGTGATCGTCCGCCCGGAGAAGACGACGGATGACATGGCGGCCAAGCTCGCCTATGATATCGCCCGGCGAATCGAGGAGCAGGTCCAGTACCCAGGGGAGATCAAGGTAACCGTGATTCGCCAAGCCCAGTTTGTGGACACCGCGCGCTAGGGAGGAAGCGATGAACGTTCTACGAATTGCCGCTCACTCCAACGCCGGCCTTGCCGCCGGGGCGCTGGCCAACGCGTTCCGCGAGGAAGGGGTGGCCGAGCTTCAGGCCATCGGGCCCAAGGCGGTGAACCAGGCGGTGAAGACGATCGCCATTGCCCGGGGCTACCTTGCCTCAAGCGGGGTGGACCTCTACTTCGTCCCGTCGTTTGTGGACGTGGAGCTGGGGGACGAGAAGCGGACCGGGATACGGTTCACGGTCCGGTCGCGGACCCCCGTCCCCCTCCTGCGGGTCCGCCGACGGGGCGAGCCCCGGCCGGCGGAACCCGATGCCCCCGAAAAGGAGTGGCAGGACCTTTGATCCCTACCGGGCGGTCCTCCTCCCCCTGGCCCGGGTGGGGCAGCTCGGGCTCCTCGTGGCGGGGGGAGCCCTGGCCGGGTACGCCCTGGGCTACGGACTGGACGCCCTGGCGGGGAGTCGGGGCGGGCGAGTGGCTGGCCTGGTCCTCGGCCTTGGAGGGGGACTCCTCGCCGCGGGCCGGCAGGTGCTGAGGGAACTCAACCACAGGGGAGATAGAAGCGCATGAGCCTGTTCAGACGACACCAAAAGACGATCATCTGGATCCTGATCATCGGGTTTGTGGCCTCGATCGCGGTGGGGGGAGGCGTGGGGATCTACCTCCGGTCCCGCTCCTCCCCTGCCCGCGGGAGCCCGGAGGAGGTCGTCCTCACCGTGGACGGGCGCAAGGTCACCCGCCAGGAGTACGCCCAGGCCTACCAAGACCTCCGCGAAAGCTACAAGCAGCTCTACGCGCGCTTCGGGCTGGATTTCGACGCCCTCCTCCAGGGGACGGACGGGGCGTGGCGGGCCCTTCCCTATCGGGCCCAGGCCGCGGAGGAGATCGTCCGCTCGGTCCTCCTCCAGGCGGCGGCCCGGGAGCTGCGGGTGGTGGTGGCCAAGGCGGAGGTGGACAAGGCAACCGCGACCCAGTACCAAAACCTTCTCCGCCAGTACGGGCTCACGGAGGCCGAGCTCGCCGAGGCCCTCCGGGCCCAGGGGCGGACCCTCGAGGCGTTCAAGAAGGAGCTTGCGCAGGCCCAAGAGGCCCAGCTCCGGGCGGAGGCGGTCCGCAAGGCGGTGGTTGGGCCGGTCGAGCCGACTGAGGCCGACCTTGCCGCCTACTACGCGGCGAACAGGGAGCGGTATCAAACCGAGCCCGAAAAGATCCGGGTTGCCCACATCCTGGTGAAGGAGGCGCGGCTCGCCGACGAGCTCCTGGGGAAGATCGCTGCCGGGGCGGACTTCGCGGCCCTGGCCCGGACCCACTCCCGGGACGAGAAGACGAAAGACAAGGGTGGGGAGACAGACTGGTTTTCCAAGGCGGAGAGCCCGTTCTCGGCCAAGGTGACCGAGGCGGTCTGGCCGGCCGAGGTGGGGCAGGTGAAGCTCGTCGACGACGACGAGGGTTTCCACCTCGTGAAGGTTCTCGAGCGGAAGGCCGCCGTCGTTCCGCCCCTGGCCGAGGTCCGGGACAAGGTCAAGGCGGACTACGTCCGTGAAGAGGAGGGGAAGCGCTGGGACGCCTGGTACAGCGCCCGGCGGGGGAAGGCGAAGGTCGCGGCCCTCGACCCGGTCCTCGCCGCGGCGATGGCCTACGGGACGGACAAGGCGAAGGCCCTGGCGGAGCTTGAG
>JAOACA010000013.1:0-18350 GCA_026418075.1 Candidatus Bipolaricaulota bacterium | reverse complement strand
CCCCTACCTCCCCTACTACATCGGCCGCCTCCACGAGGAGCTCCTGGCCGCGGCCGCGGCCCGTCGGGCCGAGCTCGAAGGGAAGGCGAGCCGGACCGCCGAGGAGGAAGCCGAGCTTGGGCGCCTCAAGGCCGACGAGGCAGCCCACAAGGAGAAGGCGATCGCGGCGTACCTTGCGTTTGTCGAGTCCGGATCCGGGGACGACGCGTTCTTCACCCGGCTCATCAACCTCGCTCCGGGGAGCGCGGAGGCCCGCTACGCCCGGGCCGAGGCGTACCGCCAGGCCGGGAACTGGCTCGCCGCCGAGGGGGAGTACCGCCAGGCGATCGAGCTCCGCCCGACCTTTGTGGCGGCCCACATCGGCCGGGGGGATGCCCTGACCGCCCTTGAGCTCTACAAGAGCGCGGCGGAGGCCTACCAGAAGGCCCTCGAGCTCCAGCCGGGGACCGTCTCCCTCCTCCTCAAGCTCGCTTTCGCCCTCCTCAAGGACGGCCAGCTCGGGGAGGCCGGGCGGAGGATCCAAGAAGCCCTCGCCAAGGAACCCAACAACGCGGCCGCCCTCGCCCTCCAGGGCGACCTCCTCCTCGCCCAGGGGGACACCGCTGGGGCGATTGCCCGCTACGACGCCGCCTACCGGCGGAGCCCGAGCGCCGACCACCTCCTCAAGCTCGCCGGGGCGTACCTCGCCGCCGGTCGGCTGGAGGACGCCCGGAAGCGGTACGAGGACGCTACGAGGGTGTACCCGTACCGGGCCGACGGACACCTCGGCCTGGGGGATACCCTTCTTAAGCTCGGGGATCGGGACAAGGCCCTCGCCTCGTACCGCCAGGCCCTGACCCGGGCCGCGGCGGTGGGCCTGAAGGAGACGATTGCCCGCAAGATCGTGGACCTCGACCCCCAGGACGTCCGCACCCGGTACCTCCTCGCCGGCTACTTCCGGGAGCAGTACAAGTACGACGGGGCGATCGCCCAGTACGAGGCGATCCTCGCCCAGGCCCCCGGGACCCTCGACGCGTTGATCGGCCTTGGGGACTGCTACCTGGCCAAGGTGGCCTACGATCGGGCCCTGGAGTACTACCGGCAGGCCCTGGCCAAGGCTGGGACCCCGCAGCAGAAGCTTTCGATCCTCGATCAGATGGTGAAGGTGGAGGAGGGCCGGGCGGGGACGGGGAAGCCCCTGGGGCCCCAGGGGCTGGAGTTCCTCTGGCAGCGGGCCCAGGTGTTGGCCGAGCTTGGGCGGACCCAGCAGGCGGTGGACGACCTGGAGCGGATCGAGGAGACCGACCCCACGTTCCGGAAGGAGGAGGTCCGGGCGCTTCTCGGTCGGCTGACCCAGGCCCAGCCGCAATGAGCGGGTCCCTCCGGGATCCCGTTCCCGCCTTGGAGGCGCTCCTGGCGGTGGTGGCGCGCCTCCGGGGGCCGGGGGGGTGCCCCTGGGACCGGGCCCAGACCCACCGGAGCCTCGTCCCCTACCTCCTCGAGGAGGCGTACGAGGCCGCCGGAGCCCTGACCGATGGCTCCCCCGACGCGGTGCGGGAGGAGCTGGGGGACGTCCTCCTCCAGGTCCTCCTCCACGCCCAGATCGAGGCCGAGGCGGGGCGGTTTGGGCTCGGGGAGGTCGCCGATTCCCTGCGGGAGAAGCTCGTTCGACGGCACCCCCACGTGTTCGGGGACGCCCAGGCGGGGACGCCGGAGGAAGTGCGGGCGCGGTGGGAGGAGCTGAAGGGGGAGGAGGCCTGTTCCCCTCGGTCCCCGCCCCGACCGGCCCTCATTGCCGCGGCGAAGCACGTGGAGCTCCGGGAGGCCGCCGGCACCCCTGTGCCCGTAGGGGTGCACGTTCGCCTTCCTAAGCCCGGTGGGGATCCCGAGCGGCTCGTGGGCGAGGTCCTCCTCGAGGTGGTGGCCCTCGCCCGGAGACTCGGGTGCGATCCCGAGCTCGCCCTCCACCGCTACCTCCGCGATGGCTGACCGGTTTGCCCTCCTGCGAGCCCTCACCCCCCCGCCGGACGCCCGCGAGGCGTGGGTCGACACCGACCCCGAGGCGATCCACTTCCTCGACGCGGTCTTCGCCACGGGGGAGGGGCTGGCGAACGTCCGGCGGGAGTACCGGGACGAGGGGGGGAAGCGGCTGTTCAAGCTCTACATCGCGCCTGGGGGAGAAGAGGAGGTCCTGCGCACCCTCCGCCGGGCCTCCCGCTACGTGCGGATCGGCGAAGTTCGCCTTGGGCCGTGTGGCTGATCCACCCCCATTGGACGGCGCCGTCGGTCCACGCCGTGGACTACGACGGGCTCCGCGCCTGCGGGGTCCGGGCGATCCTCTTTGACCTCGAGAACACCCTGGGCCCGTGGCGGGCGGGGGAGCTCGACCCCCGCACCTGGTCCCTCCTGGACCGCCTCCGGGCTCAGGGGTTCCGCATTGCTGTGCTCACCAACGCGGATCTCCCCCCCGGCCACCCCCTCCTCCAGGCGTTGCGCAAGCGGGGGGTCTCCGCGGTGGCCAGGGCCCGCAAGCCGCTTGGCCGGGGGTTCCGGCGGGCGCTCCAGGAGCTCAGGGTGGAGCCCGGTCAAGCCGCCATCGTCGGGGATCAGCTCCTGACCGACGTCCTCGGTGGCCGCCGGGCGGGCCTTTTCACCGTCCTCGTGGATCCCCTGAGCCCGCGGGAGTCCTTCCCCACCCGGTTCAACCGGGGGATCGAGCGGCTCCTGGGCCGCCGGGTCCGCTTTTCCTCCGGGGCTCCATGAACCATCCGTTTCTTGCCCTCCTCCACCAGCTGGGGCTGGACCTCCCGAACGAGATGTTGTGGGAGGCTCTGACCCACGACTCCTACGCCCACGAGGCGGGTGGGAGGAGCAACGAGCGTCTGGAGTTCCTCGGGGACGCTGTCCTTGACCTCGCGGTGGCCGAGCTCGCCTTCCGCCGCTTTCCCGACCGGGACGAGGGGGAGCTCTCCAAGCTCCGGGCGGTGGCCGTGTCCCGCCCGGTGTTGGCCGAGGTGGCCACCGGGCTTCGGCTGGGGGAACTCCTCCGCCTGGGCAAGGGGGCGGAGGAGGGCGGTGCCCGGCGGCGCCCGTCCGTCCTTGCCTCGGCCCTCGAGGCGGTCGTGGGAGCCGCCTTCCTCCACCACGGCTACGCCAAGGCCTACCCGCTCGTGGAGGCGCTCCTGGGGAGAGCGGTGGAGGAGGCCGCGACGACGAGTCCAGACTACAAGTCCCTCCTCCAGGAGCTTGCTCAAGCCCGGTTCGGGAGCCTTCCCCGCTACGAGGTGGTGGAGGAGGAGGGGCCGGACCACAGGAAGGTGTTCGTGGTTCGGGCGGCCGTCCCTGGGGGGACGGCGCTCGGGCGGGGCCGGTCGAAGAAGGAAGCCGAGGCCGCCGCCGCCCAGCGCCTCTACCTCCAGCTCACCGCGGGTGTTGAGGGACGGGCGGAGGACGCGTACCCTTCCGACCGCGATTGTCGATGACCTACCTCTTTCCTGATCCTTTCCCAAGCATTCCCAACCCAGGGAGGCCTTGGTGAGCCCCGCTCCGACGTCGCTCGTGGTCGTGGGCGTGGCCCTCGTCCTCTACTTCACCGAGTGGATCCCGTTGGGGGTCACCGCGGTCGGGGCGTGCGTGGCGATGGTCCTCCTCGGGGTGGTCCCCTTCTCCGTGGCCTTCAGCGGGTTTGCCTCGGACGTGGTGTTCCTCGTGGGGGGAATGATCGTGGTTGGGGCGGCCCTGGCGGAGACGGGGGCGTCCCAGCTCCTCGGGGAGTTCCTCCTCCGGCGGGGGGGAGGGAGCGAGCGGAGGCTCCTTGGGGTGGCAATCCTCGCCGCTGCCCTTCTCTCGGCGTTCCTCAACAACACCTCGGTGACCGCCCTGTTCATCCCCGTGGTGGCGGGGATGGCTGCCTCTTCAAGAGGCCGGATCCGGCCGGGGAACCTCCTCATGCCGATTGCCTTTGCCGCCAGCGCCGGTGGGATGCTGACCCTCGTTGGGTCCACGCCCCCCTTGATCGTCCAGGGGGTCCTGGAGAAGGCGGGCCTCCGGCCGTTTGGGTTCTTCGAGTTCGCCTGGGTCGGAGCCCCCATTGTCCTCCTCCTCCTCGTCTACTCCCTCGTTCTGGGCTACCCCCTGACGGGGCGGCTCCTCGCGGGCCGGGCGGTCGTTCTCCCCGAGGCGTGGAGCGCCGGGGCGGCCTCCCGCCGCCCAAGCCGCGTGAAGGTCGGGCTCTCCGTGGGGATCATGCTCCTCTGCGTGGCCCTGTTTGCGAGCGAGGCCATCCCCCCCGGCCTCACCGCGGTGCTCGGGGCGGTCCTCGTGATCGTCACGGGGTGCATCACGGACAAGGAGACCTACCGGCGGATGGACTGGAACACGGTGTTCGTCCTCGCAGGGTCCATGGGGATTGCCGCTGCGCTGGACAAAAGCGGGGGCGGGCGGATGCTCGCCGACCTCGTCCTCGGGGTCCTGGGCCCTTCGGTGTCCCCGTTCACCGTGCTTGCCGCCGTAAGCGGCCTGGGCCTCGTCCTCACCCAGGTGACCTCGAACACCGCGGTCACGGCGATGCTCGCCCCGATCGCCCTGTTCCTGAGCCAGAAGATGGGGGTTTCTCCGCACCCCATGCTCATGGCCCTCGCCACGACCTGCGCCGCGGCCTTTGCCACCCCCGTGGCCACCCCCCCCAACACCCTCGTCCTCGGCGCCGGGTACCGGTTCACCGACTACGTCTTGGTTGGGGGCCTCCTGACCCTCCTCTCCTACGCGGTCGTCCTCCTCGTCGTTCCCCTCGTCTGGCCGTTCTAGGGGTATCATCGCCCCGGCAGGGCCAAAAGGAGGCGACGATGCGGAAGCTTCTCCTGTGGGCGTGTGTGGTCTTCCTGGGCGCCACGGCGCTTGGACAGCTTGAGGACTACCGGGACCTGGGGTACGGGAACGCCCCGTTCAACCCCACGGATAGCGGCCTGGTCATGCGGGCCCTCCTCCGGGACAACGACGCGGCCAACCCCGATCCGGTGTACTTCACCCGGATCCAAATCGACAACCTCGGGACGGCGACCCCCCCCGAGATCGAGTGGGTGGAGCTTCGGGTCGAGGTCGCCGGCCAAAAGCGGGTCTTCGGGCGCTGGCCAGGGTTCCCGGTTGCCGAGGTCCTCCTCTCCCGTCCCGCCGAGGAGCGGATGGTTCCCGATGACGGGGAGATGTGGGTTGAGCTTTGGGTCAAGGTGACGGACCGGATTGCCCACGGCCGGACGATCCAGCCCCGGATCCGCCTCTGGTGGTCGGAGGGCGGAGAGGGAGGCCAAATCGAGCTTGTGGACGGGGTGCCGGAGACCTTCGTTGTCGAGGGGAGCTTCGACGCCCGGGGTCTCCCCGGTCCCGAGGGGGGCGTGCTCAACCCCGGGGACGTATTCCTCGTGGCCGAGGCTGAGGTGTGGGACACCAGCGACGTCAACACCCACCCCCTGTACGTGGTCAAGGTTCGCGTGGATGGTCCTCGGGAGCTCATCTGGACCGTCGACATCAACAACGGGGTGACCCGGATCGAGGTCCCAGCCGGGGTCGAGTTCACTCTCCCCGAGCCGGCGTTTGTCGCCTACGACACCCTGGAGGAGGTCCGCCCCGGGCCGATCAAGGTGTTCGTGACCGTGCCGCCCACGTTCCTCCCCAAGGATCCGGTTACCGTGGCCCCCACCCTGGCCGTCACCGTGCGGGAGGGGCGCGCCGGTCCCCAGGAGAAGACGTTTGCGTTCACCGACCCGCTTCCCGATCGCGTGGTGGCTGGGGGGTTCGAGACCGTGGCCGTGGCCGTCCCCGACGCGGGGCGGGTGTTCACCACGGTCCCCGCAAGCTTGGCCTATTCGACCCTCACCTTGACCGATGGGGACCGGAACGAGACCCCGATCCGGGTGGAGGGACTCGAGCTCGTGGCCAAGGGCACGGTTTCGACCCAGGTCACCGGCGTGGAGCTCACCGACGCCCGGGGGAACTTCCTCGGGATCGGAACGGGGCTGGGGAAGTTCGACCTCGTTGCCCCCGATGGGAAGCCGATCCTCGTCCTGGACGAGGGCACGTTTGCCGTGAAGACCACGCTTTCCTTCGGTGGGAAGATGCCCCTCGGGGGGAGCCTCCTCCTCGCCCACCGGGTGAAGGTCGAGGAGAAGCTTCCGTTCGATTGGCTCGCCCGGCCGACCGCGGTCACCCAGTTCTCGGCTGTCCAGGAGGTCGTCCCGGCCAAGGCGATCTTCTTCGGGCAGCCCAAGATCACCCTCAAGGTGGACGGCTCCCGGGTGGAGATCGCCACCGACGGGGAGACGGTGGCGACGTTCCAAGGGGTGGTCAAGTACACGCCAACTGCGCCCCTCAAGCTCGAGGAGGTGTCCCTCCGGCTCGTGGCCGAGAGCCCCTACCGGATCGTCGAGGAGAAGCTCGACCGGGAGAAGGGGGAGCTTACGTTCAAGGTGGAAACGTCGCGAGCCCAGGCCCGGGCTGGAAAACTCGTCACGGTCCAGGTGGTCGTGGGCCGGGTCGGGGACCCCAAGGTCGAGGTCGCCCTCGAGCTCCGCAGCGTGAAGCTCGTGGACTGGGCGGGGATCGAGCTCCCGTTCACCGTGACCCCGAGCCGGGTCACCGTGGCCCTCACCGCCGTCCGCCTCACGCCCGTCGTAACCCGGGGGACGATCGAGCTCCGGGCCGACAGCGGGGCCGTGGGGGAACTCGCCGGAGCCCTCCGCTACGGGGCCGGGATCACCTTCGGGAGCCTCACCGCGGCAAAACCGTACCGGGTGGCCTCCGTGGACCCCAAGGCCGGGGCGGTGACGTTCCGGGTGGGGCTGATGGCGGGGGAGGTTCCCGCCGCGGGGGTCCTGTTCACGGCGCAGTTCACCGCCCCCGCCAAGGCCCCGGTGACCCTCGAGATCACCGAACTCCTCGACGCGGCGGGGCGGCCGTACCCGTACGTGCTCAACCCGGACAAGGTGGAGGTGGGCCCGTAGGGAGCCTATAATCCCGACCGCCGGTCCCATCGTCTAGGGGTCCAGGATACCGGGCTCTCATCCCGGAGACAGGGGTTCGAATCCCCTTGGGACCATAGGCCCCGCCTTGCGGGGCCTCTATTTTGCGGCGATCAGGGACCCCGTCTCGCCCCGCAGGGCGGCGAGGAGGGCCCCGGGGCGGGTGGCGTTGAACACGACGATGGGGAGCCTGTGCTCGCCGGCCAAGGTCACCGCCGTTCGGTCGAGGACCCGCAGCCCCCGGGCGAGGTACTCCTCCGGGGTGAGCCGGGGGAGGAGGCGGGCGGCGGGATGCCGCGCGGGGTCGTCCTCGTACACCCCGTCTACCTTCGACCCCTTGAGGACGGCCTCTGCCCCCACGGCGAGGGCCCGGACGACGGCCGCGGTGTCCGTGGTCACAAACGGGTTCCCCGTCCCGCCAGCGAAGAGGACGACCTCCCCCCGGTCGAGGGCCGCCCGGGCCCCCCACGGGTCGAGGGGATCGGCCACCCCGGGGACGGGGAGAGCGGACTGGAGGAGGGAGGGCACGCCGCCTTGGGCGAGCACTTCGCGCAGGGCGAGGGCGTTGAGGACCGTGGCCAGCATCCCGATCGTGTGGCCGGCCACGGGGGGGAGGTGGGCCAGGGCCGCCCCCCGGGCGATGTTTCCCCCTCCCACGACCACCCCCAGCTCCGCCCCCGCCTCCCGGGCCCGGCGGAGCTCCTCCGCGTACAGCTGAAGGCCCCCTGCTCCCAGGGGGCCTTCGTCCCCGGCGAGGACTTCGCCGGACAGCTTCACGACTACCCGCCGGTAGCGGGGCTTCACCCCTTGCCCACCTCGAACCGGACGAATCGCCGGATCACCACCGGCTCCCCGAGCTTGGCCCCGAGCTCCGCCAGGAGGTCCTCCACCCGGAGGGTGGGGTCTCGGACGTAGGGCTGCTTGAGGAGGCAGTTCTCCTCGTAGAACTTCCCCAGCCGCCCCTCCACGATCTTTTCCACGATGTGGGGGGGCTTCCCCTCCTTCTCCGCCTGCTTGCGCTGGACCTCCCGCTCCTCGGCCAGGACCTCGGGGGGGACGTCCTCGGGCCTCACCCAGCGGGGCCTCGCGGCCGCGATCTGCATCGCCAAGTTCCGGACGAACTCCCGGAACGCCTCGGAGTTGGCGGCAAAGTCGGTGGAGGTGTTCACCTCAAGGAGCACCCCCACCTTCCCCGAGTGGTGGACGTAGGCCTCCACCCGGCCCTCGTTGGCGGCCCGGGTCTGGCTGGCGAGGAACTCCTTCCCCTCCATCCGCAGGATCTTCTTGGCCTCCTCGAGGTTCCCCCCCGCCTTGAGGAGGGCCTCCTTGCAGTCCACGATCCCAATCCCCGTCTCCTCGCGGAGGCGCTTGATGAGCTCTAGGGTCACTTCCGGCATCAGTCCTTCCCTTCCTTCTCTGCCAGCTCCTCCCACATCTCCATGAGGTGGCTGTCGGTCTCGATCTCGATGAGCTCGGGCCGGGGCATGACCTCTGGGGCGGTCGGCTCCGCCGGGGCCTCCCCTTGGAGCCCCTCCCGACCCTCGATCACCGCGTCGGCGATCCGGGCGGTGATGAGGCGGGTGGACTTGATCGCGTCGTCGTTCCCCGGGATCGGGTAGTCGATGAGGTCGGGGTCCGCGTCCGTGTCGCAGATGGCGACGACCGGGATCCCCAGGAGGTTGGCTTCCCGCACGGCGTGGACCTCCACCGTGGAGTCGATCACGTACACCGCCCCTGGCAACCGATCGAGGTTCCGCAGCCCATCGAGGTTCCGCCGGAGGTAGTTGAGCTCCTTCTCGAGCTTCATCCGCTCCTTGAGGGGGAGCCGGTCGTATTTGCCCTCGGCGAAGTTGCGCTCCAGCTCCAGCATGTGGAGCACCCGGCGCCGGATGACCTCGAAGTTGGTGAGGGTCCCGCCGATCCACCGCTGGTTCACGTACGGGCAGCCGCAGCGCTTGGCCTCCTCCTCGATCGTGGGCTGGACCTGCCGCTTGGTCCCCACGAACAAGATTGGCTTTCCTTTGGCGGACTGTCCCCGCACGAAGTCGTACGCCCGCTCGAACAGCTCCAGGGTCTTCCCGAGGTCGATGATGTGGATCCCCTTCCGCTCGGTGTAGATGAAGCGGGCCATCTTGGGGTTCCACTTCCGGGTCCGGTGGCCGAAGTGGACCCCCGCCTCCAAGAGGTCCTTCATGGACAGAAGTGCCAACCTACCTCCTCCTTTTAGCGCCCCGTGGGCTTGGGATGTGGGCGGAAGTATAGCCCCGCTCCCCGCGGGGGACAACGCGGCCCTGGCGGGAGCGTTCCGGCGACGGGTAAGATCACCGCGTGGTGGAGAGGGAAGAGGGCGTCCTTCGTACCCTGCACAACCCGGAGGCCGAGCAGCTCGTCCTCGGGGCGGCGATGCTTGAGCCGGAGGAGGTGGTCCCCCTCATCGTGGATCGTCTGACCCCCGAGCACTTCTACGCCCGATCCCACCAACTGGTGTTCCGGACGATCCTTGAGCTGTTCGAGGGGGGGATTCACCCGGACCCGGTGGCGGTGGCCAACCGCCTCGAGGAACGGGGGGTGCTCGCCAAAGCGGGAGGCCGGAGCTACCTGGCGGAGCTCGTGGGCGGGGTGACGACCACCGCGGCGGTGGAGCACTACGCCTCGATTGTGGAGGAGAAGGCCCTGCGGCGGTGGCTGGCCGCGGCGGGGGGTCGCGTGGCCGAGCTCGCCCACCAAGAGGACCTTCCCCTGGATCGGGTGATGGACCAGGCCGAGGAGGCGGTGTTCGCCATCGCCGAACGCCGCTCCGCCCCGAGCTTCCACGCCGTGCGGGACTTCCTCGAGGACCACCTGGACACCTTGCTGGAGGTCCACAAGGACCCCCACCGCCGGCCGGTGGGGGCCCTGTCCACGGGGTTCGCCGAGTTTGATGCCTTGACCTCGGGGCTCCGGCGGTCGGACTTCATCGTCATCGCCGGCCGCCCAGGGACGGGCAAAACCTCGCTTGCTTTGGACATCATCCGCCACGCCGCGGTGAGGGAGGGGAAAAAGGTGGGCCTCTTCTCCCTGGAGATGACAAAAGAACAGGTGCTGGAGCGGCTTCTTTCCGCCGAGGCCCAGGTGGACGTCCAGCGGCTGCGCAACGGCTACCTCCCTCCCGCCAAGTGGGGGCTGGTCGCCGAAGCCGCGGGAAAGCTCCACAAGGCAACGATCCTCATCG
The DNA here is from genome assembly GCA_026418075.1 of Candidatus Bipolaricaulota bacterium. GTDB lineage: Bacteria > Bipolaricaulota > Bipolaricaulia > Bipolaricaulales > Bipolaricaulaceae > Bipolaricaulis. The sequence goes on along the minus strand of JAOACA010000013.1, from coordinate 8,147 downwards.
ACGACTCCTCCACCGCGTCCGTCCTCTCCATCAAGGCCAAGGCCCGCCAGATGATGAAGCGCTACGACGGCATCGATCTCGTGGTGGTGGACTACCTCCAGCTCGTGGACGCCGGGATCAAGACCGACGTTCGGGAACAGCAGATCGCCTACATCTCGAGGGCCCTCAAGGCCCTCGCCCGGGAACTCGAGGTCCCGGTCATTGCCTGCTCCCAGCTCAACCGGGCGGTGGAGCGGCGGGAGTCCAAGCGGCCTCAGCTCTCCGACCTCCGGGAGTCGGGGGCGATCGAGCAGGACGCTGACCTTGTTGTGTTCATCTACCGCCCCGACTACTACGACGACCCCGAGCAGACGGGGCCGGTGGCGGAAACCGAGATCATCATTGCCAAGCAGCGGAACGGCCCGTTGGGGAAGTTCCGGCTCATGTTCCACAAGAGCTCGGCCACGTTCTTCGACCCGGCCAAGGAGGAGAAGGCCGTTCCGTTCTAAGGAGGGGCGTTGATTCCGAAAGACCTGCGGTACACGAAGGACCACGAGTGGGTGCGGCTGGAGGGGGACCGGGCGACCGTGGGGGTCACCCACCACGCCCAGGGGCAGCTCGGGGACATCGTGTTCGTCGAGCTTCCCCCGGTGGGAAGGCGGGTCCGGCGGGGGGAGAAGGTGGCGGCGGTGGAGTCGGTCAAGGCGGTGGGGGAGGTGTTCGCCCCCCTGTCCGGAGAGATCGCGGAGGTGAACACGGTGTTGGAGGGCTCCCCGGACCTGGTGAACAAGGATCCCTACGGCAAGGGGTGGCTCTTCACCCTCCGGCTGGCCGACCCCGGGGAGGTGGGCGAGCTTCTTGACGCCGCGGCCTACGAGGAATTTCTGAAAGGAGCCCGGTGAACCCCTACCTCCCCCACACCCCGGACGACGTCCGGGCGATGCTGGCAAAGATCGGCGCGTCGAGCGTGGAGGACCTCTTCTCCGACATCCCCCCCGCGGTCCGGGCGCGGCACCGGCCCCTGGGGCTCCCCGCCCGGGACGAGCTTGCGGTGGGCCGGTACCTTGCGGACCTCGCCCGGCGCTCAACGGGTCAGGAGCTGATCCCTTTCTTGGGTGGGGGCCTCTACGACCACTACATCCCGCCCGTGGTTGGGCACATCCTTTCCCGGTCCGAGTTTTTCACCGCGTACACCCCCTACCAGGCCGAGCTCTCCCAGGGGACCCTCACCTGGATGTTTGAGTACCAGACGATGATCTGCGAGCTGACGGGGATGGAGGTGGCCAACGCCTCGATGTACGACGGGGCCACCGCCCTGGCCGAAGCGGTGCTCATGGCCGCCCGGGCCACCGGGGAAAAGATTGTCCTCGTCCCCCGCTCCCTCCCCCCCCCGGTCCGGGAGGTCCTCGCCACCTACGCCTGGGGGGCGGGGCTTGCGTTGCACGAGGTCCCCTACGGACCCGACGGCCGGCTCTCCCTGGGCACGATCCCGGAGGGGGCTTGTGCCCTCGTCGTCCCGCAGCCCAACGCGTTTGGGATCCTTGAGGACCTCTCCGGGCTCAAGGAGCGCTTGGGGAAGGCGTTCCTCGTCGCCTACGCCAACCCGATCGTCCTTGCGGTCGTCGAACCTCCGGGGGCGTTGGGGGCCGACGTCGTCGTGGGGGAGGGGCAGGTCTTGGGGAACCCGCTCTCGTTTGGCGGGCCGCTTCTGGGGTTCTTCGCCACGCGGACCGAGCACCTCCGGCGGATGCCGGGGCGGGTGTCGGGGGAGACCCGGGATGCGGAGGGGAAGGTGGGCTACGTGATGACGTTCCAGACCCGGGAGCAGCACATCCGGCGGGAGGCGGCGACCTCGAACATCTGCACGAACTCCGCCCTGTGCGCCCTGGCGGCCACGGTGTACCTTGCGGCCCTGGGCCCGGGGGGCCTGCGCCGGGTGGCCCTCCTCGCCTACGAGCGGGCCCACGCCCTCGCCGAGCGGATCGCCCGGATCCCCGGGTACGCCCTCGCCTTCCCCGGGCCGTTCTTCCACGAGTTCGCCGTCCGCTGCCCGGACCCGGCGGGGGCCGTGGCCAGGCTCCGCCGGGCGGGGATCGCCGTCCTCCCCCCGGAGTTCCTCCATCCCCTGGGGGTCCGGGACGCGTTCCTCGTGGCGGTAACCGAGAAGCGGACCGAGGAGGAGCTCGATCGGTTTGTGTCCGCGCTGGAGGGACGATGAGCACGATCTACGACCGCGGGGCGCCGGGCCGGAAGGCGGTCGCCCTGCCCTCCCTTTCTACATCAGAGGAGGAGCTTCTTTCCCGGATCCCCGCCCCGCTCCGGCGGCGGGCGCCCCTCCGTCTCCCCGAGGTCTCCCAGCCCGAGCTCGTCCGCCACTACACGGAGCTCTCCCGGATGAACTACGGGGTGGACACGGGGTTCTACCCCTTGGGCTCGTGCACGATGAAGTACAACCCCAAGCTCCACGAGGACCTGGCCCGGCTTCCGGGGTTCACCGGGCTCCATCCCCTTCTTCCCCCTGAGGAGTGCCAGGGGGCCCTCGCCGTCCTGTGGGAGCTGGGGGAGCTCCTCAAGGGGATCACCGGGATGCCGGGGGTGACGCTCCAGCCCGCGGCCGGGGCCCACGGGGAGCTCACGGGGATGCTCCTCCTCAAGCGGTGGCTCGAGGACCGGGGGGAGGCGGGGCGGACGAAGATCCTCCTCCCCGACTCCGCCCACGGGACGAACCCCGCCTCGGCGGCGATGGTCGGGTTCTCCGTGGTCTCCCTCCCCTCGGATCGGCGGGGGATGGTGGACCTTGGGGCCCTCAAGCGGGCCCTGGGGCCGGACGTCGCCGGGATCATGCTCACCGTCCCCAACACCCTGGGGATCTTCGAGGAGGACATCCTCGAGATCACGGACCTCGTCCATGGGGCGGGGGGCCTGTGCTACTTCGACGGGGCGAACCTCAACGCGTACCTGGGGCGGGCCCGGCCGGGGGACATGGGGGCCGACATCTTCCACATCAACCTCCACAAGACCTTCTCCACCCCCCACGGGGGCGGGGGCCCCGGCGCGGGACCCGTCACCGTCTCGGAGACTCTCCTCCCCTACCTCCCCGTCCCGGGGATCGTCCGGAGGGGGGACCGCTTCGATCTCGACTGGGACCGGCCGAAGACGATCGGCCGGGTCCACCCCTACCACGGGAACTTCCTCGTCTCCGTGCGGGCCCTGGCCTACATCCTCCTCTTGGGGGACGAGGGGATGCGGGCGGTCTCGGCCGGGGCGGTCCTCGCCGCCAACTACCTCAAGGCCCTCCTCCAGGACGTCTACCGGCTCCCCTACGACCGGCTCGTGAAGCACGAGTTCGTCCTCACCGGGGCGGGCCTCGGGGAGGGGATCCGGACGTTCGACATCGCCAAGCGCCTGATGGACTACGGGTTCCACCCCCCGACGATCTACTTCCCCTTGATCGTCCCCGAGGCCCTGATGATCGAGCCCACCGAGACCGAGCCCAAGGAGGTCCTGGACGCGTTTGCCGAGGCGCTCCGGGCGATCGCCCGCGAGGCGCGGGAGAACCCCGGGCTCCTGAAGGAGGCCCCTCACGGGACCCCGGTGCGGAGGCTCGACGAGGCCCGGGCGGTGCGGGAGCCCAAGCTCCGGATCCGGTTCGAGGAGAAGCCCTAGGCCCGGAACGGCTCCAGGGCCTGGACGACCAAGGCCACGGCCTCCCGGAGGAGCTCTTCGTCGGGTCCCTCGGCGAGGATCCGGATGAGGGGCTGGGTCCCTGATGGTCGGACCACGATCCGCCCCTCCGGCCCGAGGAGCCCTTCGGCTTCGGCCACGGTCCGGCGGAGGGAGGCGTAGGCGGCCTCGCGATCCGTCACGGGGACGTCCGCGCGGACCTGGGGATCGAGGGGGACCGGGGCGACGAGCTCGGCGAGGGACCGCCCCGCGCGGCGGAGGGCCCGGAGGACGAGGAGGGCGGTGAGGATTCCGTCCCCGGTGGGGGCGTAGCGGCCGAACACGAAGTGGCCCGACGGCTCGCCCCCGAGCTCGATTCCCCCCTCCCGCATCGCCCAGGACACGTTCCGGTCCCCCACGGGGACGCGGACGACCCGGAACCCCCGGGTGCGGAGGTAGCGCTCAGGGCCGCCGTTGGCGAGAACGGTGAACACCACCGCCGGGGTGCGGAGCTCCCCCCACCCCCGGAGGAGGGGAGCCAGGGCGGCGAGGAGCCGGTCCCCCTCCACTACCTCCCCCCCTCCGGCTACGAACATCGCCCGGTCCCCGTCCCCGTCGAAGGCGATCCCGAGCTCGGCCCCGCGCTCTCGGACCAGCGCCTGGAGGGCACCCGGGGCCGCGGCTCCGGTGGCGTTGATCCGCGCCCCGTCGGGCTCTGCCCCGAGGAGGAGGGGGTCGGCCCCCAGGGTTCGGAACACCGCCGGGGCGACCTCCCACGTGGCCCCAAACGCGCAATCAAGGGCGATCCGGACCCCGGCGAGGGAAAGCCCGGAGGCGGCTTCCCGAAGGAACTGGGCGTAGGCCTCGGCCGCGCCCGGGGCGGGCTGAACGCGCCCCTCCCGCCCGGCCGGGGGGAGCTTGTCCAGAAGAGCCTCCACCCGCTCTTCCTCCTCCGGGGAGAGCTTCAGGCCCCCGCGGTCGTAGAACTTGATCCCGTTGTCCCCAGGGGGGTTGTGGGAGGCGGAGACCACGACCCCAAGGTCGTAGCCCTGGAGGCGGACGAGGTGGGAGACGGCGGGGGAGGGGAGGACTCCCGCGAGGTGGACGTCGACCCCGGCCGCGGCCAGCCCTTCCGCGCACGCCTCCGCGAGCTCCGGCCCGGAGAGCCGGGTGTCCCGGGCGAGGAGGGCCCGGCGCGCACCGAGGGCTGTCCCGGCCGCTCGCCCGAGGCGGTGGGCGAGGTCAGCGGTGAGCTCGACCCCGGCCACCCCCCGCACCCCGTCGGTCCCAAAGAGCTTCGGCACGATCTAGCCCTTCCCGACAAGGCCCCGGAGGAGCATCAGGACGGGGATGATCTCCAGCCGCCCCACCCACATGTGGAACGCAAGGAGGAGCTTCGCCCCCGTGGGCATCCCTGGACCGGTGATCCCCACGGACAGCCCCACGTTCCCCTGGGCCGAGGCGACCTCGAACAGGGCGTCCCCCAGGCTCGTCCCCGGGACGAGGAGGGAAAGCGCGTAGGTCCCCAGCCCGAGGAGGAGGACCCACAGGGTGGCGAGCACGGCGGCCTCGGCGATTCGGCGGTACGCCACCGCCTCCGGGCAGGTCTCCGAGCCCAGGCGGAGGGGGATGAGGGCGTCGGGGGACCGGGTCAGGCGGCGGAGCTGCCAGCCGGCCCCGCGGAGGAGGAGGAGGAGGCGGACGAGCTTGATTCCCCCGGCGGTGGACCCTGCGGCCCCTCCGATCACCATCGCGCCCACGAGGAGGAGCTTGGCCGCGCCGGGGACCCCCTCGAGGGGCACGGTCTGGAACCCGGTGCAGGTGAGGGCGGAGGCGAACTGGAACGTCCCGTGGCGGAAAGCTGGGCCGGGCCCGATCTGGCGGAGGAGCGCAACTCCCAGGAGCCCCGCTCCCCCGAGGAGGAGGAGGAACAGGGCCTGGGATTGGGGGTCGCGGACGAGGGGGCGGGGGCCCCGCTGGAGGGTCTGGTAGTGGACGGCGAAGCTCACCGCCCCGGCGACCATGACGAGGATCATCACCAGCTCCACGGCGAGGGAGCGGTAGCGGCCGATCGACTCCGGCCAGAGGGAGAACCCGCCCGTGGCGATCCCCGCCATCCCGTGGTGGAGGGCGTCCCAGAGGGGCATCCCCGCCCCCCACAGGGCGGCCACGGCGAGGAACGTGTACAGGAGGTAGATCCACCACATCGTGCGCACGGTGGACAGAACCGAGGGGTGGATCTTCTCCCCCCGGGCTTCGGCGAAGTACAGGTTCGCGGCGGTCATCCCCGGGCCGGCGAGGAGGGTGAGCATGAGGACGATCACCCCCATCCCCCCGACCCACTCCGTGAACGACCGCCACCACTGGAGGGTCCTTGGGAGGAGGTCGGGGCGGAGGGCCATCGTGAGCCCGGTCCCCGTGAACCCGGAGACGCTTTCGAACAAGGCGCTGGCGGGGTCGGCGTAGGGGAGCCCGGGGGTGGACCGGGAGAGGAGGAGGAAGGGGAGGGCGCCCAAGGCCGCCACCACGAGCCAGCCGAAGGCCGCCACGATCAGCCCGTGCTTGAGCCGGGCTTCCCCCGCCCCCCGGAACGGGAGGTAGAGGAGGAGCCCCAGGCCGAACGCGGCCAGGGCCGTCCAGGCCAAGGGGGCCAGGGCGCGCCACTCCCCGAACCCGACGGCCACCGGGATCGAGACGAGGGCCATCACCCCCGCCACCGGGGCGACGAGCCCCACGTCCCGGAGGACGATCCGGAGGTCCTTGGTGCCCATACGGCGCTAGCCCGTGAGCCCCTCGATGGTCGACTGGGGGACGTGGCCCTTGGTGAACACGGTCACGTTGTCCCCGGCCCGGAGGACCGTGCTCCCCGAGGGGATCACGAGGTCCCCCTCCCGCTCCACCGCGGCGATGAGGAGGCCATCGGGGATCAGGCCCTGCTTCCCTGCCTCGCGGAGGGAGAGGCCGACCAGGGGCGACCGCTCGGTGATCGTGATTCGGAACACCTGGGCTCCGCCGGGGAGGGCGACGAGGTCCCGGACGTGGGGGTGCCAGGCGGCGTGGTAGAGGTAGCCGGCGACGATGACGTCGGGGTTCTCCATCACGTGGGCCCCCAGCCGTCGGAAGAGGTCGGTGTGCTCGGGGTTGTTGACGACGGAGACGATCGTGGGGACGCCGAGGTCCCCGGCAGCGGCGATGACCATGAGGTTCGTCGCATCGTCGTGGGTGGTGGCGATGAGGGCGTCGGCCCGCTCGGCCCCGGCCTCGCGGAGGACCTCGGCCGAGGCGGCGTCGGCGTTGAACACCAGAACGTCGTAGCGGCGCATGATCGCCTCGGCCCGCTTGGGATCCCGCTCAATCACGGCGACGTTGTGGCGATCGCGGACGGCGAGGTCGACGATGGCGGACCCAATCCCGCCCGCCCCCACGACGATCAGGTACATGGAGCCGTATGGTACTCCTCCCTGTCCGGCGGGTCCAACAGCTGTGTTGGCGTTCCGAAACGGTCCTGGGTAGCATGGGCCCGTGCGGACGTTTGTGGTGGTGAGCCACACCGTGCCCCTGGACGGGGAGTTCTCCCTCTCCGACCTCCCTGGAGGAGCAGGGAGGATCGACGTCCTGTGTCGGGCCGCCGGCGACGCGTTCCTCCTCTCCCACGGGATCCGCAAGGACGTGGCGCTCCACTTCGTGGTTCGTGACCAGGTCACGATCAGCTTGTGGGGACCGCGGTTGCGGCACCTCAACCCCGACGAGCGGTCCACCGCCGCCCTCCTCCGCGAGGCCCTCCGGGCCGGGCGGGACCTCCCCCCCGGTGCGGAGCGGGAGGCGACCCCGGGGATCACCGTCCGCAGCGGGGGACTTGCCGCCCTCCTTGCCCATCTCCAGGGGGAGGGGATCGAGCCCGTGGTCCTCGACGAGCGGGGGGAGCCCTTGCGCGGGGTGCCGATCCCACGGCAGCCGGCGTTCGTCCTCTCCGACCACCGGGACTTCACCCCCGAGGAGGAGGAGCTCCTCGCCCCGTACCCCAAGGTGTCCGTCGGTCCCCTGGTCCTCCAGGGGCACCAGTGCATCACCCTCGTCCACAACGAGCTCGACCTGCGAGGTGCACCATGAACGACTGGGAAGTGCTGACCACGGTGATCGGCGAGCCCCAAGCCCAGCTCCTGGCGAGCTTCCTGCGGGCGGAAGGGATCCGGGTCCAGTTCCGGACCCACGTCCCCCCGTCCGTGTACCCGGTCACCGCCGACGGCCTGGCCGAGGTTCAGGTCCTCGTCCCGGCGGAGGACCTCGCCCGGGCGCGGGAGGCCCTGGCGGCGTTTGCGGCCGGCGGGGAGGATGGAGAGGCCGTCGGAGGCTGACCTCGCCCGGGCCCGGGCCGTCCTCGTCGAGGAAGTCGCGGCCCAGGGGATCCGGGACCCGCGGGTCCTGGCCGCCCTCGGCCGGGTTCCCCGCCACCGCTTCGTCCCCCCCCACCTCCTCCCCCACGCCTACGAGGACTGCCCTCTCCC
>JAOACA010000012.1:25972-31164 GCA_026418075.1 Candidatus Bipolaricaulota bacterium | reverse complement strand
AGCCCCCCCATGAGGAGGGGGAGCACGAGGGCCCCGTAGAGGACCATCTTGATCCTCCGGAGCTCGTCCCACTCCTTGAGGAGGAGGGCCCTAAGCCGGCGCATCGCCCCTCCCCACGAGCTGGAGGTACACCTCCTCCAGGGACCGCTCCGCCCGCGCTACGGCCCGGATCTCGGCCCCGAGCTCCACGAGCCTCCGGACGAGGACCGGGGTGTCCCGCTCGGGGTCCCCCACGTCCACGGTGAGGACCTTATCGTCCAGGGCCGCCCCCCGGACGAAGGGGAGCCCGAGGGCCGCGAACTCCGGCCGGGGGTTCCCAAGCTCCACCACGACCCGCGATCCCGAAAGTCGCCGCTTGAGCTCCCCGGGGCGGTCGAGGGCCAGGAGCCGAGTTTGCAGGACAGCAATCCAGGTCGCGAGCTCCTCCGCCTCGACCAGGTTGTGGGTGCAGAGGAGGATCGTCCGCCGCTCGCCCGCGAGCTCCCGGATGAACTCCCGCACCTCCCGGGCGCTTTCTGGGTCCAGGCCCGAGGTCGGCTCGTCGAGGAAGAGGACCTGGGGCTCGTGGACGAGGGCCCGGGCGAGGGCCAGCCGCTGCCGGAGGCCCTTGGAGAGCGTGGCCACGGGCTCCCCCCGCCGGTCCCACAGCCCCAGCCGCGCAAGCACCCTCTGGACCGCGGACCTCGGATCGGGAACTCCGTACAGCTCGGCAAAGTACCGCAGGTTGCGCTCCACGGAGAGGCGCTTGTAGAAGCCGGGGGCCTCGGGGAGGACCCCCACCGTGGGCCGGACCGCCTGGGGGTTTTGGGTTACCTCGTGGCCGGCGACCCACGCCCGGCCCGCCGAGGGGGCGAGGAGGCCGGCGAGCATCCGAACGGTCGTCGTCTTCCCCGCCCCGTTGGGCCCCAGCAGCCCCAGGACCTCCCCCTCCCCCACCTCGAGGGTGAGGCCCTCGACCGCGGTGCGCTCCCCGAACCGCCGGGTGAGGCCCTCGGTCCGGATCACCGCCCCACCCCCACGGGGGCGTTCCAGGTCATGATCAGGAACTCCCGGCCCCGGCCAAGAAACCACCGCCCCACGGAGACCCTTCGCTCGATCGTGAACCCCACCTTCGCGTAGGCGCGGATCGCCCGGACGTTGTCGGCATGAACGAAGAGGGAGATCTGGCTCAGGCCGAGCTCACCTTGGGCGTAGCGGAGGAGGACCCCCAGGGCCTCCGGTCCGTACCCGTGCCCCCAGGCGTCCCTCTCCCCAAGGAGGATCCCCAGTTGGGCGCTCCGCTCCCGAACCCCCAACAGTCCGCAGATTCCGATCGGTCGGGAACCGTCCCGGAGGAGGATCAGGAACTCGTGGTCCGCTGGAGATCGGGACGGGAACTGGCGGGGCGAGCGGCGGGCGGTGTACCGCCGGAGCTCCCGATCAGCGAGCCAGCGGGAAAGAAGCGGGCGGTCCCCCGCCGCGAGGGGACGGAGGACCACCCGCTTCCCATAGAGCTCCATGCGCTCCTACCTCATGAAGAACGGGACCACCGGGAAGAGAGAAGCGAACAGGAGGGAGATCACGCTCATGAGCTTGATGAGGATGTCCAAGGACGGCCCCACGGTGTCCTTGAGGGGGTCGCCCACGGTGTCGGCGACAACCCCGGCGGCGTGGGCCTCCGAGCCCTTGCCCCCGAAGTGCCCCTCCTCCACGTGCTTTTTGGCGTTGTCCATCGCCCCGCCGGCGTTGCCGCAGAAGATGGCGAGCATGATCGCCGAAAGGAGCGCCCCCACGAGGAACCCCGCCAGGGTGTAGCGGCCGAACACGAGCCCGATGAACAGGGGCAGGATCACCGCGAGGAGCGACGGGACGATCATCCGCCGGACCCCGCCGTGGGCGGTGATCGTGATGCACCGCCGGTAGTCGGGCGTCCCCTCCCCGCTCATGAGCTTGGGGTTCTCCTGGAACTGGCGGCGGATCTCCTGGACCATGACGTCGGCGGTCCGCGACACGGCCCGGATGAGCATCGCCGAGAACACGTAGGTGAGCATGGCCCCGGTGATGAGCCCGGCCATGACGAGCCCCCCCACCTCCGGGCTCACCAGGGGGACGTTGGGGAGGTGCACTTCCGTGGCGCTGCCGGCGGCGGACCAGAGGTAGGCGGCGATGAGGCCGATCGCGGCAAACGCCGCCGAACCGATGGCGAAGCCCTTGCCGATCGCGGCGGTTGTGTTCCCAATCGAGTCGAGGACGTCGCACTGCTCCCGGACGTGGGGATCGAGCTTGGCCATCGTGGCGATCCCCGCCGCGTTGTCGCCGATCGGGCCGTAGGAGTCCATGGACACCATGATCCCCACGAAGGTGAGCATCCCCATCCCGGCGAACGCCACCGCGAGGAGCCCGCCGATCTGGTAGGCAACGATGATCGCCCCGGCGATCACCAGGCACACGAGGAGGCTTGAGGACATCCCCACCGCCATCCCCTCCGTGACCCCCACTGCCGGGCCCGACTGGTACATCCGGGCGAGTTCCTTGGTCGGCCGGTAGCGGGCCGAGGTGTAGTACTCGGAGATGAACCCGATGAGGACCCCGCTCACGATCCCCAGAAGCAAGGAGTAGAACGGGACGAAGTTGAACGGGGAGAGGGCGGTGGACAGGGCGGCGAAGCCGGCGGTCAGGAGAGCGGCCAGGGTGAACCCGTTCATCAGGATCCGCTGCATGTCCTTGGTGCGGCGGGAGGCGCGGATGTAGAGGACCGCAAGGAGGCTCGCCACGATCCCCCCGGCCACGTACAGGATGGGGAGGAGGACAAACCACCAGTAGTTCGCCTCCAGGGCCGCGAGGTCGGGGATCCCGTACTTGGCGATCAAGCTCTGGATGTCGGGGTTGGAGCGGCCGACGTAGACGTAGAGGGCGATCACGATCACGGCGATGATCGAGCCCACGAAGGACTCCAGGAGGTCGGCCCCCAGGCCCCCCACGTCGCCCACGTTGTCCCCTACGTTGTCGGCGATCGCCGCCGGGTTGCGGGGGTCGTCCTCCGGGATCTTGAGCTCGACCTTGCCCACGAGGTCGGCGGCCATGTCCGCGGCCTTGGTGTAGATCCCGCCGCCTACCCGGTCAAACAGGGCGACGAGGGACGCCCCGGCGGAGTAGGCGGAGACGATGAGGGCCCCCTTGATGAAGTTCACGTCCGCCCCCGGGATCCCGAGGACCGTCTTCGTGATGATGGTGATCTCCCCAGGGTTGAACTCCCTCCGGAAGAGCCAGATCACGAACACGAGGCCCGCGGTGGCGAGTCCCGCCACGGCGATCCCCATCACCGACCCCCCGGTGAAGGCCACGGTGAGGGCCTCCCGGATCGAGCGCCGAACGGCGTGGGTGGTGCGGGCATTGGCCAAGGTGGCGGCGTTCATCCCGATGAACCCCGCGGCCATGGCCAGCCCCGACCCGACGAGGAACGCCAGGGCCACCTCCCAGTAGAACACCGCCCACAGGACGGCGGCCACGACGAGCATCGTCACCGCCATCACCTTGGCCTCGGCGACCATGAACGCCCACGCCCCCTCGCGGATGTAGTTTTGGATCTCCCGCATCCGCGGGGACCCGGCGTCCCGGCGGGCGACGGAGTACGTGGCGTAGGCCGACCACCCCAGCGCGACGAGCGACACGAGGGCCGCAGCCCCCAACATCCAACCCATCGTTCCTCCTTTTGCCGTGGATGTGTGCAGCTGAACTGCAACCGGGCGGAACTCTACCGACGGGAGGGCCGCTCCTCAAGGCCCCTCCGCTGCCGGGACCTTTGTCCGCCCCAGAGGCGACGAACCGACCGCTCCCCATGGCCAGGGGGGCCTGACGGCTCGTGGGGGGAAGGGCTAGGGTGCCCGTGGTGCGCCGGTGGCGCCGAAGGAGGCACGCGTGATGAGACGGGTACTCAGCGGAATTCTGGTGGTGCTGGTTGTGGGCGCCTTTCTTGGGCTTGCCCAGGAGAGCCGACCCGTCCCCCCGGCCGAGGTGACCGCGCTCGAGGGGGCGTTCGCCCAGGTGGTGGGGTTCTTCCGGGAGTTCATCCTCGAGGTCAAGGGCTCGTTCACGATGCTGGAGGAGCGGGTGAAGTCCCTCGAGCGGACATCCCTCATCCTCAAGCTGGGGCTGGAGGAAGCGGCGGCCCAGACCAAGGCGGGATTGGACGAGCTCCGGGGGCGGTTCGCGAAGCTCGAGGGGGCGGTGGTCCCGGCGATCATGGCCCTGGAGGGCCGGGTCACGGCCCTGGAGGGGTACGACTACCCGTCGCTCGAGCGGCGGATCGCCGCCTTGGCCGTGGCCATGGAAGCCCTGGCGGTCCGTGTGGACAACAACCGGGCCAAGATCGAGGGGTTGGAGGCCGCCCTGGCGGGGATCCGAACCGCGGTGGACGACCTCCCAGCGGTGCTCGACGAGGTGCGGGCGGAGGTCACGGTGCTCCGGGAGGACCTCGACGCGGCCAAGGCCCAGTGCGCGGCCGAGCACCAGAGGATGTGGGCCGCGATCTTTCTTGTCCCGCTTGCCGTGGGAGGGCTCCTCTTCTTGCTCCTCTCGTCGCGTTAGGCCGCGGGCACGCGTGCCTGGGGGCTTGGGGCGACGGGGCCTGCCCGTCGCCCTCGCGTTCTCTGGACAGGTGTCTGTAGCGGGGATGACAAACCCCCCTCCGAGGCCGCCCAGGGGCGCTTACGGGCGCGGGGGGCCGGGGGCTACCCTGGGCCCAGGATGCGGGATGTCACAAGGAGGTTGACGATGAAACGGGTTCTCGGAGGTCTGGTGGCAGGGGCGGTGGTCTTCGGCGGGGTCGCGCTGGCCCAGGGCGGGCTCCAGCTGGCCCCAGCCGAGGAGGAGATCGCCGCGATGGAGCGGGCGTTCAACCAGGTGAGCCAGTTCTTCGCCGGGTTCATCGCCGAACTCAAGGGAGCGATCGCGACCCTCAACGCGGCCGACGCGGACCTCGCCGCCCGATACCGGACCGTGGCCGCCGGGCTTCGGGAGGCCGAAGGCAAGATCCGCGAGCTCCAGGCCGAGGTCCCGGCCCTGGCGGGCAAGCTCGCCGAGGTGGGGGCCCAGGTCGCGGACCTCCGCGCCGTGGCCGAGGGGCTGAAAAAGACGGACCAGGACCTCGCCGCGGGCCTGGCAACCCTTGCCCAAACCCTCGAACGGACGCGGCAGGAGCTCGCCACGGCGAT
>JAOACA010000012.1:12996-25906 GCA_026418075.1 Candidatus Bipolaricaulota bacterium | reverse complement strand
GTCGTTGGAAGGGGCGGTCCTGGCGTTGAAGTCCCAGATCGAGGCCTGCGAGGCGTCCCTCAAGGCGGAGATCGAGGGCCTGGGCGGAAAGATCAACCAGCAGATCCTAACCCTTCAGGCTTCGATTGCCGACATCAACCGGCAGCTCTCCGACCACGCCGGCCGGATCGCGGCCCTCGAGGCCCAGGACATCGGCTCCCTCCAGCGGCGGGTCCTCGCCCTGGAGCAGGCGGTCCAGGCCCTGAACATCAAGATCGAGAACAACCGGGAGAAGATCGCCTACCTGGAGAAGGCGATCGGGGGGTTCACCGCCGACCTCAAGACGACGATCGGGGCCCTCCAGGCGAAGGTCGAGGACCACGAGGCCCGCTTGAGCGCAGCCGAGGGAGCGGTGGCGACCCTCCAGACCGACGTTCAGGGCCTGAAGGATGGGCTGGCGATGGCCCAGGGGCTGGCGATCGTGGCCCTCCTTGTGGGGATCGCGGGGCTCGTCCTTGGGCTCCTCGGCGGCTAGGGTGCGGGGAGGGCGTGGGGAGGGGGCCACGCCCTTCTTTCTTTGCCCCTGGGCGTAACGAACGTTACACTAGCCTAGCGACGAGGAGGCGGAATGGGACAGGATCAAGGACGCATGGAGCGAGGGCGGGGTTGCCAACGGCAACCCCGCGCTTGAGGAAGGAGAGGATGACCGCCCTCCGCCGCCTCACCGTCCAGGGGTTCAAGTCGTTCCGGCGCCGGATGGCCCTCGACTTCTACCCCGGGTTCACCGCGATCATTGGCGAAAACGGGACGGGGAAGTCCAACCTCCTCGACGCCCTCACCTTCGCCCTCGGCCGTCGCTCCCGCTCCCTGCGGGCGGAGCGGATCGAAGACCTCCTCCACACCCCCCCGAAGGGGGAGCCGGTGGAGGAAGCGGAGGTCGTCCTCACCCTGGATAACCGCCAGGGGACGTTCGCCGAGCTCCTCCCCGACGCCGGGGACGAGGTCCACCTCTCCCGCCGGATCACCCGGACCTCCTCCACGTACCGGATCCAGGGGCGCCTGGCTGCGGCCCGGGACGTGGAGGCGCTTCTTTCCCTGGGCGGAATCGACCGAGACGGCTACCACATCGTCGAGCAGGGGATGGTGATCGACGTCCTGGAGCGCTCCCCAAAGGAGCGGCGGGAGATCCTCGACGAGGTGGCGGGGATCGCCGCCTACGAGGAGCGGAAGGCGAAGGCGATCGAGGAGCTGGGGGAGGTGAAGGAGCGGCTCAACACGAGCCGGATTCTGCTTGCCGAGCGGCGGCAGCGGCTCGCCGCCCTCTACCGGGAGCGGGAGGCGGCCCTCGCCTACCAGGCCCTGGTCCAGGAGCGGGACCGGATCAGCCGAACCCTCCTCTGGCGGAGGTTCCAGAGCCGGAAGGCGGCCCTGGACAAGGTCCGGGCCCAAGGGGAGCGGCTCCGGGAGGAGGTGGCGGAGCTCTCGGCCGAGGTGGACCGCCTGGACCGGGAGATCGAGGCCCGGGAGCGGCGCCGGGGTTCCTCCCGGCCGGCGGACGAGGGCCTGGCGGACCTCGTCCGGACCGTGGAGCGGCTGCGGGGGGAACTGGCCACCAAGGAGGCCGAGGCCCGGCTCACCGAGCGGGAGATCGCGTCCCTCCAGGAGGCAATCCGGGACATGCGGGAGCTCCTCACCCAGGGGGAGCGCCCCCCCCAGGCGGTGGAGGCGATCCTCGCCCTCCGCTGGCCTGGGGTGAAGGGAACCTTGGGCCAGCTCGTTGTCCCCCAGCCGGGGGTGGAGGTGGCGTGGACCACCGCGGCCGGCAGCCACCTCCACGACGTTGTGGTCGAGACCCGGGACCTCGCCCTCAAGGCCGTGGCGCACCTCAAGGAGAGGAAGGCGGGCCGGGCGCGGTTCCTCCCCCTGGACCGCCTCGCCGTCTCCTCGATTTCTCCCAGGGCCCGGTCCGCCGCCCGCCTCCCCGGGGTCCGGGGGTTCCTCGCCGCGTTCGTGGACTGCCCGCCCGAGGTGAAGCCGGCCCTCGAGTACGTCCTGGGGGACACCCTCCTTGCCGACTCCCTCGAGGCGGTGCGGGACGTCCTTGGGGTGCGGGTCGTGACCGCCGACGGGGACCTCCTCGAGCGGGGCGGGGCGATCGTGGGGGGGTCCCCGGCCCGCCGCCCCGGGGTGGACCTCGGCCCCCGGCAGGCCCAGCTCCGGTCCCGGGAGGAAGCCCTCAAGCGGCTCCGCGGGGAGATCGAGAAGCTGTCGGGGGAGCTGGCCGCGGCCGAGGCGGCCCTGGCCGAGCGCTCCCGGGCCCTGGCCGAAATCCGGGCGGCCGAGGAGAGCGCGGAGAGCGATCTCGACCGACTGCGGGACCGCCGGCGGGAGACATACCGGGAGCTCGAGCGGCTGCGGGCGAGCCTCGCCCGGGTTGAGCGGGAGGCAGCCGAGCTTGCGGGGGAGCTTGCGGCGATGGGGGACGTCCCCGAGCCCGAGGGCGGGGGCGAACCCGGGTCCCTGGAGGTCCTCCAGGCCCGCCTCCGCCAGGCCGAGCGGCGGCTGGGGGAACTGGGGCCGGTCAACCTCCGGGCGGTCGAGGAGTACGACGCCTTCCTCGCCGAGTTCCAGGACCTCAAGGCCCGGGTGGAGACCCTGGAGGCGGAGAAGCACGAGATCGAGCGGTTCATCGGGGAGATCGAGGCGAAGAAGAGGGAGAAGTTCCTAGCGACGATGCAGGCGGTCTCCCAGGAGCTCAACCGGCTTTTTCAAGTCCTGTTTGGGGGAGGGGAGGCGCGGCTGGCCCTGGCCGAGCCGGGGAACGTTGCTTCCGGGCTCCTCATCGAGGCCCGGCCGCCGGGGAAGGAGGCGCGGCTCCTCGACGCGCTGTCGGGGGGGGAGAAGACCCTCGTGGCGATCGCGTTCGTCCTGGCGTTGGCCGCGGGGCGGCCGGCCCCGTTCTACTTCCTGGACGAGGTGGACGCGGCCCTGGACCAGGCGAACTCCGAGCGGCTGGCCCGGCTCCTGCGGGAGTTCGCCCGGGAGGGGCAGGTGATCGTGATCTCCCACAACGAGGAGGTGGTCCGGCACGCGGACCGGGTCTATGGGGTCCTCCTCCGGGACGGGGCGTCCGAGGTGTTGGGGGTGGAGCTTGAACACGCCCGAGCTTGAGCTTCTTGAGCCCCAGGCGCTGGCGAAGGCGGACTGGGAGAGCCTGTTCCGCGAGCTCACCGCGGACCTCGACCCGTGGGGGGTGGACCTCGTGGCCTTGGTGGGCCGGTTCCGGGCGTACGTGGCGGAGCGGGAGGTGGCGTTTGCCGTCCCCGGGCGGATGGTGCTTGCTTCCTCCGTTCTCCTCCGGATGAAGTCGGACTGGGTGAGGCGGGGGGGGCCCCCGCCCACGGTGGCCGAGGTGGCCGAGGAGGTGGCCACCGAGGTGGCGGCCCAGGAGGAGAGGGTCTACATCGCCCCCGAGCTCCGCCTCCCCCTGCGCCGGCTCCCCCGGGGCCGGGTCACGGTGGGGGACCTTGGCCGGGCCCTCCGGGCGGCCCTGGCAGCCGAGCAGCGCCGCCGCCTCCGCGGCGCGGACTTCGCTCCCGAGGACCTTGGGTTCGACGTAGAAGAAGAGCCGTTCAGCGCCCGGGCCCTCCGGCTTCTCCGGAAGCTCCGGTCGCTCGTGAACGGGGAGCGGGTGGTCCCCCTCCGGGCGGTGGCCGGGGACGACCCCCGGGAGGTCGTGGCCCGCCTGATGGAGCTCCTCCACCTCGACGCCCGGGGGGAGGTCCGGCTCCACCAGGAGGCGTTCCTTGGGGAGGTCCTGATCGAAGTCGGGGATGGAGCCCAAGGCCCTCGTTGAGGCGGCACTGTTTGTCGCCGACCGCCCCCTGTCCGTGGCCCGCCTGGCCGAGGCGCTGGGGCTTGGGGAGGCGGCGGTGGCCCGGCTCCTCCAGGCGTTGGCCGACGAGTGCGCTGCCCCCGACCGGGGGGTGGAGCTCGTCCAGGAAGGTGGGGGGTACGTCCTCCGGGTCAAGGGGGAGCTGGCGGAGGCGGTGCGGCCCCTCGCCCCCCACGGGGACATCCCCGAGCAGGTCCTGCGCACCCTGGCCGTGATCGCCTACCGCGCCCCGGTCCTCCAGTCCGAGGTGGTGCGGATCCGGGGCCAGCGGGCGTACGGGCACATCGCGGACCTCCTCGCCCGGGGGTTCGTCGCCGCCGCGCCCCAGGGGCCGACGAAGGTCCTCACCGTGACCCCGGCGCTCCTGGCCTACTTTGGGGTCTCGTCCCTGGAGGAGCTCCGGGCCCAGCTCGGGCCCGGTTGACGGACGCCGAATCCCGGGTACGATTCCGTCCGAATTCCACGGCACTCAAGGAGGAGATCCCGTTGGAGCAGGTAGCTGAGACGACCCGCCGAGCCGGGGGCCTGGGGCAGGGCTTCCACGGCGTGGGCCGGCGGAAGGAGGCCGTGGCCCGGGTGTGGCTGGCGGAGGGCGACGGCCGGATCCTCGTCAACGGCCGTCCGGCCGAGGCCTACTTCGCCGCCTTCGCGTTCACCGGGGACCACCTCAACCGCCACCTCCTCGCCCCGTTCTACGCCACGGGGACGCTGGGCCGGTACGCGGTGCGGGCCCGGGTGGAGGGGGGAGGCCCCACCGGACAGCTCGAGGCCCTCCGGTTGGGCATCGCCCGGGCCCTCGTTGCGATGACCCCCGAGTTCAAAAAACCCCTCAAGGACGCGGGGCTCCTCACCCGGGACGCCCGGGCGGTGGAACGGAAGAAGTACGGCCACCGCAAGGCCCGGAAAAAGGAACAGTACTCCAAGCGGTGAAGCGATGAAACAAGGAATCCATCCCCAGGTCTATCCGGCGGTCATCCGCTGCAGCTGCGGGGCGGAGTTCCAGACCCTGTCCACGAAGAAGGAGCTCCACGTGGACGTCTGCTCCCGCTGCCACCCGTTCTTCACCGGAGAGACCCGCCTTGTGGACGCCGAGGGGCGGGTGGAGCGGTTTGCCCGCAAGTACGGGAACTGGCAAGAGGCCCCCAAGAAGACCCCCGAGGAGAAGAAGCCCGCCCGCAAGCCGGCCAAGAAGCGCTGATGCCCATCGGCGGCCAGGCGGTCCTCGAGGGGGTGATGCTTCAGGACGGGGACCGGGTGGTCCTTGCCGTCCGCACCCCTTCCGGAGACATCGCCGTGGAGGACCTGCCCCCGCGGCTTTCCGTTCCCCGGTGGGAGAGGGTGCCCTTCGTCCGTGGGGCCCTGCGCTTG
The DNA here is from genome assembly GCA_026418075.1 of Candidatus Bipolaricaulota bacterium. Taxonomy (GTDB): domain Bacteria; phylum Bipolaricaulota; class Bipolaricaulia; order Bipolaricaulales; family Bipolaricaulaceae; genus Bipolaricaulis. The sequence continues at coordinate 20,664 of JAOACA010000012.1, read as the reverse complement.
GCCCAGATGCTCTCCTTGGGCTGGGCCGCCCTCCAGCGCTCGGCGGAGCTCGCCTACCCGGAGGAGGCCTCCGGGTCGCGGTGGGAGGGGATCGCGGTGGTGGGCCTGGCCGTTCTGTTCGTCGTGGGCGGGTTCATGCTCCTGCCGGCGTACCTCGCTGGGTTCCTCGGGATTGGGAACCGTGTCCTGTTCAGCCTCGCGGAGGGGGGGATCCGCGTCGTCCTCTTCCTCGCCTACCTTGGGGCGATCTCCCTCCTCCCGGATGTCCGGCGGGTGTTCCAGTACCACGGGGCCGAGCACAAGGTCGTCCACGCCCACGAGGACGGGGAGGCGTCCCTGGAGCGGGCGCGGGGGCGGAGCCCGGTCCACCCCCGGTGCGGGACGAGCTTTCTCCTCCTCTTCGTCCTCGTGGCGATCCTCGTCTTCTCCCTGGTTCCCACCCCGAACCTTGAGGTGCGGCTTCTGGTGCGGATCCTGCTCCTCCCTGTGGTGGCGGGGATCACCTACGAGCTTCTGCGCCTGGCGGGGCGGAGGCCCCGGGCGTGGTGGCTCCGGCCCCTTATCCTCCCCGGCCTCCTCCTCCAGCGCCTAACGACCCGAGAGCCCACGGACGACCAGCTCGAGGTGGCCCTGGTGGCCCTCCGTCATCTGACCGAGGGGGCCAGCGCCCGCAACCGCTCCACGACCGCGTAGGGGACCCGCGCCGCCCCGAGGGCGTCCTTGACCGACCCCGGGCCGTGGTCATCCGAGCCCCCGGTGGGGACGAGGTCGAGCTTTTCCACGAGCCGGGCGATCTCCCCGGGGTCGGCGTGGCGGGGCTGGCGGGAGGTCTCGTAGGGGTAGACGACCTCCACCGCGGCGAGGCCCTCCCCGACCAGTGCGGTGAGGACCTCCTCCCAGTCGGGGATGGGGAGGAAGCAGGGGTGGGCGAGGGCAGCGACCCCGCCGGCGGCGCGGATCGCGGCGATGACCGCTCGGCTGGGGGGGCGGGGGAGGGGGACGTAGCAGGGGGCCCCCCGGGCGAGGAACCGGCTGAAGGCGTCCTCGAAGCTTTGGGCCAACCCCCGGCGGACGAGGTACGCCGCGAGGTGCGGCCGCCCCACCGTCCCCGCGGCCGACGCCGCCACCTCCCCGAGCTCGATCTCCACCCCCAGGACCTCCCGGCAGCGGGCAACCATCGCCTCCATCCGCCTCCGCCGCTCCGCGGCCATCCAGCCGAACAGCTCCTCCAGGGCCGGGTGCCCGGGGGCGAGGAAGTAACCGAGGATCTCCCCCCGCTCCCCGGCCACCTCGGCCTTCACCTCGACCCCGCAGATGACCTCGACCCCGTTCACCACGGCCACCGGAGCGCGGAGCTCGGGGCCGATCGTGTCGTGGTCGGTGATGGCAATCGCGGCAAGGCCGGTTGCGCGGGCCCGCTCCACCACCCCAGCGAGGTCCAGAGTCCCGTCCGACCACCGGGTGTGGAGGTGGAGGTCAGCCCACCGCGCGCTGGGCATCGCCCTCCTTCCATACCCGATCGAGGATTCCGTTGACGACGGCCGGGGCGTGCTCCGTTCCGTAGGCCTTGGCGAGCTCCACCGCCTCGTCGATCACGACCTCGGGGGGGGTGTCGGTGAACAGGAGCTCGTACAGGGCCAGGCGGAGGATGTTTCGGTCCACGAGGGGGAGCCGGTCCAGCCCCCACCCCCGGGCCCGGCGGTCGATGAGGGGGTCGATGACGTCCCGGTGGTCGTGGACCCCGGAAAGGAGCGTCTGGGCGAAGGCCTTCTCCTCGGGGAGGAGGGGTTCGTCCTGGAGGTCGTCGGGGGAGGGGGGGAGGTACTCGTGGCGGTACAGGGACCGCAGCACGGCTTCCCGGGCGCGGCGGCGCACGGCGCTAGCGGCCGCCCGGGCGGGCCGTCCCCTCGACGATCATCCGCACCTCGGGGACCGCCAGCCCGGTCTTGGCCGAGATCTCCTGGGCGAGGAGGTTTTGCAGGCGCTCGGCGAGGGCGGGGAGCTCCTCCCCAGGGGGGAGGCGGAGGAGGACCTGGAGGGCGAGGCCCTCGCCCATCGGCCGGAGCTGGACCCGGAACTTGTGGACGCCCAGCTCCTCCCGGAGGAGGACCCCGGCCATCTCCCGGATCGTGTCGGCGGTGATGAGGATCATCCCCTTGGGTCCGGGCTTGCGGAGGGCGCGGCGGACGGCGAGGTGCTGGCGGGCCAGGCGGGCGAACACCCCCGCGGCCCCCACGCACGTGGCGGCCCACAGCCCGAGGATCACCTGGACCGCGGTGGAGGCAAGGGGCGTCCCCCCGGGGATGGAAAGCTCCAGGGAACCCGAGGAAAGGGCCACCACCGCAGCCGCCATCGCCCCCCCCGCCAGGAGGAGGGAGATCGCTCCAACTCCCAGCAGGAACCCGATCATGCCGGCCTCCCCTTCCGCCGGCCGTCCTCCGGGAACACCACCCGCACCACCTCCACGTTGACCTCGTCCACCGGGAGCGCGGTCATCCGCTCCACCTCCTCCTTGACCAGGGTCTGAAGCCGCTGGGAGACCTCCTGGACCCGGTGGCCATAGAGGACCCCCACCCGCAGGGTCAGCCGCACCCGGCCCTCGGAGAGCTCCACGTCCACCAGCCGCCGCACCGCGTCCCCCCGGGGCATCGCTCCCCCCCTCGGAGGGGCGACCCCGTCCACGTCCCCCGCCGCCAGCCCGGCGATGGTGGCGATGACGTCCCGGGAGATGGAGATCTGCCCCTCCGCGGGGCTCTCCAGGGTCTCCTCATCCCTCGCCATCGTCCCCTCCCTCGTCGAGCATGAGCACCTCCTCCGGCGGGACCACCTGCCGGACGTGGACGTCCACCTTGCCCACCCGGATCCCCGCCAGTTCCTCCAGGTCCTCCCGGACCCGCCGCTGGACGGCCTGGGCCACCTGGTGGACGGAGTAGCCGCGGACCACGGCGATGCGGAGATCGACGTCGGCGGTCGCCCCTTGAACCGAGACCTGGACCCCCTCCTCCCCTCCGGAGAGCACCCCGAGGATCCCCCCGCCCCGGAGGGGACGCACCCCCTCCACCCCCTCCACCGCCCGGGAGGCGATGGCCGACAGCACCTCCTGCCGGACCACCACCATCCCCAACGGCTGCGGCACCCGCCAGTGCTGCTCCGCCAACCCTACCCCACCCGCTCCACGTACGCCCCGGTCCGGGTGTCCACCCGGATCACCTCGCCTACCCCCACGAACAGGGGGACCTTGACCACCAGCCCCGTCTCCAGGGTTGCGGGCTTCTCCCCCCCCGTGGCCGTGTCGCCCCGGATCCCCGGCGGCGTGTCCACCACCCGGAGGTCCACGAAGTTCGGGGGGACCACCTTCACCAGCTGGCCCCGGTGGAACAGCCCGCTGAACTCCAGCCCCTCGAGGAGGTAGCCCTTGAACGGTTCGACCGCTTCGGCCGAGAGCTCGTGCTCCTCAAACGTCTCCTTGTCCATGAACGCGTACTTTCCTCCGGCCTGGTAGAGGTACTGGAGGGTTCGCGTCTCAAGGTAGGCCACCTCGAGGTTGTCGGAGTCCTTGAGGGTTTTGGAGACCACGCGGCCCGTCCGGAGGTCCCGGACCTTGGCCCGGACGAATGCCCCGCCCCGGCCGAGCTTGACGTGCTCAAACTCCGTCACCTCGTACAGCTCCCCGTCAAGGATGAGGGTCATCCCCCGGGTGATGTCGCCAATGGAAATCCCCATTCCGTTCCTCCTCGCGTGGCCGGTTATACCCGCCCGCCGGGGGAGCGACAAGCGCCTGGACCCTACCGGCTCCGCTTCTCCGTGGAGACCAGGCGGTCCAGGGCGACGTGGAGGAGCTGGGGGAGGTAGAGGCCCGCCAGCACCGGAATCAGGGAGTCCGTCGGAAACGCGCGGGGGAAGGGGACCCCGGCCAACCGGTGGAGGATCGCCCACCCGATGCCCCCCAGGAGCCCGAGGTAGACGAGCCGGGTGAGGGGCCCGAGGAAGGGCGAGTGGGAGATCCCCCGGTGGCGGAAGAGGGCCGCGTAGGGGCGCCAGAGGATCCGCGCCCCCCGCCACCGCCGGGCGGCCCGGCTCGTGGCTAGATCGAGATCCGGAGAGAGGAACAGGCTCGCCCCCACGTAGGCCCCGGAAAACCAGATGAGGCTCCCCCGCCCCGCCCCCAGGGCCGCCCCGGCCAGAACCCACGCGGGCAGGGTCCCCATCTCCACGGCCAGGTGAACGTCTCCTCCAGGCACACCGGACTCTACCCCAACCGCGAACCGGTTCCCACCTTGACCTGACGGGGGGAAGGGGTACAATCGCCGCAGCTTAGCAGGCTTTACCCCTGAGTGCCAAACCAACGCCAAGGAGGTGTCCATGAAGGTACGACCTTTGGGGAATCGGATCCTCGTCAAGAAGATCGAGGAGGAAGAGCGCCGGACGGCCGGCGGCATTGTCCTCCCCGAGTCGGTGCGGGATGAGAAGGCGATCCGCGGCAAGGTGGTCGCCCTCGGGACCGGGGAGAAGTTCGAGGTGAAGGTCGGCGACACGGTGCTCATCGCCGCCTACTCGGGCACGGAGATCACCATTGGCGAGGAGAAGCACCTCCTCGTGAAGACGACCGACGTTCTGGCCGTGATCGAGAGCTAGGGAGGAGACCATGGCAGCCAAGGAAGTCATCTTCGGAGAAGAGGCGCGGCGGAAGATCCTATCGGGGGTGGACAAGCTGGCGAGCGTGGTCCGGGTCACCCTGGGCCCCCGCGGCCGCAACGTGGGGATCGAGAAGAAGTTCGGGTCCCCGGACATCGTGAACGACGGGGTCACCATCGCCGAGGAGCAGGAGTACAAGGACCCGTTTGAGAACATGGGGGCCCAGCTCGTGAAGGAGGTCGCCTCCAAGACGAACGACGTGGCTGGCGACGGGACGACCACGGCCACGATCCTCGCCCACGCCCTCCTCAAGGAGGGGTTCAAGATGGTCGCCGCCGGCTCCAACCCGATGGCCCTCAAGCGCGGGATGGAGAAGGGCGTGAAGGTGGTGACCGAGGAGCTCAAGAAGATGTCCCGGAAGCTCTCCACCAAGGCCGAGACGGCCCAGGTGGCCTCGATCACCGCCCACGACCCGGAGATCGGCCGGGTGATCGCCGACGCGATGGAGGAGGTCGGGGAGGCCGGGGTCATCACCGTCGAGGACTCCGACACGATCGAGACCTACTACGAGGTCGTCGAGGGGATGCAGTTCGACCGGGAGTACATCTCCCCCTACTTCGTCACCAACCCCAAGAAGATGGAGGTCGAGCTCGAGAACCCCTACATCCTCATCACCGACCGGGAGCTCAAGAACGCGATGGAGATGATCCCGCTTCTGGAGAAGGTGGCCCAGACGGGGAAGCCCCTCCTCGTGATCGCCAAAGACGTCACCGGCGAGGCCCTCTCCACCCTCGTCCTCAACAAGCTCAAGGGGACCCTCATCTCCTGCGCGGTCAAGGCCCCCGGGTTTGGCGATCGCCGGAAGGCGATGCTCGAGGACATCGCGATCCTCACCGGCGGCGTCGTCGTGGCCGAGGACGCGGGGATGGAGATCAAGAACACGACCCTCGACATGCTCGGCCGCGCCGAGCGGGTCCGGGTGGACCACGAGGACACGACGATCATCGGGGGCAAGGGGAACCCCGAGGCGATCAAGGCCCGGATCGAGCAGATCGAGGAGCAGATCAAGACCACCGACAGCGACTACGACCGGGAGAAGCTCGAGGAGCGGAAGGCGAAGCTCGCCGGCGGGGTCGCGGTGATCAAGGTCGGGGCGGCCACGGAGACGGAGCTGGAGGAGAAGAAGCACCGGTTTGAGGACGCCCTCGAGGCGACCCGGGCCGCGGTGGAGGAGGGGATCCTCCCCGGCGGTGGGGTGGCCCTCCTCCGGACCCTCAAGGCCCTTGACAAGCTCGAGAAGGAGCTCGAGGGCGACGAGAAGGTGGGGGTCCAGATCCTGAAGAAGGGCGATCGAGGCCCCGGCCCGGCAGCTGGCGGAGAACGCCGGGTTCGAGGGGGCGGTGATCGTCGAGCAGCTCAAGCGGGAGAAGGACGCGATCGGGTTCGACGTCGTCGCCGGGGAGTTCCGGGACATGTTCGAGGCGGGGATCATCGACCCGACCAAGGTCACCCGCTCGGCCCTCCAGAACGCGGCCTCGATTGCGGGAATGCTCATCACCACCGAGGCGTTGGTGGCCGAGATCAAGGAGGAGAAGAAGGAGAGCGTCCCGACGCCTCCGCCGGAGTACTGATCCGGTCGCGACTTAGCCGCGAGCCCCGGCCTACGGGCCGGGGCTCGCCCTTTCCTTGCGGCCGCCTCCGCGGCCCTCGATAATGCGCGCCCGAAGCCATGCCCAAACACGTGGTCATCGTCGAGTCCCCCACGAAGGCCCGCACCCTCGCCTCCTACCTCGGCCGGGAGTTCCTCGTCCTCTCCTCCCGGGGCCACGTCCGGGACCTCCCGGAGAGGGAGCTTGGGGTGGACCTCGCGCGGGACTTCGCCCCGAAGTGGGTGGTCCGGGACCGCAAACTCCTGGCCGAGCTTCGGAAGAAGACCGCCGACGCCCGGCGGATCTACCTCGCCACCGACCCCGACCGGGAGGGGGAGGCCATCGCCTACGACCTCGTGGAGCTCCTGGGGGACGGGGGCCGCTACGCCCGCGTTCTCCTCCACGAGATCACCCCCGAGAGCGTCCGGGAGGCCCTGGAGCACCCGGGCCCGATCGACCTGGCCAAGGTCGAGGCCCAGCGGGCGCGGCGGATCCTCGATCGGCTCGTGGGCTACCAGATCAGCCCCCTCCTCTCCCGGGTGTTGGCCGGCCGGCGGTTCGAGGGGCTGTCGGCGGGCCGGGTCCAGTCCGTGGCCCTGCGGTTCATCTGCGACCGGGAGCTCGAGATCCAGAACTTCGTCCCCGAGCCGTACTGGGAGGTGGAGGTCCGGTTTCCCACGGTACCCCCGTTTGCCGCTCGTCTCGAGGGACGCCTCACCGCCCGGGCCGAGGTCGAGGAGATCCGGGAATCCCTTCCCAAAGCTCGGTTTGTCGTGGAGGAGGTGGCGACCGAGGAGGTCGTCCGGCGGCCGTCGCCCCCGTTCATCACCTCGACCCTCCAGCAGGCGGCGGGGGGCGAGCTTGGGTTCTCCCCCAAGCGGACGATGCAGATCGCCCAGGAGCTCTACGAGGGGGTGGAGATCGGGGGGGAGCCCGTGGGGCTCATCACCTACATGCGGACGGACTCGGTGCGGGTGGCGGATTCGGCGGTCGCCGCCGCCCGGGCGTGGATCAAGGCGCAGTTTGGGGGCAAGGCCCTTTCTCCGAAACCCCGCCAGTTCCGGAACAAGCGCCGGGCCCAGGACGCCCACGAGGCGATCCGGCCGACCGACGTCCGGCGGACGCCCGAGGAGGTGGCCCCGTTCCTCACCCCCGACCAGCGGAAGCTCTACGACCTCATCTGGCGGCGTTTCGTCGCGACCCAGATGGCGGACGGAATTTGGCTCCGCCGGAAGGTGGCTCTCCGTGCGGGGAGGTGGACCTTCCGGGCGTCCAGCTCCGCCATGGCCTCCCCCGGGTTCACCCTCGTCCTCCCGGTGGACCCGTTGGAGGACGAGGGGGCACCCCTTCCCGAGGACCTCGCCCCCGGCGCCGTCCTCCCGAC
>JAOACA010000012.1:11401-12800 GCA_026418075.1 Candidatus Bipolaricaulota bacterium | reverse complement strand
ACGGACCTCCTCCGGCGCTACTTCCCGGAGACGGTGGAGGAGGGGTTCACCGCCCGGATGGAGGAGGACCTCGATCGGATCCAGGAAGGGGAGCTTGAGCGGACCGAGCTCCTCCGCAACTTCTACCGCTGGTTCGCCCCCAAGCTCCAGACGGTGGAGGAGGCCCTGGCCCGCCGGGGCAAGGCGTTCCAGGCCTTGACGGATGTGTCTTGCCCCACCTGCGGGGCCCCGATGGAGGTCCGGGTGTGGCGGGGGAGCCTGTACCTCGGCTGCTCCCGCTACCCCGAGTGTCGGACCACCCGCAGCCTGCCCCCGGGCGTCCCCTACCGGTACCGCCCGGACCGGGTCGAGCTGGGGGAGGGGCTGGCCGCCCTGGAGGCCGCTCCCGAGGCCCCGTGCCCCTCCTGCGGGACCCCGATGCGCCTCCGCCACGGCCGGTACGGCCGGTACCTCCTCTGCCCAAGCTGCGGGAAGACCGGCCCGGTCCGGAGCGGGGTCCCCTGCCCGACCTGCCGGGAGGGGGAGCTCGTCGAGCGGAGCTGGAAGGGGCGGACGTTCTACTCTTGTTCCCGGTACCCGGACTGCACGTTCCGGATCGGGGGCCGGCCTCTCGAGGTGTGCCCAGTCTGCCGCGCGGGCGTGGTCTACGAGGACCCCCGCCGCGGGCCCACCTGCTCCCACCCCGACTGCCCGGGCCAAGAAGATCGCCCCGCTCCAGCCCGGAGGCCGAAGCGGGGCACCCGCTCGAAGAAGAAGTCGGCCTAGCCTTCCTCGAGGATCTGCCGGAACTGCTCCAGCTTCCGGAGCATCGCCGAGTCCCGGAGCTTCTCCAAGCCCTCCTTCTGGATCTGCCGCACCCGCTCCCGGGAGATCCCGAAGATGTCCCCCACGTCGTCGAGGGTCCGGGGCTGTCCGCCATCGAGCCCGTAGCGGAGCTCGATCACCCGCCGCTCCCGGGGGGTGAGCTTCTCCTTGAGGGCCTTCTGGAGCTCCTGCTGGAGGAGCTCCTTGAACGTCTCCCGGGGCGGGGAGACCGCGGCCTCGTCCTCGATGAAGTCCCCCAGCACCGCCCCCTCGTCCTCGTACCCGATTGGGGTATCGAGGGACGCCGTGTACTGGGAGGTCTTCTTGGCCTTGACGATGTTGTCCACCGTGGTGTCAAGCTCCCCGGCGAGCTCCTCCAGGCTCGGGCCGGTCCCGTGCTCCTTGAGGTGCTCCCGCTCCGCCTGGTGGATCTTGCGGATGAGCTCGTTGATGTGGGTCGGGACGCGGATCGTCCGGGAGCGGTTCGTGATCGCCCGGAGGATCGCCTGGCGGATCCACCACGTGGCGTAGGTGGAGAACTTGTAGCCTTTGCGCCAGTCGAACTTCTCGACGGCCTTCATCAGGCCGAGGTTTC
>JAOACA010000012.1:0-11393 GCA_026418075.1 Candidatus Bipolaricaulota bacterium | reverse complement strand
CACCACGTGGCGTAGGTGGAGAACTTGTAGCCTTTGCGCCAGTCGAACTTCTCGACGGCCTTCATCAGGCCGAGGTTCCCCTCCTGGATGAGGTCGAGGAAGGGGAGCCCACAGCCGCGGTACTTCTTGGCGATGGAGACCACAAGCCGGAGGTTGGCCTCGGCGAGCTTCTTCTTGGCCTCTTCGTCCCCCGCCTCCACCCGCTGGGCGAGGGCCACCTCCTCCTCCTTCGTGAGGAGGGGGACGCGGGAGATCTCGTCAAAGTAGGTTCGAATCGGGTTCTCCGGGCTGCGCCGGGTCTCCCGTTCGTTCTCCCACCACAGGACCTCCTCCTCGAGGTCCTGCTCTTCGTGCACCTCGTTGCCAAACCGCAGTACTTCCATGGGATCGCTCCTTGGGCCTCCAGTCCGAGAACGCCTCTTTAGGGAAAGGGAACGCGTCGGAGGGTGTTTGCCCGTCTAGCCCTCGACTATACCACGAATCGACCCCGGTGTGAAGGGGGGAAAAAGCATGATCCCAAGGGGTGTTTGAACGGAGGTCTTGATTCCAAGGGCGCGGGCAGGTTAGGGGATGAGCTGCCGGCGGCGGAGGAGGCCCCCGGCGATCCACGGGACGGGCCGGGCGTCTCCGGCCGGGGGTACGGCGGGCCGCCAGCGGAGCTCGGCTCCGGCGAGGTTGACGAACGTCCCCTCCCGCTCGGGCCACGCCGGGAGGGGCGCGGCGGCGCAGGCGAGCTCGGTCGTGGGGGTTCTCCAGGGGTGGAGGAGGACCGTCCTCACCCGGCGGAGCTCCCCCTCCGCGAAGTGGTCGAGGGGATCGAGGCCCACCGCAAGGAGGGTTCGCACCTTCCCGTCCCGGACCGCCTGGAGGACCTGGGCAAAGGGGACCCCGTTCACCTCCGCTGCCCCTCCCACGTTCGTTCCCCGGTACAGGGGGAGGAGCTTCCGGTGGCCGAGGGCCTCGAGGAGGTCCAGGACCCCGGAGGCGAGGGCGTCGTCGGCGGCGAACGCGGGCCCGACCAGGGCCACCGGCCGCCTGGCCCCGCGGAGGAGTTCGACGGCGCGGCGGAGCTCGGGGTCGGCAGGATCCTTCCCCTGGACGCCGTCCCGGAGGGCAGCGAGGACCTCGGGGTACCGCGAGGCCGGGGGCTTGAGCCCGAGGGCTTCCCCCTTGGCCAGCCGGCCGAGCTCCCCGCCCACGGCGAGGACCCGCGTTCCAGACTTCCGCATCCCGAGGCGGATCCAGGAGGCGAGGACCGGCTGTTCCTCCTCCAGGCGGCCGTCGAAGATGAGGACGAGGTCGGCCTCCCGGAGCTCGCCCAAGGTCGCCGTGGCCCCAGCCCGGCCCCACCGGTTGCGGAGGAAGTCGAGGAGGGGGCGGAACGCGTCGGCCCCGGCCACCCCGAGGAGCGCCCCCGGAACGGCCCGCGCCAGGGTTTCCAGGGCCCGGTAGTCCTCCTGGGCGAGGCCGCCCCCGGCGAGGACCGCGAGCCCCCCCTCCCCGAGGAGTGGGGCGACAGCGCCCAAGAATTCGGTCCATGAGACCTCCCGGGCTTCCCCATCGAGGCGGAGGAGGGGCCGGAGGAGGCGGTTCTCCCCCAGGGCGAGGGGGGCAAGGCGCCCCCGGGCGCAGGCGTTCCCGAAGCTCACCCCCCGGGGGAGGTCGAGGTCCGTACTGGCCCGCACGACCCGCCCCGAGAACGACTCCACCTCGAGGAGGAGGTCGCACCCCACCGGGCACTCTCCGCACTGGGTCGGAACGGACCGGAGGCGGGCGCTGTGGACCCGCCGGGGGAGGCGCTTTTCGACCAAGGCCCCCACGGGGCAGAGCTGGACGCAGGCTCCGCACCCGGTGCACTCCGAGGTCTCCACCGGCCGGAGGTACTCGGCCCCGATCGTCCCGGCGAACCCGCGGCGGACGAAGTCGATCGCGTGGAACCCGGCGATCTCGTCGCAGGCCCGGACGCAGCGGCCGCACAGGATGCACTTGTCCATGTTCCGGACGTAGAACGGGTTGGCTTCCTCCAGGCGCGCGATGTGCTCCCCGGCGTAGCGGTCCGGGGACGCTTCGTACTCCACGCTGTACTGGCGGAGCTTGCACTCGTGGAGGTCGGGGCAGCCGCACTCCAGGCACCGGGCGGCGTCGCGGAGGGTCTGGTCCTCGGTGAGGCCGGGGTTGAACTCCTTCCACGGGCGGCGGAGGCGCTTTGGGGCGGGGGCCACCTGGGGGTGCTCCCGGGGGATCCGCGGCCGGTCGGCGAAGTCCTCGGGCCCGAGGTCTTTGCGGACCACGTCGCACTCGTACGGCCGCCGGGGGGTCCCGTCCGTGAGGTAGCGGTGGATCGAAAGCGCGGCCCAGTGGCCCTCCCCGATCGCCCGGATCGCGATGTCCGGCCCGGTCCGGACGTCGCCGCAGGCGAACACCCCCGGGATGGGCGTCGCGTAGTGCTCGTCCACCTTGAGCCAGCGGCCGTCGTGGAGCTCCTTCGGGAGCGGGGAGACGTCCACGGCCTGGCCCACCGCGGCGATCACCGTGTCCACAGGGAGGGTGAACGTCTCCCCGGTGGGGACCGGGGCCCGCCGGCCCGAGGCGTCGGGCTCGCCCAGCGCCATCTTCTCCAGGACGATCCGCTCCACCCTGCCTTCCCCCTCGATCGCCTTCGGCGCAGCGAGGAACAGGAACTCGATCCCCTCCTCGAGGGCCTCCTCGACCTCGACGTCCTGGGCCGGCATCTCGGCCCGGGTCCGGCGGTAGACGACGGTGACCTTCTCCGCCCCCAGGCGCCGGGCGCAGCGCGCGGCGTCCATCGCCGTGTTCCCGCCCCCGATCACCGCCACGCAGCGGCCGACCTCCGGGGGACGACCCGTGTTCACCCCGTACAGGAAGCCGATCCCTGGGAGGACGCCGGGGAGGTCCTCCCCCGGGACCCGGAGGGGCGAGGACCGCCAGCACCCGAGGGCGAGGAGCACGGCGTCGTGGGCCTCCCGGAGCTCGTCCAGGGAGACGTCCCGGCCGAGGGCCGTCCCGGTCCGGGCCTCGACCCCGTGGGCGAGGATCCAGTCGATCTCCGCCTGGAGGACGGCCGGGGGAAGGCGGTAGTCGGGGATCCCGTACCGCATCATCCCCCCGAGGTGCTCTTCCTTTTCGTAGATGGTGACGCGGTAGCCGAGGCGGCGGAGGAAGAGCGCGGCGGACAGGCCGGCCGGCCCGCCCCCGACCACGGCCACGCTTTTCCCGTTCTCGCGGATCTCCGGGATCGGCCCAAGCTCGCCCCGGGCAAGGGCCCAGTCCCCGACGAAGCGCTTGATCTCCCGGATCGAGACCGGCTCCTCGTCCACAAAATTCCGCCGGCAGACCTCCTCGCACGGGGCCGGGCACACTCGGCCGATCGAGGCGGGGAGGGTCACGTTCTCGTGGAGGGCGGCCAGGGCCTCGGCGTACCGGCCCTGGGCAGCGAGGTTCACGTACCCCTGGACGTCCCCCCGGGCCGGGCAGGCGAGCGTGCACGGGGGGCGGCAGTCCCCGACGTGGTCGGAGAGGAGGAGCTCAAGGTCCGTCTTCCGGGCGAGCTTCACCCGCTCGGTGTCGGTCTGGATCTCCATCCCCGGCGCGATCTCCGTCGCGCAGGCCCGGACCAACGTCCGGGCCCCCTTCACCTCCACCAAGCACAGGGAGCAGCCCCCGTGGACGGAGAGGTGGGGGTCGTGGCACAGGGTGGGGACCTCGATCCCCGCCTCGGCGCACAGCTCGAGGATCGTCTGCCCGGGGTAGCCGTAGGCCTCCTGGCCGTTGAGGAGGACGCGGATCGTCTTGTTCATGGGGACTCCACGGAGATTGCGTTCACCGGGCACACCGGGGCGCACTGCCCGCAGCGGACGCACTTCTCGTCGCTGATCACGTGGGCCTTCCGCCGCTCGCCGGCGATCGCCCCGACGGGGCACTGGCGGGCGCACAGGGTGCAGCCGATGCACACCTTGGGATCGATCCGGTAGTGGATGAGGGCGGTGCACACCTTGGCCGGGCAGCGCTTCTCCCGGATGTGGGCCTCGTACTCGTCCCGGAAGTAGCGCAGCGTGGTGAGGACCGGGTTCGGGGCCGTCTGCCCCAGCCCGCACAGCGACCCGTCCTTCACCTGGACGGAGAGCTCCGCGAGGCGGTCGAGGTCCTCCATCGTCCCCTTCCCCTGGGTGATCCGCTCCAGGATTTCCAGCATCCGCTTCGTCCCGATCCGGCAGAACGGGCACTTGCCGCAGGACTCCCCTTGGGTGAACTGGAGGAAGAACCGCGCCACGTCCACCATGCAGCTTGTGTCATCGAGGACGACCATCCCGCCCGAGCCCATGATCGCCCCGGTGGCGGTGATCGACTCGTAGTCCACCGGCGTGTCCAGGAGCGGCTCGGGGATGCACCCCCCCGAGGGCCCGCCCATCTGGACTGCCTTGATCGTGCGGCCCTCCCCGACCCCGCCCCCGATCCCGAGGATGAGCTCCCGGAGGGGCATCCCCATCGGGACCTCCACCAGACCCCCTTTGCGGACCTTCCCCGCCAGGGCGAACACCTTCGTCCCCCGGCTCCTCCCGATCCCGTAGCGGGCGAAGGCCTCGGCCCCGTGGACGAGGATCCACGGGACGTTGGCGAACGTCTCCACGTTGTTGATCACCGTGGGCTTGCCCCACAGGCCCTTCTGGGCGGGGAACGGGGGCCGGGGCCGGGGCATCCCCCGCCGGCCCTCGATCGAAGCCAGCAGCGCCGTCTCCTCCCCGCACACGAACGCCCCCGCCCCCTCCTTCACGTGGACATCAAACGAGAAGGCGGTCCCGAGGACGTTCGTCCCGAGGTACCCCGCCTCCCGGGCCTGGGCGATGGCGATCTCCAGGCGGCGGACGGCCAGGGGGTACTCGGCGCGGCAGTAGATCACGCCTTCGCTTGCGCCCACGGCCCACGCGGCAATGACCATCCCCTCGAGGACGGAGTGGGGGTCCCCTTCGAGGACGGAGCGGTCCATGAACGCCCCCGGGTCCCCCTCGTCGGCGTTGCAGACGATGTACTTATCCTCTCCCGGCGCGGCGCGGGCGAACTTCCACTTGAGCCCGGTGGGGAACCCCGCCCCGCCCCGGCCACGGAGCCCGCTCCGCTCCACCTCGGCGATGACCTCCTCGGGCTTCATCCCCAGCGCCTTGCGGAGGGCGGTGTAGCCTCCCCGGGCGAGGTAGTCCTCGATCCGCTCGGGGTCGATGAGCCCGCAGTTGCGCAGGACGATCCGGACCTGGCGGGCGAGCATTTCGTTTTCCGGGGCCTCGGCCGTGGTGCTCGCCACGAGGTGCTCCGCCACGTCCCCCTCTCCCCGAAGGTGGAAGGCGACGATCCGCTCGGCGAGCTCGGGGTTAACCTCCCCGTAGAGGTAGCGGGCCCCGTCCCGTTCGACCTCGACGAGGGGTTCGTGGAAGCAGAGGCCCACGCACCCCACCCGCTGGAGGCGGGCGTCGGGGCAGCCGGCGAGGAGGGCCTGCAGCCGCTCGTAGACGGGGGCGGAGCCGCTCGCGATCCCGCAGCTGGCGAGCCCGACCCGGAACACGGTTTCCTGGCCCATCCTAGCCCTTCCCCGCCCGGGCCCGGTAGCCCTCGAGGACCTCCACCGCCTTGGCCGGGGAGAGGCGCCCGTGGACGTCCTCCCCGACCATCATCACCGGGGCCAGGCTGCAGCACCCCAGACACGCCACGAACTGGAGGGTGAAGAGGCCGTCCTCGGTCGTGTCCCCCTCGGCGACGCTCAGGCGGCGCTGGAGTTCTTCAGCGATCCGGAGCGAGCCCTGGACGTGGCACGCCGTCCCTCGGCAGAGGCGGATCACGTGCTTTCCCAAGGGTTTGAGGCGGAACATGGAGTAGAACGTGGCCACGCCGAACAGTTCCGCCGCCGGGAGGTCGAGCTCCCGCGCCGCCTCCTCCACCGCCCACGGGGGGAGGTAGCCGAACCGGCGCTGGAGGTCGGCAAGAAGCGGGATCGCCACCCCGCGCTTGCCCCGGTACTTGGCGATGAGCGCGGCCAGGGCGGTCCGGTCCTCGGCCGTGGGGGGGGCGGTCCTCATGAGGGGATGGGCTTCACCTGCCTGAACAGGATGCGAAGGGGAAAACCCTTGGGGGAAGCGCGAAGAGCGTCCACGAGCGGTGTCATCGGGTTCCGTTCTCCCTTCGGGCGGCCAAGGTTAGCCGGGGCCGGGGGGACCCGCAACCCCCTTCGGGTTGGGGGCGCCTCCCTGCCCGCTCCAGGAGCGCGGAGGAGGACCTGGCCCTGGCAGGGGAAGAGCCCTTCCTCTACCATTGCCCGTTGGTCAAGGGCGGAGCGGGAATCCGCCTTGCGCACAAAGGAGGAACCAGGGATGTCGGTGCAGACAAGCTTTAACCCGTTCGAGATCGCCCAGCGCCAGCTCGATCAGGCAGCGAAGCGTCTCGAGCTCGATCCGGGGCTCCACGAGCTTCTCCGGTGGCCGATGCGGGAGTTCCACGTCCGGATCCCGGTGCGGATGGACGACGGCTCGGTCAAGGTCTTCCCCGGGTACCGGGTCCAGTACAACTGGGCGCGGGGCCCGTGCAAGGGGGGGATCCGGTTCCACCCCGAGGAGACGGCGGACACGGTGCGGGCCCTCGCCGCGTGGATGACCTGGAAGACGGCGGTGGTGGACTTGCCCCTCGGCGGAGGGAAGGGCGGAGTCGTGTGCAACCCCAAGGAGATGTCCCCCCGGGAGCTGGAGCAGGTGTCCCGGGGCTACATCCGGGCGATCGGCCACTACATCGCCCCGGACGTGGACGTCCCCGCGCCCGACGTGTACACGAACCCCCAGGTCATGGCGTGGATGCTCGATGAGTACGAGAAGATCGTGGGGGCAAGCGCCCCCGGGGTGATCACCGGGAAGCCCCTCCCGCTCGGGGGCTCGGCTGGCCGGGGCGATGCCACCGCCCGGGGCGGGATGTACTGCGTCCGCGAGGCTGGGAAGGTCCTGGGGATCGACCTCAAGGGGGCCACGGCGGCAATCCAGGGGTACGGGAACGCCGGCCAGTTCGCCCACACCCTGGGGGAGGAGCTCCTCGGGCTCAAGGTCGTCGCCGTGTCCGACTCCCAGGGCGGGATCTACAACGCCAAGGGGCTCTCCGCCAAGGAGGTCATCGCCCACAAGGAGAAGACGGGCTCCGTGAAGGGGTTCCCGGGGGCCAAGGCGATCACGAACGCCGAGCTCCTGGAGCTCGATGTGGTGGTCCTGTTCCCGTCCGCCCTTGAGAACCAGATCACGGCCGCCAACGCGGGAAAGGTGAAGGCGAAGATCGTGGCCGAGCTTGCCAACGGGCCCACCACCCCCGAGGCGGACGAGGTCCTCTTCAAGAACAAGGTGTACGTGATCCCCGACTTCCTGTGCAACGCCGGTGGGGTGACCGTCTCCTACTTCGAGCAGGTCCAGAACGCGTACAACTACTACTGGGACGTGACCGAGGTCCATGAGCGGCTGGACCGGAAGATGACGACCGCGTTCCACGCCGTTCACAAGATGGCCCAGGAGCACAAGGTGCACAACCGGCTCGGGGCGTACCTGGTGTCGGTTCAGCGGGTGGCGGAGGCGGTCCGGCTCCGCGGCTGGGCGTAGGGAACGCCCGACAGGGACGGTTTGGGGGCGCCGGAGGGCGCCCCCTTCATTTAAGGAGCCGGGCGATGAGGGCCTGGCCTGCGGGAAGGTCGGGGACCTCGACGAAGGGGGCCCCGGGTGGGAAGTAGGCCCGGCTCCAGGCTGGGGGCCGAACGAGGACCACGCGGGGGATCCCGGCCCCGTGGGCGGCCTGGAGGTCGAGGTGGGAGTCCCCAAGCACCAGGGCCTCGCGGGGCGGGATGCACCACCGCCGCAAGGGGAGGAGGAACGCCTCGGGGTCCGGCTTGACGGGCCCGTCGTCCCGGGTGAGGACGAGGTCGAAGGGGAGGGGATGGCGGGCGAGGACGGCCTCCGCGCTCGCCCGGGAGTTGTTCGTCACCAGGGCCGTCTTCACCCCCTTGGCGCGGAGGAACCGGAGGAGGTCTTCGGCCCCGGGGCGGAGGGTTCCCCGGGTGACGCCCTCCTGCTCGTGGGCCGCCAGGAGGGCGAGGGCCCGCGGCTGGTCCTCTTGGGGGAGCTCCCTGATCCCGTGGAGGATCGGCCGGCCGTCCAACGGGAGGCCGAGGGCCTCCCGGACGGCGGCGAACCGAACGGGGTTGTCCCAGATCGTACCGTCGAGGTCCACGAGGGCAGCGCGGATGGGCACCTCTTCTCCGGGCGGAGGGAGTGGGATTTGAACCCACGGAGCCTTGCGGCTCACCGGTTTTCAAGACCGGCGGTTTCGGCCGCTCACCCATCCCTCCGGTCGCCCGATTCTGACGGGGAAAGGCTTACCCCTCAACCGGGCGGGGATCTACGGGGTCTCCGCCCGTTCTCCCTTGGATCTCCATCCCGGCTTGGGTAGCGTTGGGCCATGGCATCGCTGGGGTTCACGGCCCTCGCCGTCGTTGCCGGTTTCGTCCTCTCCCTCGGCCAAGGGGCGGTTCCCCCCTGCTCCCCGGCCGCTCCCCCCGACGTCCCCGTGGGGGGAGGGGTCGGGCAGCGGGCCCCGGACTTCGTGCTCCCCGACCTCGGGGGGAACCCGGTGTCCCTCTCCTCGTTCCGTGGCTGCCCGGTGCTCCTCGACTTCTGGGCGAGCTGGTGCAAACCGTGCCAGGCCTCGGCTCCCAGGATCGAGGCCCTCCGCCAGAAGTACGCCCCGTGGGGTCTGAAGGTGGTGGCGGTGAGCCTTGACTACCGGAAGGAGGACGCGGTGCGGTTCATTGAGGCTCGGGGGTTGCAGGGGTTCGTGCACCTGTGGGCTCCGTTTTCCGAGGCCCGGGCCGTGGCTCGTCTCTTTGGGATCGACGCCATTCCCCGGACGGTCCTCCTCGACCGGCAGGGGATCATCCGGTTCATCGGCCCTCCCGACAATCTAACCGACGCCGTTCTCCTCCCCTGGCTCTAGAGCGACGCCCGCCAGCGCAGGGTGAGCCGGGGGGAGCCAGCCGCAGGGAGCTCCGCTCCAAGCCCGAGGGCGAGCCCCTGCCCCAGGGCGATCTCTGCCCCGAGCTCCACCTCCCCCAGGCCGAACATCCCCCCGTCCCCGAAGTAGAGGGTGGAGGTGAACTTCGCCGGCCCCAAGCACCCTCCGCCCTCCCAGGTGATCCCCAGGGCTTCCCGGTACGGTGCTTTGACCAGCCCGATGGGTTCGAAGGTGGTGAGCCCCCGGACCGTGAACTCCCCAAGCCGGCAGCGGAACCCCACGGCGTAGACCTTGATCCCCCGGATCGTCCCGGTGGAGGAGTCCCAGTCGAGGGCCAGGAACGCCTCCACGCACGGGGGGAGGTGGTAGATCATCCCTGGCCCGACCGAGAGGCTCTTCTTGTCCACCGAGAGCCGGACCACCCCCGAGGCGAGGAGCCCGGTCTCGGGGGGGAACGGGAGGGGGAAGCTCAAGCCAAGCTCGGAGAACCCGGCCTTGGTGAAGACAAACCAGCCCCGCAGCCGGTCCACGCAGCAGGGGAGGGCCACCCGAAACCGGACTTCCCCCGACGAGAAGCCCGGGGCGAACGTGTCGCTGGCGACTTCGTCCAGGAACCGCTTCAGGTTGAATCGGAGCCGGACCTCCTCCACGAGCCCGTCCTTAGGGCCCCGGAAGGCCAGGCCCCACCCGAGGCCCTTCCCCTCGAGCCGAACGACCACCTCGGCCGGAAGGCCGAGGAGGTCGAGCTTCCCCGGGACGGTGAGGGCCCTGAACCCTGGCCCTTGGGGATCCAAGGAGAGCGTGGGCGAGAGCTCGATCTCCCCGAGTTTCCCCGTCCCGCTGAAGGTCGAGGTTGTCCACGTCCCGGCCGCAAACTCCGCCTTCCCCACCCACTCCCAACCGGCGAGGGTCCACCTCAGGCCTACGGTCGAGCTCAGCGTTGGCGTAGCCGCAGGCAGGGTCCAGGCGAGCCTTCCCTCGAGGAGGAGGGAGGGCGGGGAGGCGAACGCCACCCCGCCCAGGACGAGGACGAGCAGCGCCGCCCTCATGGCTTCCCCTCCGGTGGGACGGAGGTCGGGCAGATCTCGCAGGTGATCCGCACGTACACCCAGCCCGAGGCGCTCGCCCCGCAGGGGTCGGTCACCCGGAACAAGAAGCGGGCCACCGTCCCCGGCGGGATCTGCCCGCCCTCGCAGCCGAACGTCCCGTAGCAGACCCGGTTCCCTTCCACCCACGTCGCCCCGCACGGGGAGGGCGCGGACACCTCGATCCACAGAGGATCTCCGTCGGGGTCGAAGGCGGGGACGGGGAGGCACACCACGCCCGTGGGGGCCTTCTCCGCCTCGTCCCATGCGGCCGGGGGCTGGTTCCCCCGGACCGTGACGAGGAACGAGCAGACCCGGGAGGCGGAGTTCCCGCAGGGGTCGGTGGCGGTGCAGGTCACGGTCACCGGCGTGGTCGTCCCCACCTGGAACCAGTCCCCGTGCCGGTCGCAGACGAGGGTGGCGGTCCCGCAGGCGTCGCTTGCCGTGATCCCATATGGGACCCATAGCCAGAACCCTGGCGGGAAGCAGGTGGAGACGGTGATCGTCCCCGGGCAGGTGATCGTGGGCGGGGTGGTGTCCGCGGTGTAGGTGATCTGCTGGGCCCTCGGTGCCGCCGCGTTTCCGCAGGCATCTTGGGCCCGCCAGGTCCGCTCGATCGTGACGCGACAGCCGGTGGTGGACACCCTGTCGGTGTAGGTCAGCTGAGGTGCGGGATCGCAGGTATCCTCGGCCGTCGCCCAGCCGGTCGCGTCGGGGCCGGTAGCGGTGGGATTGCAGCCGAGGTCCACGTCGGGCGGGGGAGTCAACGCCAGTGGGGTGGCGTCCCGGACTGTGATCGTCTGGCGTTTCTCGGCTTTGTTCCCACAGGCGTCGGTGGCCCGCCAGGTCCGGACGAGGGTGTAGGTGAAGGGGCAAGGGCCGCCCATCCGCTCCTCGCCCAGGTACTCGGCCCTCGGGGTGGGGTCGCAGGAGTCCGTGGCTGTGGCCGCCCCAACGGGCGGGACCTGGTGGCACTCCACCGTCGCGTCGGGGGGGACGGTGAGGATCGGCGGGGTGGTGTCCTGCACGTACGTGATCCGCTGGGTCTTGGGCGGGGCGGCGTTCCCGCAGGCGTCCGTGGCCTGCCAGATGCGCTCGATCACCACCCGGCAGCCGGTGGTGGACACCCTGTCGGTGTAAGTGACCCGAGGCACGGGGTCGCAGGGGTCGTGGGCCCTCGCCCAGCCGGTGGCGTCGGGGCTTGGGTCGGGAGGGTTGCAGCCGAGGTCCACGTCGGCGGGGGAGTCAACGCCAGTGGGGTGGCGTCCC
>JAOACA010000011.1 GCA_026418075.1 Candidatus Bipolaricaulota bacterium | reverse complement strand
GTCCTATACTACCTGCCCACCCTCGCCGATAAAGCGGAAATCCCTTTGGAGACCGTCCTGGGCGCACTGCGCCTCCTTCCGATCACGGCCTATCCCCACACTTTCTACGCGGGGAAGGTGGCCCAAGCCCGAGCGCTGATTGGGGAGCGGGATCCCGAGGATGTTGACCTTCTCGCGCTGGCTCTGAAGCTCAAGGCGCCCCTCTGGACGAACGACCGCGACTTTGAGGGTCTCGGCGTGAAGATCTTCACCACGGCCCAGTTGGTTCAGCTGCTGGAGTTGGGAAAACGGAGGCGACGATAGGGGCACCTGGTGGGTGGTGCAGGAGTTGAACCTGCGACCCCGCGCACGTCAAGCGCGTGCTCTCCCAAGCTGAGCTAACCACCCAAACCGTGGAGGCGGCGCCCGGATTTGAACCGGGGAATAAGGGATTTGCAGTCCCTCGCCTTTGCCGCTTGGCTACGCCGCCCGCTGGTGGAGGTGGGGGGAGTTGAACCCCCGTCCGAAAACCCCTCGGCTTCGGCTTCTACAAGCTTAGCCCGCGTTTTTCATCTTGGGCCTCGCGCTCCCACGGGCGGGATCGCTCGGCCCCCAGCCTCGTTAAGGGTTCACCCAAGCAGCCCAAGGCCAGCTGCCCAGGCTAGCCCGCCTTGTCCACGCCCCACAGCACCCCGCGGGCGGGGGCGCCGCGGACGGCTTACGCCTAGTTCAAAGCGTAAGCAGGAACAGTTGCGTAGTCGGCATTTGTTTGCCGTTCCGCCGGTTTTAGGAGGAGGCGGACCTCCGCTTGCTGCCTAACCTTGGTGTTCCCGTCGAGACCGGTCACCCCCAAGCCCAACCATTATACTCCGGGCGGAGGCGATGGCCAGTGCGGCGGGCCCTCCTTCCCGGGTTGGGGGTCGCCCTTGGGTTTGGGATCGCGTTCGGCTACCTCCTCTTCCCGGGCTTCCCGGCCCTGGCTGCGGCGGGGGCGCTGCTCCTCCTCGCCGCCCTCTGCCGGTCGGTCCTCCCCCTGTGGGGGGCGGCGTTTGCCCTCGGGATGGCCCTGCCCGTCCGGGAAGCCCTCCCCCCTCCCCTCGACTTCCAGCTCCCGAACCTCCGGGAGGCCCGGGGGATCGTCCTCGACCTCCCCGAGCCCCGGGCGAAGAACGCCTCCTTCACCCTGGCCGTGGAGGCCCTGGGGGTGAGGCTCCTTGCCTACGTCCCGCTCGGCACAGAGGTTGGGCCAAGGGACCGGGTGCGGCTCGTCGGGCGGTGGGGGCGTCCGGGGCCCGCGGCGTGGCGGGAGGCCCTCCTCCGCCGGGGGATCCACGGCCTGTTCTGGGCCGACGAGGTCGAGGTGGAGGCGCCGGGGCAGCCGGGCCTCCTCCGCTGGGCCGGGCGGGTCCGGCAGGTCCTCCTCGACCGTCTGGACCAGGGGCTCCCCGGCCCGGGGGCGGACCTTCTGTCCGCCCTCCTCCTCGGGGCCCGGGGCCGGCTCCCGGACGACGAGGTCGAGGCGTTCCGCCGGGCTGGGGTCGCCCACCTCCTGGCGCTCTCCGGCCTCCACGTGGGAATCCTCGCCGCCGGGGGGTGGTGGATCCTCGGGCTCCTGCGGGTCCGGCAGGGCTGGCGCTACCCCCTCCTCGTCCCCGCGGTGGGCTTCTACGTCCTCCTCGGCGGGGCCCGGGCCTCCCTCCTCCGGGCGGGGATCATGTTCGCAGTCTTAGGCCTGTTCTGGCTTCTCCTCGAGCGGGGGTGGGTCCTCCGGCGGTGGCTGGATCCCCTCCAGGGGCTGTCCCTGGCGGCGATCATCGTCCTCGTCGTCTGGCCGTGGTCGGCGCTGGACGTAGGGTTCCAGCTTTCGTTCCTCGCCACGGCGGGGATCGTCCTCTTCCTCCCGAGCTGGACGGGCTCGGCCCTGCGGGCGCGGCTCCCCCGGTGGGCAAGGCCTGCAGCGGACGTCCTCGCGGTGACCCTGTGCGCCCAGGCCGGGGCGGTGCCCGCGGTGGGATCGGCGTTTGGGTACCTCGCCCCGTACGGGATCGCGGCCAACCTCGTCCTTGTCCCGTGGACGGCCCTCCTCCTCTGGGCCGGGCTCCTCGCCCTCCCCCCGTGGCCCCTGGGCCCTGCGGTGGAGCGGGCCCTCGTGAGCCCTTACCTCTCCCTGGTTCGGGGCCTTGCCTCCCTCCCCGGGGCGGAGCTCCCCGTGGGCCCCGGCTTCGGCCTCTGGTGTCTTCTCGCCGCCCTGGGGTTCCTCCTCCTCCGGGCCCTGGCCGAGGAGGCGCCCGGCCCGGGCTACTTCGCGATCCTCCAGAGGCGGACCTCCCCGGAGTAGTCGGACCCGTACTCGCCCGAGGTCGTCACGACCCGCTCCCCGTCGGGGAACACGATGAGGCCCCAGATCGAGTCGCTCGCCCCACTGTACTCGGCGACCTTGGCCCTGCTCCCAAGGTCCCACACCTCGACCTTCTTCCCGAACCCCGCGGCGAGGATCCGCTTCCCATCGGGAGTGAAGGCCAGGACGTACACCGAGCTCGTCACCCCGGCCCGGAGCCGGAGCTCCTCGCTCCAGGTGTCGGTCCGGTAGACCCGGATCTCGCCGGGGTTGTTCACGCACGCCAGGCGCGTCCCGTCCGGGGAGAACGCGACCCGGTACACGTTGATCCCGGCCTGGATCGGGTCGGTCTTGAGACGGAGGGTGTCCACGTCCCAGACGCGGATGAACCCGTCGCAGCCGCTCGTGACGAGGGTTCGGCCGTCGGGGGAGAAGAGGACGCACCGGACCCAGCCCACGTGGGCCCGGTCCTTCTCTTCGGCGTTCACGAGCCGGGGGTCGATGAGGATCCCCGCCTCCCGCCAGCTCCCCACCTCCCACAGCTTGACCCGGGCGTCGAACGCCCCCGAGGCGAGCAGGGTCCCGTCCGGGGAGAAGGCCACCGTCCACACGGTGAAGACGTGGGCGTACTTGCGGAAGAGGAGGGCCCCCGTGGTGAGGTCCCACACGAGGACGTGGCCGTCCTGGTCCCCGGCGGCGAGGAGGCGGCCATCGGGGGTGGCGGCCAGCGACGACACCCGGCCCTCGGCCCCAGACAGGACCCGCAGCGGCCGGGCAGGGTTTGCAAACGACCGGACCTCGACCGTCCGCCCGGAGGCGATGGCGAACCGGTCCCCGTCGATCCGCGCCAGGGCGTGCATGTGGAAGCTCCCCTCGAGGGCGGTCTGGGCCCACGCCCCGAGGCTGGCCAGGGCCACGAGGACGGCTGCGATCCTCTTCATGGAACCTCCTTGGGGGGGATGGTACCCCGGCCCGCGATCCCCGCGCTACCATCCCGGGCGATGGACCGGAGGGTGGCCTGGGTGGGTCTGAACCTCCTGCCTTCCCTCACCCCGCGGCGGAGGGACCTCCTCCTCCGGGCGTGCGGGGGGCCGGTCGGGGCGTGGGAGGCCCTCCGCTCCGGGCTCCCCGAGGGCCTTCGGGCGGAGGTGGGGGACAAGGCCCTCGCGGAGGCCCGGGGGGCCGACCCCGAGGGGGAGTTCGAGCGCGCGGAGAAGGCCGGGGCCCGGATCCTCACTGTCGACGACCCCGACTACCCCGAGGCCCTGCGGGGGATCCCGGCCCCGCCCCCGGTCCTCTACGTCTTGGGGGAAATCACGCCCGCAGATGCCCGGGCGGTGGCGATCGTGGGGACCCGCCGCTGCACGAGCTACGGGCGGCTGGTGGCGAAGAAGCTCGCCGCTGAACTTGGGGCCCACGGGATCACTGTGGTCTCCGGCCTCGCCCCGGGGATCGACACCGCGGCCCACGAGGGGGCCCTCACCTCGGGCCGGACGATCGCCGTCCTGGGCTCGGGCCTGGGAAAGCCTTACCCAGCGGGGAGCGAGCGGAGGATCCAGGAGATCGCCTCCCGGGGGGCGGTCCTCTCCGAGTTCCCGTGGGAATTGCCCGGGGCCCAGTGGACGTTCCCCCGCCGGAACCGGATCATCGCCGGCCTCGCTCAGGTCGTGGTCGTCGTCGAGGCCCCGGAGCGGTCCGGGGCCCTCATCACCGCCGACTTCGCCCTCGCCCAGGGGAAGGAGGTCCTCGCCGTCCCCGGCCCGATCACCTCCGAGGCCTCCCGGGGGTCCAACCGCCTGATCCAGGACGGGGCCAAGCCCGTCCTCTCGGCTGCGGACGTCCTCGTGGAACTCGGGATCCCATCCCTCCCCCTTGCCCCTCCCCCTACCCTCGCCCCGGACGCCCAGCGGGTGTACGAGCTCCTTGGCCAGGAGCCCCTCGACCCCTCGGAGATCGTGGAGCGGACCGGGCTTCCCCACCCCCGGGTCGCCCAGATCCTCCTCGAGCTCGTCCTCGCGGGGCAGGTGGAGGAGCTCCCGGGGCGGAAGTACGTCCGGGCGTAGAGTGTAGCGTCCATCACAGATCAGAACGCATTTCCTCGCTATACTGTCTCGGCTGTCCCCCCGCGGGGGGCCCGGTGGCCCGGGCGGAGGGGACGAACGCGGAAGCGCGGAGTCAAGGGAGGCGAAGATGCGAACAACCCTGGTGTTCGTCCTGGTGTGCGGGCTGGCCCTCGCGGCGGGGGCGGCGCCCCAACGGCTGGCGTTCATCCTCGATGCGTCGGACTCGATGAACCTGGCCCTGGACGGGGGCCCGACCCGGTTTGCCTGGGCCAAGGAGGCGCTCACCCTCGTCCTGGGGGAGCTCTCGGACGAGACGGTGTTCTCGATCACGGTGTTCGGGCACCGGATCCCCAAGGCCCAAGAGCCGGCCACGTGCCGGGACATCGAGTTCTTCGCGGAGTTCAAAGCCTACCCCGCGGCCGAGCGGGGGGCCTTGAGCAGCAAGATCGCCGGTCTCACCGCGATGGGGAAGACGCCGCTTGCGGAATCGCTCCGGTTCACCGCGGCCCGCGTCCCCCCTCCGGCGCGGATCATCCTCCTCACCGACGGGGGGGAGACCTGCGGCGGGGACCCGGTGGCGGAGGCCCGGCGGCTGTGCGCGCTGGGGTACACGGTGGACGTGGTGGGGCTGTCCCTCACCCCGGCCGATGAGCAGGTTCTCCGGGCCCTGGCCGCGGCCGGGTGCGGGCAGTTCATCCTCGTCTCCAACCCCCAGGACCTCGCGGCCCTGTTCCGGGGGCTCGTGGTCCCCACCCCGGCCCCGGCCCCGACAATCCCCGAGTGCCTGGCCAAGTACGGGGTGAAGGCGGACATCGTGGCCCTGCTCCTCCAGCACCTCCCCTACAAACCCTGCACCGACCCGATGTGGGACGTGGTCCTCTCCTTCCTCAAGGCGAACCCGCCGGCAAAGGTCCTCGTGGGGACGGAGGGCGACGATGTGCTCTTCGGAACCCCGGGGAACGACCTCATCCTCGGCCTGGGGGGGAGCGACCAGCTCTTTGGCTTTGCCGGGAACGATCTCCTCGTCGGGGGACCCGGGGACGACCTCGTCCAAGGCGGGGACGGGGACGACCTGATCCTCGGCGGAGGGGGAAACGACCTCCTCTTCGGCGGTGCGGGTGACGACGTCATCTACGGGGAGGACGGGGACGACCGGATCGAGGGCGAAGCCGGAAACGACAAGCTGTTCGGCGGCCCGTGCAACGACATCATCCTCGGCGGCCCGGGCTGCAACGTGATCGACGGGGGCCCGGGGAAGAACTTCGTCTACGACGAGGGGACGTGCGCCCCGCGGCCCGTCACCCCCACCTGCCCCCCGACCTGCCCGCCCACCCCGGCCAAGCCCACGACCCCACCCCTGTGCCAGGTTCCCCCGGACGTGAAGACGGTCGTTGAAGGTGGGACGATCGTCCTCCGGGCCAAGGTGAGCGACCCCGATGGGGACGCGGTGAAGGTCACCTGGTCCGCCCCCAAGGGGCAGTTCTCCGACCCCAACGCCTACGAGACGGTCTACTGCGCCCCGTGGGTCAAGGCCTGCGAGGGGGAACGGGTGGAGATCACCCTCACCGCGACCGACGCCTGTGGGGCGACCGCGGTGGACAAGCTCGTCCTCCACGTCCTCAACGTGAACCACCCGCCGGCGGCCGACGCCGGGCCCGACCTCGCGGTGGACGAGGGTGGAAAGGTGAAGCTCCTCGCCTCGGCCTGCGATCCGGACGACGACGCCCTGACTTTCCTGTGGACGATCCCCGGCGGCCGGGGGACCCTCGACAACCCGCGGGCCCTCCAGCCGGTGTACACTGCCCCCGCCACCTCCCGGTGCGAGGGGGAGACGGTGGAGCTCACCCTCACCGTGACCGACGCCTGCGGGGCCGTGACCACGGACACGGTGCGGATCCACATCCGGAACCTCAACCGCGCCCCGTGGGCCGACGCCGGGCCCGACCTCCAGGTCCCCGAGAAGGCCCAGATCATGATCCTCGGCAAGGCGGGGGACCCCGACGGGGAAAAGCTCGTCGTCTCCTGGTCCGCAACCGCGGGGACCCTCACCGGAGCGGACACCCTGTGCCCGATCTTCACCGCCCCCGAGGTCACCGGATGCGACTTCATCTTGGTGACGGTGACCCTGTGCGTGGTGGATCCGTGCGGGGCCGTGGCCCAGGACACCCTCGTGATCAAGGTCCTCAACGTGAACCACCCGCCCCAGGTGAAGGCCGATCCGTAAGGGACGAACCTCCAGGGTCGTGCGAGGGGCCGCCCGGGGGGCGGCCCCTCGCCTTCAGGAGGCGAGCCCCGCTTCCCGGCAGAGGACCCGCTCGGGGGGGCAGAAGAGGCGAGGGAGCTCGCTGGCCACCGCCTCCCCGATCGGGTTCTCCCCCCGGGCGAGGAACTGGGCGAGCTGGGCGTGGAGGCATTTCACCCGCGTGGGGTTCCCGAGCCCGGCGATCCCCGTCTCGAGGCGGTCCCGGGCCCCCACCTCCTCGAGGAACTCCCAGTCCTTCGGGGAGAGCAGGGAGTTCCGCTCCCGGCGGTAGGCGTCGTGGGCGGCCTGGTAGCGGGCGGCGAGGGCCGGGTCCGCGGCGAGCCGGGCCTCGTACCGCTTGACCGCCCCGGCGGACTCCAGGCGGGCGACCTCCGCGGTGAGGAACGGGCAGGTGAGCCAAAACAGGGTGGGGAAGACGACGAACCCCCCGTCCGTCCGGTGGAGGGGGTGGGTGAGGACGACCTGGGGGTAGCCGTAGGGGCAGCGGTGGGCCACGGCCAGGGCCCCCGTGGGCGGCCGCCCCAGCTGCCAAGAGACGACCTCGAGGTCCCCGGGGTCAAGCACGGGCAGCTCCGGCCAGGGCGTCGGCGAGGGCCCACTCCCGCAACGAAAGCTCGTCTGGCTCAGGTTCTCCCAGGGGCCGGAACGCCGCGATCACCGCCCCTACCGCCTCCTCAAGGGCCACCTCCCGCTCGAGGAGGGAGGAGAGGTCCCCCACCGGGGCCGGATGGGAGGGAACGCCCCGGGGGCGGTAGCCGGGGCGGTGGGCGCGGAGGACGTCCTCCATGGAGACGGTGTCCGGGGCGAAGAGGAGGGTTCCGTGGTGGAGCAGGGCCCGCCGCCTTAGCTGGGCCGAGCCCGACACCTTGAGCCGCCCCACGAACACCGCGCCCCCCTCGGCCCGGGCCTCGATCCCAAACCGCTCCCGCAGCCCCGCCGCCAGGAGGAACGCAAGCTCCCCCTGGGACTCCCGGACCGAGGTCCAGGGGGGGACCAGGGGGAGGAACAGGGAGAAGTTGAGGTTCCCCGGGTGGTGGTAGACGGTCCCGCCCCCCGAGGCCCGGGAGAGGACGGGGATCCGCAGCCGCGCGCACGAGGCGAGGTCCGCCTCGTCCTCGGCCCGCTGCCCCCGCCCCACCACGACGCACCGGCCGTTCCGCCAGATCCGGAGCGCCGGCTCTTCCCCGTCGCGGGCCACGGAGGCGAGGATCGCCTCGTCGAGGGCGAGGTTGAGCCCCGGCGGTCGGAACGCGAGGTCGAGGAGGAGCCTCATCGGGACGCGAAGGTCTCCGCGGCCCGGAACGACGTCCGGGCAAGGGGAGAGGCCACCACCGCCCGGAACCCCAACCCCCGGGCCCGGGTCTCCCACCGGGCGAACTCCTCCGGGGGGACGTACCGCCGGACCGGGACCTGCCGCGGGGTCGGCCGGAGGTACTGCCCGAGGACCACGACCTCCACGCCCACCGCCCGCAGGTCCCCGAGGGCTTCCTCAATCTCCTCGTCCGTCTCCCCAAGGCCGAGGAGGAGGGACGACTTGGTGACGAGCCCCGGGTCGAGGTCCTTGAGGGTCCGGAGGACGGCGAGGGAGCGGTCGTACCCGGCGCGGCGGTCGCGGACGGACGGGGTGAGCCTCCGGACGGTCTCCAGGTTGTGCCCGACCACGTGGGGTCCGGCCCCGACCACAGCCTCCAGGGCCTCCCGGCTCCCCCCGAAGTCGGGGATCAGGGCCTCGACCGTCGCATGGGGCACTTCCGCCCGCAGGGCGCGGATCGCGCGGGCGAAGTGGTCCGCTCCCCCGTCGGGGAGGTCGTCCCGGTCCACCGAGGTGAGGACGACGTAGCGGAGCCCAAGCTCGGCGGCCGCCTTGGCCACCCGCTCCGGCTCGTCCGGGTCCGGGGGCGCCGGCCGGCCATGGGCCACCGCGCAGAACGCGCACCCCCGGGTGCACACCTCCCCCAGGACCATGAACGTCGCCGTCCCGTTCCCCCAGCACGTGGGGAGGTTGGGGCACCGCGCGGAGCGGCACACCGTCCCCACCCGCCACCGGCGGAGGGCCTCGTCCACGCCGGGGAAGGCCGAGGAGGAGGGGACGGATACCCTCAGCCAATCGGGCTTCCGCTCTGCCACGCCGCGATCACCTCCTCCCGAGCGGGGACGAGGGCGGCGCCCCACACCTCCACCGCGGCCGCCCGCATCGCCTCCCGGGCCTCGTCCATCGCCACCGGCCGCCCGAGGATCCCGGCCAGGGAGGCGGCCCGTGCCCCGGGGATCCCGCAGGGGACGATGAGCGCAAACCCATCCAGTTCCAAATCCACGTTGAACGCCAGGCCATGCATTGTAATCCAGTTCCGAACGTGGACTCCAACTGCCCCGAGCTTTCCACCCCCGTGCCAGACCCCCGGGAACCCCTCCCGTCGCGTGGCCTCCACCCCAAAGGCTCGCGCCGTCCGGATCATGATCTCCTCGAGGCTCCAGACGTAAGAGCGGAGGTCCCTCCCCCACCCCCGGAGGTCGAGGATCGGGTACAGGACGAGCTGGCCTGGGCCGTGGTAGGTCACGTCGCCCCCCCGTTCCACCGGGAACACCTCGACCCCGAGGCGCCCGAGCTCATCGGGGGAGGCGAGGATGTGCTCGGGCCGGCCGCGCCGGCCAATCGTGATCACGGGGGCGTGTTCGAGGGAGAGGACGAGGTCCCCGATCTCCCCCCGGGCGCGGAGGGCGTGGAGGCGGTGCTGAAGTTCCAACGCTGGGCCGTACGGAACCCGGCCCAGCTCGGCCCAGAGGACGGTCACCCTTCCCCCAACTGGGCGATGGCCTCCCCCGGCCGGGTCATCCCCCCCTCGGGGACGAGGAGGCGGGCCACGGTCCCCGCCGCGGGGGACTCGACCACGAACACCGCCTTGTCCGCCTCGACCTCGGCCACCGCCTGCCCGGCCGCGACCCGGTCGCCAACTCCCACCAACCAGCGGACGAGCTTCACCTCGTCCACTTCTCCTAGATCGGGAAGGACGACGTCCACAGCTCCTCCGGGGGGCATTCTACGGGACCCGCAAGGGGAGGACCGCCCCCCGTGAGCGGGGGGCGGGTCCCTCGGACGCGGGGGGGCTAGCCCTTGGGGCGGGAGACCACCACTTCCTTTCCCATTCCGCCACAGCCGCCTTCCTGAAGCGGGGCCGTGCACAGGCCACGGTAGCAGGCCCCGTGTTCAGGGCGGAAGAGACCGTAGGCCGTGGGGTCCTTCCCCATCGCGACGAGGGCCCTCGCCACGTAGTAGTCGCCGTGGGCGAACCGGAGCCACTGGTCCATGGCCTGGGTGACGGCCTCCGGGGGATAGCCCTGCCGAACAAGGTGTTTCCCAAGGCCCCGGGTGGTGCGGACGAGGTTGCAGATGAGGCCCCCCCGCTCGCAGCAGCAGCCGGCGAGGGGGTTGTCGTCGCAGCACGGGGCTCGGAGGGGGGCGAGGGCCGCGGAGAAGGCCTTCGCTTCTTCCGCGGAGAGCGTGATCCCGTCGTACCACTGGGCAAACAGGGGGGCGTTCTCCCAGGCGAGGGGGAGGCCATAGACCGTCTCCGTCCCCACCGGGGGAACCTCCTGCGTGTAGAGACCGGCGAGCGCCGGTCGGACTTGGGATACCGCCCAGAAGGCCACCCCCCCAGTGAGGGCCCCTCCGGCCACGAGCAGCGCCACGGCCTTCCGCAGCCTCTCCCTTCCGTTCCGCAAAGCCATTCCGTTCACGATGAGCACCTCCTCAAGTGGACTCCAGGGTGGCCGGGTGGCGTGGAGCAACGATGTACGGGGAGCGGAAGATGCGGGGAGGGTTGGGACGGTTTCCCGAGGTTGCCCTGCCGGTTCTCCCCCTCTAGAATGACCCCATCTTCTCAGGGAGGTGATCGTGGTGTTCACCAAGAAAGCTGGGCTTTCCCTTGCGCTTCTGTTCCTCCTCGGGGGCGTGGCCCTTGGGCAGGCGGTTCAGGTGAAGGTGTTCACCGCCGGTCCCCGGACGGTGTACTGGTTCGGGAACGGGACCGGCAAAGCGGTGGACGGGCTCCGGATCATGTTCGACGGGCCCGTAACCCTCACCGGGAAGCTCGAGGTGTTCGGGGGGTTGACCAACGTCACCGGGACGAGCCAGGGAACGGAGTTCCTGTTCCAGGGGAAGCTGGCCCCGGCGGGGTTTGTGGAGCTGCGGTGGGAGCCGGCGGGGGCCAAGCCGGTCCTCGCGATGTGGCTTTCGGGGGGGAAACCCGCGGGGATGCCCTACGTGACCTCGGTTCCGGCCCTGATCAAGGTCCTCGCCGAGGGGCTGGTGGCCCTGCGCACGGCGGACCCCGGGGCGTTCTCCAAGCTCCTGGAGACGTTCTTCACCACCAACCCCAACCTGGCCCGGTCCCTGGGGCAGCTCGGGCTCACGCCCCAGGTTCTGACCGGGATGCTCATGGTCGCCCCGGCGGACGGGATCGAGAACCTCCTCCTCACCCTCGTGAGCTCGTTTGGGTTGGACACGGTGGACAAGTTCATGGGGGCCCTCGACTGGTCCCTCATCTTCAAGGCCCTCGGGTTCTAGTCCCTCAAAGCGTGGGAAAAGGAGCGGGGCCGCCTGAGGGCGGCCCCGCTTTCTTTACTGTCCGCGGAGGTGGCGGTCGAAGAACGCCCGGATCAGGGGGTCCACGGCGGGATCCCGCCGGAGCTCGGGGATGCCGTGGCCGGCCCCGCGGACCACGTGCAGGGTGGAGCTGACGCCGGAGGCGGTGAGGGCCCGGTGGAGCCGTTCCGACTGATCGAGCGGGACCGTGGCGTCCCGGTCCCCGTGGACGATGAGGAACGGCGGGTCGTCGGGGCTCACGTGGGCGACCGGGCTTGCCAGCCGGGCCAGCTCGACCCGCTCCGCCACCGGCCCCCCGAGGAGGAGGGAGACCGCGGAGAGGGCGGTCGGGGCGGACCACGCCCCGGGCTCGAGGAGGGCAAGGAGGTCGGCGGGCCCGAAGAAGTCGCACACCGCCTGGACGCGGCTCTCTTGGTCGAGGTGCTCGCCCACCGCCCCCTCGAGTTCCGCGACCCCGCCCGAGGTCCCGAGGAGCGCGGCGAGGTGCCCCCCGGCCGAGGAGCCCCACACCCCGATCCGGTCCGGATCAAGCCCGTACCGGTCGGCGTGGGCGCGGAGCCAGCGAACGGCGGCCTTGCAATCGTGGATCTGCGCCGGAAACGGGGCCTCGGGGCTTAGGCGGTAGTTGATGCTGGCCACCGCGTAGCCCTCCCCAAGCACCTCGGGGGCCGGGGTCCCCGCCTTGTCCCCGCCCCGCCACCCTCCCCCGTGGATCCACACCACCACCGGGATCCGCGCCCCCTCCGCCCGGCGGGGAAGGTGGAGATCGAGGCGGAGGGACTTTCCGCCCACCCTCGCGTACGCGAGGTCCCGGAGGACCTGGGCCGGGAGCTCCCCCTGGCCGCCCGGAGAAGCGAGCCCTTCAAGGAACGCGAACACCCGCGCGGTCAGCTCGTCCCCGGGTTTCCCGAGGTCCTGGTTCACCCCGGCGTGGTCCTTGTCCGCGGCGTGGTAGAGCTCGACCCGGACCCCGGCTTCCCGCAGCGCCTCGGCCAGTTCCTGCGATTCCTCCCGCGACGCGGCCCGGTCCCCGGCGTAGACGAGAAAGAACGGGGGGATCCCCTTCCCCGGCGTCACGTGGGCCAGGGGCGACGCCTGCCACCAGACCTCCGGGTCGTCCCCGAACGCCTGGCGGTAGAGGAGGGCGGGAAGGATTCCGCGCTTCACCTGGTCCGGGATGTCGTAGCCGGCCCCGTCGAGGCAGACCACGCCGGAAAGGGCGTTCAAGCCCAGGCCGTGGGCCTCAAGGTACGCCCCGTCCGTGGCCACCAACGCCACGAGGTGGGCTCCGGCGGAGTGGCCGATGAGGAAGATCCGCTGGGGGTCACCACCGTAGGCGGCGATGTTCGCCCGCACCCAGGCGATCGCGGCGGCCACGTCCTGGACGTGGGCCGGGTGCTGGACGGCTGGGGACAGGCGGTAGTTCACGCTCACGAGGACGTACCCCGCCCCGGTGAACGCCCCCGGCTTCTCCCCGAGGTTCCCCTTGTCCCCGCCCCGCCACCCACCCCCGTGGACCCACACCACCACCGGGTGCCCCGTGCCCCCGAGGGGCACGTAGAGGTCCAGGCTCGTCAGCCGGAGGTCGAACCCCGGGATCCGGGCGTAGGGGATGTCCGGGAACACCCGGTAGGTCGGGGCTTCCCCCCGCAGCCCCGGCGCCCAGAAGACGAGCCCCAACGCCATTCCCAGGACAAGGACTCTCCTCATGGCCGGATTGTACGGTCCCGGGAGGTGGAGGAGCTGGACCGGTAGGCCACCGCAACCAACGCCAGTCCAGCGCTGACCCAGACGGCAACGCGTAACGGGCCCGCGGGGTTGGCCCGGTAGAGGGGGGCGGCGGCGAGGGGGCCCAGGGCCTGCCCGACCGTGGCCAGGACCTGGGTGAGGCCGAACGCCAGCCCCCGCCGGGCCCTCACCCGGGCACCGATCTTGGCACGCAGGAGGGAGTACACCACCCGATCCGAGCCCAAGAGAACAAGACCGAGCACGGCCCCGTAGGGGAGGAGAGGCGATCCCGCCGCGGACGGTCCCATCTCGATCCCCCACGGCAGGAGGAGAAAGGCCGCACCCAGGGTGGTGAACGCAAGCCCGGAGGCCAGGGCCACCCGGGGATTCCGGTCCGCCCAGTGCCCCAGGCCCCAGGCGAGGACGAACTCCCCCAGGGCGAGAAGCGCACCCGCGGCGAGGATCCCGGCGCGGCTCCACCCCCCCACGTCCTCGAGGAACGGGGGGACGAACGCCCGGACCCCCGCGCTCACCGCGGAGGCCACCACGAGGACGAGGATCCATAGGAGGAGCGAGCCTCCTTCGCCTGTAGGCCCAGGCCCCGAAACAGGCCGGGGCCTCTGGGGGCGCATCCGGGCAATGAGGAGGGTCGAGAGGGCGAAGAACCCGAACGCCAGGACGAACAGCCCCCGCATCCCCACCGCCGGGAGGACGGCCGCCCCGAGGAGGGGCGAGGCCAGGGCCCCCAGGGCGTAGCCGGAGTTCGTGACGGCGAACGCCCGGCCGAGGTCCTCCGGGGGGACGGAGTCGGCGATGTACGCCTCCATCGCCGGCCAGCCGAGGAAAGTGCCGTAGAGGAGAACGCCGGGGACGAGGGCGACCCACGTGGGGGCGAGGGCGAACGCCAAGGGCGCGAGCGAGGCGAGCCCCCAGGTGACGAGCATGAGCCCCCGCCGCTCGAGGCAGTCGGCGAGCCACCCGCCGGGGAGGAGGGTCAGGGCCATCGTCCCGTAGAGGAGAGCGGTCAGGTACCCGATGGCCTGGGCGTCTCCCCCGAGGTCCCGGACGAAGTTGGGCCAGATGAAGGTGTAGAGCCCGGCCCCAAAGGTCCACGCGGCGTTGGACCAAAAGAGCTTCCCGAGGTCGGGGTGGCCCCGGAGAAACCGGACGCTTGCGCCAAGCACGCTAGGGTTCGACGAGGCCCAAGGAGACGACCTCCAGGCCCCGCGCACGGAGGGCGGCGAGGAACGGGTTGATCCCCAGGGAGTCGCTCGCGATGTGGCCGGTGACGACGAGGTTTTTCCCTTTTTCCCCGTACTCCTGGGCCAGGCGGCGGGCGTCGCCGGGGGAGACGTGGATGTAGACCACGGTGTCCACCCCGTGGTCGAAGTAGGCCTTGGCCACGGGGTAGCCCCCGTTCGTTCCCGCCCCGTGGGCCACGGCGAGCTTCCCGAGGGGGTTCTCGGGCCGACCCACGACGCAGGTGATCGCGGTGAGGGCGTTCCGGAACTCCCCGAAGCGGGCCCGGAAGTGGGCGACGAGGTCGCGGACCGTGGAGCGGGGGGGGAGTTCNTCAGCGGCCTCGGCCATCCGCCGCCGGCCGATCTCGTCCAACGGGGTGTGAATGTTCATGTACGCGATCCCCAGGGCCCGGGCGAGGGCGGGGAGGCGGTCGTAGTTCCGGGTCGGGCCGGAAATCCGGTCCTCAAAGAGCTTCTCCGCCACCGCGGCCCGGGCGGCCTCCTCCGGCACCCCGGCCCTCACCATGAGCTCCACGTGGCGGGCGAACACCCGGTCCATCCCCAGGGCCGCCGTTCCCCCGGCCGGGTGGTGGGCGAGGGCGAGGTCGAACCCGTTCTCTTTCGCGAAGAGGAGCTCGGGGCCCTCGAGGTCGATTGCGGCGAGGACCCGCCGGATCCCCGTGCCGGGGACGTAGATCGCCGTGTCCGCCGGGACCTCCGGGAGCCCTGCCATCTCAAGCGCAAGAGCCAAGATCTGCTCGGTCGTCATCTCCTTACCCCTTGGCGCGGCATTGTACCCCTGGCCGTACGGGCCGCTCCGGGGTGATCACGACCCACCCTCGAGACCCCGACCTGCGCACCCTAGCGGCGGACGACGTACCGGCCGAGGACGGGGAACAGGGACGCCCCGCCGAGGAGGAGGGCCGCGGTGATCAGGGCGAACCGGGCCGGGGCCATGTCGGCCACCCCCGTCACGTACCGCATCCCCTCCGCCATGTACGTGAGGGGGAACGCCCGGCCGAGGGCCCGGAGGAAGGCGGGCATGATCTCCACCGGGAAGTAGACCCCGGACAGAAACAGCATGATCTGGGCCGCGATGTTGGCCACGGTGGAGGCGCTCCCGGGGCGGCGAACGAGGAGGGCGATCACGGTCCCCAACCCCATCGCCCCCACACCCGAGGCGACCACGAACAAGGGGAACAAGGCCCAGTTCACACGGAACTGGATTCCAAAGAGGAGGGTGGCCACCGCCAGGGTGGCCACCGTGGAGACGAACCCCATCCCCAGGCGGACGAGGGCGATCGACCCCAAGAGCGCGGCCGGGGACATCGGGGTCACGAGGAGCCGGTCGAGGAGCTTGCGCTCCTTCATCTGGGCAATCCGCCCCGAGACGGCAAACAGGCCCGAGGCGAGGATGGAGAACGCCATGATCCCTGGGACGACGAGCGCAAACCAACCCCCCTCGAGGCGGTGTCCCACGTTCACCCGCTCCAGGCGCACGACAGGAGCGAGCCCCTGCCGACGGAGGCCAAGCTCGGCGGTGATCCCTTGGGCGAGCTCGGCCAGGGCGTACCCCTCCTGAACCCGCGTGGGATCCTGGAGGAAGACCAAGGACTTCCCATCCCAGACGATCCCCAGATCCACCCTCCGCCGGGTGAGGTCGCCCTCGAGGGCCCCCCGGTCCGGGTACCGGCGGACGTCCACCGTCCCCTGGGAGGCGAGGAACTCCGCCAGCAGCCGGTCCCCTTCCCCGACCTCCAGGAGGCCCACGGTCAGCCGGTCCCCTCCCTCTTCGCCTCCCCACACGAACCCGAAGATGAGGATGAACACGAGAGGAAAGAACAGGGTGAAAAACAGGGCCAGCTTGTCCCGGGTGAAGACCACGGTCTGGGTCCAGAGGAGATTGCCCAGCCCCGTCATCGGCCCACGTCCCAGGACAGGCGCCGGGAGGCCACCGCCACCGAAAGGGCGATCCACGCTCCGGGGACAAGGAAGGTCAGGAGCGCGGGCATCGTGAGGGAGCCCGTGCCCGAGGCGTACCGCAGCCCCTCGGCGAGGTAGCTTAGGGGGTTGACGTAGAGGACGGCCCGGAGGAAGGGGGGGAGGTTCGCCACCGGGAAGAACAGGCCGCTTAGGAACATCATCGGCATGTTGAGGATGTTGGCGAGGGCCATCCCGGCCTGGGCTGTCTTCACAAGCGACGTGATCAGGAACCCAAAGGCGAGGAACGTCGCGGCGGCCAGGGCGAGGTAGAGGAGGGAAAGGGGCGTGAGGAAGGTGACCGCAGCCCCGAACGCAAACTTCCCCACGAGCACCAGGAGCCCAAGCTGCAGGGCGCACATCCCAAGGTACCCCAGGGCAAACCCGCCCAGGTACTGCCCGACCCGGAGGGGGGTGACCCAGTACCGGCGGAGGATCTTCATGTCCCGGCCGTAGAGGATCGTTCCCGGGACGCTGAACAGGCCCCCGACGAAGAACGCCATGAGGACGATCCCTGGGAGGAGGAAGTCCACGTAGGCCACCGGGTTCTTGCTCTCCCCGATCCACTCCGTGCGGGCGACCACGGCCGCCTCCGGGCGGTACCGTCCGGCCTGGGCGAGGACCTCCTGGTTGAACCGCGTCACCACCTGCTCCACGATGTCCGCCGCCATCCCGGACGCGGCGTTCGTCCCGTTGACGTGGGCCTGAAGGGACGCCATCGGCCCCCCGCCGAGGGCGGCGAGGACCTGGGCGTGGAACCCAGGGGGGATCACGACGAGCAGGGCCAACTTCCCTCGCCGCAGGTCCTCCGTGGCCTGGGTGAGGAACGCCGCCTCCTCCCCGGGCCGAGGCCGGCGGAGGGTGAACAGGGCCTCCTTCCCCCGCTCAGGAGGGGTGGACAGGGCCTCGAACACTGTCTCCACCGCCTGGGCGAAGCCCCCGGGGGTCGCGTCGAGGTTGGCCAGGGCCACGGAGAAGTTCATCGTCCCCTCCTTCCCGAGCTCCCCGAACACGAGGGTGAGGATGCTCAGGAGGAGGAGGGGGAAGACGACGAACCAAAACAAGGGTTCCCTCTCCCGAAGGGTGGCGACGAGGAACGCAAGGCCCACCCGGAGCGTGGGTTTCACGCCCGGAGCCTCCTCCCGGTGAGGGTGAGGAACACGTCCTCCAGGTTCGGCTGCCGGACGACCACGTTCCGGAGCGGTACCCCCCGCTCCCGGGACCAGGAAAGGAGCCCCTCCATCGTCCGGACGAAATCGCCCGTGCGGAGGACGACGACCTCCCCGTCCCGGTGCACCTGGGCCCCCACGGAGGCGAGGGTCTCCAAATCGAGTCCGGGGGCCTCGAACTCCACGAACGTGTCCTGCCCGAGCCCCGCGGTGAGGGCGCGGGGGGAGCCGTGGGCGATCACCCGCCCGTGGTCCATGATGCACACGTCGTCGGACAGGGCCTCCGCCTCCTCCATGTAGTGGGTGGTGAGGACGATCGTCTTCCCCTCCCCCTTCAGCCGCTCGACGACGTCCCACACGTTGCGGCGGGCCTGGGGATCGAGGCCCGTCGTGGGCTCGTCGAGGAACAGGAGCTCGGGGTCGTTGATCAGGGCCACCCCGAGGGCGAGCCGCTGCCGCTGCCCGCCGGAGAGGTTCTTCACGAGAGCCCGGGCCTTGTCCTGGAGAGCGACCTCGGCCAGGACCTCTTCCACCGGGCGGGGACGCGCGAAGAACGCGGAGAAGAGGGCGAGGACCTCCCGCACCCGGAGGTAGGGCTCAAAGCCCCCCTCCTGGAGGAGAACCCCCATCCGGTTCTTCATCTCCGGGGTCACGCGGTTCACCCGCTGCCCGAAGAGCTCGATCTCCCCGGAGTCGGGTTCCCGCAGCCCCTCCAGGATCTCCAGGGTCGTCGTCTTCCCCGCCCCGTTGGGCCCCAGCAGGGTGAACACCGTCCGCCGGTGGACGGAGAACGAGACCCCATCCACCGCCCGGACCTCCCCGTAGCTCTTGCGGAGCTCCCGCACCGCCAGGACCACCGCGTCCTCGCCTGCCACGTGTCCTCCTCGTGTCCTGCGATGATACCCGCGGGGCCCGTTGCCGGAGGGCTCGGTCGGGCGCACACTTCCCCCGATGGCGAGCGGGGAGCGGGCGGTGGTGGCCCTGGGGCGGGCCTCCGGGTACGAGGAGGCCGAGCTCCGGGCGGCGGTGGAGGGGGCCCTGGATGCCCTGGGCGGGGTGGAGGGCCTCTTCCGGGGTGGGGCGCGGGTGTTCGTGAAGGTGAACCACCTCTCCCCTCCCTCGCCCCCCGAGCGGGCGATCGTCACCCACCCCCATTTTGCCGCGGCGGTCCTCTCCGCCCTCCAGGACCTCACCCCCCACCTCACCGTGGGGGACGACCTCCACCCCTCGGCGGAGGACGGGTTCGCCGTCTCCGGCTACCGGGAGGTCTGCAGTCGCCTTGGGGTGCGGCTCGTGAACCTCCGGGAGACGGGGTTCGTGCGCGTTCCCGTGGACGGGGCCGTCCTCAGGGAGGCCTACCTCGCCCGGGAGGCGATCGAGGCCGACTTCGTGGTGAACCTTCCCAAGCTCAAGACCCACTCCCTGACCCTGTTCACGGGGGCGGTGAAGAACCTGTACGGGCTCCTCCCTGGGGGTCTGCGGGTTGCCTACCACGGCCAGTACAAGGGACCTGAGGAGTTCAACGGGCTTCTCGTCGACCTCTACGCCGTGATTCGGCCGGCGCTCACGGTGATGGACGGGGTCGTGGCCATGGAGGGGGCGGGGCCGGCGGGTGGCCACCCACGGCCCCTGGGGGTCGTCCTCGCCAGCCGCGACGGCGTGGCGGTGGACGCCGTGGCCTGCCGGCTCATCGGCCTGGATCCCCTCGCGGTGCGGACGACCCGCTACGCCCACGCGCGCGGGGTGGGGGTTGGGGATCTCGCCGCGATCGAGGTCGTGGGGGAGCGCTTGGAATCGATGGCGGTCCAGGACTTCAAGCTTCCCCCCCTTCCGGCTGGGGAGATCGTGGGCCGGGCCCCGCGGTTCCTCGCCCGGTGGGCCACGTCCGGGCTCGCCGTGCGCCCGGCCGTGGTCGGCCGGGCGTGCGTGGGCTGCGGGGCGTGCGCCCGGATCTGCCCCACCGGGGCGGCGAGGCTCTCGGGGGGGAAGGCCCGCATCGACCGCCGGGCGTGCATCCGCTGCATGTGCTGCCACGAGGTCTGCCGGTACGGGGCGATCGCCCTCCGCCGGCCCGTCCTCGGCCGCGCCCTCCGCCCCCTCCTCCGCCGCCCGCGGCCCCGCCGGACGGGGCCGTGAAGCGCGAGCTCCCGCCGTACTCCCCCGGGGAGGAGATCGCCAGCGCCCTCACCCACGGGGTGGCGACCGCGCTCAGCGTGGCGGGGCTTGCCGCGTTGACCGTGCTCGCGATCCTGCGCGGAGCTACGGCCGGGCAGCTTGTGAGCCTCGTCGTCTACGGGACGACCCTCGTTCTCGCCCACCTCGCCTCGACCCTCTACCACGCCCTCACCCCTCGGGGGGCGAAGGCCGTGTTCCGGGTCCTCGACCACGCCGCGATCTACCTCCTCATCGCCGGGACCTACACCCCGTTCCTTGTGATCCGGCTCCCGAACCCGTGGGGGTGGGCGCTCCTCGGGGGGGTGTGGGCGATCGGGATCGCCGGGATCGTCTTCAAGTCCCTGTTCCTGGGCCGGCTGCGCAAGGCCTCGGTGGCGGCGTACGCCGCGATGGGGTGGCTCGTTGTGGTGGCGGCCAAGCAGGTCGTGGCCCACATCCCTCCCGGGGCCCTCGCCCTCCTCCTGGCCGGCGGGGTGATCTACACCCTCGGGATTGCCTTCTACGCCTGGAAGAAGCTCCCGTTCAACCACGCGATCTGGCACCTGTTTGTCCTCGCCGGGGCGACCTGCCACTACTTCGCGATCTTCCTCTACCTCCTCCCGGCCCCTTAGGCCGCCGCGGGCGAACCCTTGGGCTACCATGGGGAGACCATGCCGCGTTACCACCTGCGCCGCGCCGAACGGGAGATCGTCGATCGGAACGAGCTAGATGCCCTCCTCCGCCGCCTGCGGTACATGACGGTGGCCCTGTGCCGGGACGGCGAGCCCTACGCCGTGACCTTGAACCACGGCTATTGCCCCGAAGAAAACGCCCTCTACTTCCACTGCGCCCGGGAGGGCTTGAAGCTCGAGTTCCTCCGCGCCAACCCCCGCGTCTGCGCCACGGCGGTCGAGGACCTCGGGTACCGGGAAGGGGAGTGCTCCCACGGCTACCGCTCGGTGGTGGTGCGGGGGAGGATGCGGATCGTCGAGGACCTGCCCGGGAAGGCCCGCGGGCTGCGCGTGCTCCTCGCCCACCAGGAGAAGGACCCCCAGGCCCTGGAGGACCGGCTCCTCCCCGACGAGGCCGCCTACGCCCGGGTGACCGTCCTCCGGCTGGAGATCGAGGAGATCACGGGGAAGGCGTCGGTGTAGCCTTCTCGCTCCGGCCTGGGAGGGCAGGAAGGCTCTTTAGAACGAGAGCTCCCAGCCCACGTCGAACCAATCCAGGGGCGAGGGATCGCTCAGGTCCCACTGGGCTTTGGAGAACAGGGTGATCGTTCCCGCGAGCGGAACCTCGAGGTTGAACCTGAACCGCTGGAGGCCAAACAGGAGCCCCTGGTTCCCCCACCAAAACTCAATCTTGAAGGTGACCGTGCCCCCGCAGCAGCCCCTGCCCGCGTAGGTGAGGCCCGCGTACTCCCACTCCCCGCGGTAGAACGTGATGTCCGTCTCGTCTTCGACCGCGTCGGGGTCGAACGCAGTCAGGAGCCGGAGGTCCAAGCTTCCGACGGAGCAGCGGAGGTCGATCCCGTGGAGTGCAAAGCCGGTGAGGACCCCGGAGCGGTAGTCCACGTCCCCGTACACGGTGAGACAGCCCGAGATCCCGGGCCACTTGGGGAGGAAGCTCACCGATTTCTGGTCGGCGGTGAACGAGACGGAGAGGTCGGCGGTGAGGCCACAGCAGACGAGGGGGAGGTCGTTCAGGGTGAACGCGATCGAGCCCAGACCGGCCTTGGTGAACGCGAGGGCGAGGTCGTAGGTGAGGCCGCAGCAGAGGGGGAGCGGGCTCCCCTCGACGCGGACCTGCCGAAATCCGAGCCCCGTGCCGCAATCCCCGAAGTCGGCGGTGACCGTCCATGGAGAGAGGGTATAGCGGAACCGGAAGTTCCCGAACATCCCCGGGAGCCCTCCCCCGCAGCAGGGGCCACCGGAGGTCGAGACGAGGTCCGGTGGGAGGACCACCGCCACGCCCCCCTGGAGGGTGACCCTTCCGTGTACGCACACCTCGTTCGTGTAGGAGCTCCCCGCGGTGGACCAGCCGGGGTGGGAGGGCAGGATGACCTCCACGCGATTGGCCACGGTCTCTCCGCCCCCGATCCGCACCCGGTAGTGGTTGGGGTACCCGTAGTACGTCCCTGGACCCGTGATGCTCGCCACCGGGCCCTGGACGTACACGGTCTGGCCCGCGGAGCTCTTGGCGGAGAACCACTTCACCACGGTCCCCGGACACGCGGGGGAGATCAGGACCCCAAGGCAGGTCCCCACGGACAGGGCAGAGGGCGAGGAGAGGGAGACCTCGGCCACGGAGTACCCCCCGCCCCCCGGCCCGCCCGAGGTGTACCGGTAGCCCTTGATCGTCCCCTTGACACACACGGTGGGCTTCGTCGTGTTCCAGGTCGCCCAAAAGTCGTCCCCGAAGACGGCCTCCAACGCCGGGACGGAGGAGGCAGGGATGAAGATCTGGAACCGGTCAGGGTCGGGAAACGGAAGGCCCAAATTGATGTACACGTTCCCGCCGGAGCTCGCCGCGCTCGCCACCGGCCCGGTGACGTACACCTCCCGGGCCATGAACTTCCAGGCGTCGGACCAGGAGACCACGTCCAGGCACGGCCAGGCCCCGAACGTGTCCCTGTCGGAGGAGCTGTAGTCGGCCGCGCTCGCCCAGTGGTGGAACGAGCTTCGCAGCACCCCGCCCCCAAGCGGGAGCTCCGCGTGGAACCACACCTTCCGGTACCGGCGCTCCTGGGCGTGGAAGTAGACCTTGCCCCACGCGCTCCACTCCCCGAAGCTCCCGCTCAGGTAGAAGTTTTGGTACCGGAGGAGTCCGTCGGAGTAGATTTGCGACTCGCTTTCCAGCCTCCACCCGGGGGCAAACCCCAACTCCAGGGTGAGGTTGGACTCATAGATCCGGGGGGTGGGGAGGAGCTCCAAGGTGAGGTCCCACGTTCCGGTGAGGGAGATCCCCTGGGCCACGCCGCCCGCGATCCACCCCAGAAGCACGAGCCCGCAGAGGTGCTTCACGGTCTCCCCCAGGAGATCCTAGCGAGGCGGGGCTTGCCCGGTCAAGGGGCAAGGAGGGCGGTTAGGGCGCGAGTTTTTGCGCTGAGGGTTCCCCCTTGGTGAACCGGACCCCGCCCGCCGCCCGGTCGTAGGCGACCCGCACCCGGTCCCCCTCCCGGATTTCTCCCTTGAGGAGGGCCTCGGCCAAGGGGTTTTCCACCTCGGACCGGACCTTCCGCTTGAGCTCCCGGGCCCCGAACTCCGGCCGGTACCCGACCTCGGCCAGGTGCTCCACGAGGGACGCGTCGAACTCGAGCTCCACCCCCTGCCCCCGCGCCACCCGCCGTACCCGCTCGAGCTGGAGGAGGACGATGTCCCGGATGTGGTCCTTCGTGAGGGCGTGGAACACGATCACCTCGTCGATCCGGTTGAGGAACTCGGGCCGGAAGTGGCGCCGGAGGACGTCCATCAGCCGCTCTTTAAGGGCCTTGTAGTCCAGCCGTCTCCCCTCCGGGGCGGCGAGGTTCGCCTGGATGAGCTCGCTTCCGAGGTTGCTTGTGGCGATGATGATTGTGTTGGAGAAGTCCACCACGCGGCCCTTGCCGTCGGTGAGCCGGCCGTCGTCGAACACCTGGAGGAGGAGGTTGTGGACCTCGGGGTGGGCCTTCTCGATCTCATCGAGGAGGACCACGGAGTAGGGGCGGCGGCGGACCCGTTCCGTGAGCTGGCCCCCCTCCTCGTACCCCACGTACCCCGGGGGTGCCCCCACGAGCCGGGACACGGTGTGCCGCTCCGTGTACTCGCTCATGTCGATCCGGACGATCGCCTCCTCGTCCCCGAACACGGCCCAGGCCAGGGTCTTGGCGAGCTCCGTCTTCCCCACCCCGGTGGGCCCGAGGAACAGGAACGTGGCGATCGGGCGGTGGCCTTCCTTGAGCCCGGCCCGCGACAGGCGCACCGCCGCCGCCACCGCGGCCACCGCCTCGTCCTGCCCCA
The DNA here is from genome assembly GCA_026418075.1 of Candidatus Bipolaricaulota bacterium. Lineage (GTDB taxonomy): Bacteria > Bipolaricaulota > Bipolaricaulia > Bipolaricaulales > Bipolaricaulaceae > Bipolaricaulis. Next base: position 11,126 of record JAOACA010000011.1, on the reverse strand, counting down.
CCACCCGCTCGTGGAGCTTCTCCTCCAGTTTCAGCAGCCGCTCCCGCTCCTCGGCGGTGAGGTCGGAAACCGGGATCCCGGTGAGGGAGGACACGATCTCCGCCACGTGCTCGGCCCGGACCTCGGGGGTCCCCGAGGCGACCCCCTTCTTCCACTCCTCGGTCGCCTGGGCGAGGGCCTTCTCCTTCTCGGCCACCTCCCGCTCGATCTCCTTGGCTCGGTCGAACTGCTTGCGGGAGGTCGCGTAGTCCTGCTCCCGGCGGAGGGCGGCGATCTCCGCCTCCAGCTCCTGGAGGGCGGCCGGGCGGGAGGTGGTGGCGATCCGGACCCGCGCCGCGGCCTGGTCGATGAGGTCGATCGCCTTGTCCGGGAGGTACCGGCCGGAGATGTACCGGTCCGAGAGCTCGGCCGCGGCGACGATGGCCTCCTCGGTGATCCGGACCTTGTGGTGGGCCTCGAACCGGTCCCGCAGGCCCCGGAGGATGGCCACCGTCCCCTCCACCGTGGGCTCGGCGATGAACACCGGCTGGAACCGCCGCTCCAGGGCGGCGTCCTTCTCGATGTGCTTCTGGTACTCGTTGAGGGTCGTGGCGCCGATCAGGTGGAGCTCCCCCCGGGCCAGGGCCGGCTTGAGGACGTTGGCAATGTCCAGCCCCCCCTCGGCCTGGCCGGCCCCGACGATCGTGTGGAGCTCGTCGATGAAGAGGATGAGCTCGTCCTGGTGGGCGGTGATCTCCTCGAGGAGCTCTTTGACCCGCTCCTCGAACTCCCCCCGGTACTTCGTCCCGGCGACGAGGGAGTTCACGTTGAGCTCGACCAGGCGCTTCCCCCGCAGGACCTCGGGGACCTCGTCCCGGGCGATCCGCTGGGCGAGGCCCTCGACGATCGCCGTCTTCCCCACCCCCGGCTCCCCGATGAGGACGGGGTTGTTCTTCTTCCGCCGGGCGAGGACCTCGATCACGGTCTCGATCTCCTTGGCCCGGCCGATCACCGGGTCGAGCTTCCCCTGGCGGGCAAGGGCGGTGAGGTCCCGGGAGTGGCGGTCGAGGATCGGGGTCGTGGACTTGGCTCCGCGCGCGGGCTCCCGGCCCGGGACCCGCCGGAGCCCGCGGGCGAGGGCCTCCGGGGTAACGCCAAACCGGCGGAGGACCTCCCCCCCCAGGCCGTCCGGCTCCTCCAGGAGCCCGAGGAGCAGGTGCTCGGGCCCGACGTAGGAGTGCCCAAGCTCCCGCGAGGAGTGGAACGCCCGCTCCAGGACCGCCTTCACCCGCGGGCTCATCCCCACCCGGACCGTCTCCCCCCGCTCGGCCTGGAACGCCCCCCGGGGGGCGTTGTGCTCGATGTACCCCCGGATGTCCTTGGGCTCCACCTGGGCCCGGCGGAGGAGCTCCCCGGCGTCGCCCTCGGCGAGGGCGTAGAGGAGGTGTTCGGTGTCCATCTCCTTCTTTCCGAAGTCCACGGCCACCCGCGCCGCCCGCTGGAGGAGCTCCCGGGCCTCCCCGGAGAGGTAGGCCCCGAGGTCGGCCCCCTCCCGGTCCGGCCGCCTCCGGGGGGAGAGGAAGTCCCCGAGGAGGGACTCCCACGGGGAGAACCACTCCTCCTCCCGGAGCCGGGCGTAGTCCCGCTCGCAGAGGTGGAGGACCCGGCGCTCCCCGCCCTGGACCACCTCGGCCGTCACCGTGGCCGGCCGCACGCCGCAGACGTCGCACAGGGGCACTAGCTCCCTCCTCGGGCCGGGGTCCGCCCCGGCGCGTAGGGGACGGGGATGAACTCCACCCCGGGCCGCCGCTGCCGCGCCTGGGGGTAGAGGTCCATGAGCTCGTACACCTCCCGCGGCATCTCCTCCCTCACCGGAAGCCCCATCCCCCGAAGCTCCTCGACCGTGATCGGGTAGTCGTGGGTCCAGCGCCCCTCGGACAGGGCCCGGGCCACCTCCCGCGCCCTCTCCGCGGGGAGCTTGTCCCGGAGGAGGGCGTACACGGTTTCGTGGACCTGGGCCACCGCCTTCCGGGCCACGTCCCCCAGGATCAGGGTCTGGTCGTCGCGGTTGGGGTTCGGCTCCTCAAGGGCCTTGAGGACCGACGCCGCCGGGAGGTACCCCTGGGCCGTCCCCAGTTGGGGGTCCACTGGGCCCAGGACCGCGTTGGGGTCCATCACGATCTCGTCGGCGGCGAGCGCAATCAGGGTCCCCCCGCTCATCGCGTAGTGGGGGACGAACACGGTCACCTTGCCCGGATGGCGCTGCAGCGCGCAGGCGATCTGCTCCGCGGCGAGGGTGAGGCCGCCGGGGGTGTGGAGGACGAGGTCGATGGGCATCTCGGGCGGGGTCATCCGGATCGCCCGGAGGACCTGCTCGGAGTCCTCGATGTCGATGTACCGAGCAAGGGGCACCCCGAAGAAGCTCACCGCCTCCTGGCGGTGGATGAGGGTGATCACCCGGCTCCCCCGCTTCCGCTCCAGGGCCTGGATCGCCAGCCCCCGCCGGAACTCGAGGATCCTCCGGCCGAGGAAGGGGATCAGGGCCTGGAGGAGGAACAGGAAGAACAGAAGGTTGATGATGTCGCCCATCGCCGCTCCGCAAAATCAGGGTTGGGGGGAGGATACAGCTCCTCCCCCCGCCCCGGCTACTCGATCTTCACCTCGAACGTCCCCTCGGTCTCGGGGGCCCGCTGGAGGGGGATCTCCACGGTGAGGATCCCGTTCTCGAACCTCGCTTTGATCCCTTTCCGGTCCTCGACCTCCTCCGGGAGCGGGAACACCCGCCGGAAGGCGCCGTAGCGGCGGCCCATCCGGATGTAGTTCTCGTCCCGGACCTCCTCGGACCGCCGGATCTCCCCGCTGATCACGAGGCGGTCCCCCTCGACCTTGACCTGGACGTCGTCCTTCGTCGCCCCGGGGAGCTCGGTCTCGATGACGAGCTTCTTGTCCTTCACGTAGACGTCGGACCGGCCGAAGCTCGGGAAGAGCTCGAGGTCGGCCAGCGTTCCGAAGTCCCGGAAGAGCTCGTCCATCAGCCGCTCCATCCGGGACGCCAGGGAGAACGGTTCGCGCCACAGGGTCGGAAGTCGCACCATCGGGCTCACCTCCTTTTGGCAGTCAAGCCATGAGACTGCCAGGATTATAGGGAGGGGAGGGGGGCGTGTCAAGTCCCCCGGAGGGTGGGGTAGCATTGGGGGCGATGCCCCTGGTGGACCTCTACGAGCTCACGATGGCCCAGTCCTACCACCGGCGGGGCCTCACCGGGGAGGCGACGTTCGCCTACTTCGTCCGGTCCCCGGTCCCGAACCGGCGGTTCCTCGTCTTTGCCGGGGTGGATCCGCTTCTTGCGGCGCTTGAGGGGTTCCGGTTCGGGGAGGAGGACCTCGCGTACCTGGGGTCCCTCGGGCTGTTCGACCGGGAGTTCTTGGACTGCCTCCGGGGGTTCCGGTTCAGCGGGGAGGTGTGGGCGGCGGAGGAGGGGGAGGTGGTGTTTCCGGGCGAGCCCCTCCTCCTCGTGACCGCGCCCCGGATCGAGGGCCAGCTCGTGGAGACCCTCCTCCTCAACCTCGTGAACTACGCGACCTTGGTGGCCTCCAAGGCGGCGCGGATCGTGCTCGCTGCCGGGGAGGACGCGGTGCTCGTGGACTTCAGCCCACGGAGGGACCACGGGGGGGAGGCGGCCCTCCAGGCGGCCCGGTCGAGCTTCCTCGCCGGGTTCCACGCCACCTCGAACGTCGAGGCCGGTCGGCGGTACGGGATCCCCCTGGCGGGGACGATGGCCCACTCCTACGTGATGAGCTTTCCCGACGAGATCTCCGCGTTCCGGGCGTTTGCCCGCGACCACCCCCGGCCGATCCTCCTTCTGGATACCTACGACACCCTCCAGGGGGCGCGGCACGCAGTTGAGGTGGCGCGGGAGCTCCGGGCCGCGGGGCAGGAGCTGTTTGGGGTGCGCCTCGACTCCGGGGACCTCGCGGCGCTCTCGCGGGAGGTCCGGCGGGTCCTGGACGCGGAGGGGTTCCCCGCGGTGCGGATCTTTGTCTCCGGAGACCTCGATGAGGAGCGGATCTTGGAGTTCCGGGCCCGGGGCGGGGCGGCGTGGGGGTACGGGGTGGGGACGCGGCTTGGGGTCTCCTGGGACCTCCCCGCCCTGGGGGGCGTGTACAAGCTCGTCGAGGACGAGAAGGGACCGCGGATGAAGACGAGCCCGGGGAAGGTGAGCCTTCCCGGGCGGTGCCAGGTGTGGCGGCGGGAGGGGTACCGCGACCTCGTGACCCCGCTTGGGGAGAGGGGGGAGGGGCGCCCCCTCCTGCGGAGGGTCATGGCCGGGGGGCGGCGGCTTGTGCCTCCCCTCGACCTCCCCCGGCGGCGGGAGGAGGTGCGGCGGGCCCTGTTCAGCCTTCCGCCCGAGCTCGCCGACCTCGCCCCGGAGGGAGCCCCCTCCTACCCCGTGGCGTACGCCCCGGCCCTGGCGTCCTTGGTGGAGGGAGGACGGTGAGGATGGAGGTTCCCGAGATCCCCTGGACGGAGGAGGTGGAGCTCCCCGTGGCCCGGGCGGCCGTCCTCGTCGTGGACATGCAGAACGACTTCGTCCACGAGCGGGGGGCGCTGCGGGTTCCCGATGCGGCGGGGACGGTGGACGCGATCGGCCGACTCCTTGAGCGGGCCCGGACGGCAGGGGTCCCCGTGGTCTACACCCAGGACTGGCACGCCCCCGATGACCCGGAGTTCCGGATCTGGCCCCCCCACGGGGTGGCCGGGACATGGGGGGCAGAGGTGGTGGAGGCCCTGGCCCCCCGGCCGGGGGAGGTCCGGATCCACAAGACGACCTACGACCCTTTCTTCCGGACCGAGCTTGGGCGGATCCTGGCGGGCTGGGGGACGGAGCACCTGGTGATCGTGGGGACGGTGGCGAACATCTGCGTCCTCCACGGGGCGGCGGGGGCGGCCCTGCGGGGGATCCGGCCGGTGGTCCCGGCGGACGGGGTGAGCGCCCTCTCCCCGCTGGGGTTCCACCTCGCCTTCTTCCAGCTCACGAGCCTCTACCGGGGAATCGCCGTCCGTTCGTGCGCTGGGATCCGTTTTACCGGGTAACCTCCGAGGGCGGAGTTTGCCCTTTTGCCACCCTGCCATCGGCCGGGCCCCCGAGTTGCCTTATGGGGCTACTTGGGGCTGGGGCGCTGCACGTCACGGCAGACCTGCGTGAAGAAAAAAGGCAGGGCTTTCATGGCAGTACTTAGAAAAGTGGTCCCAGTCCAAAACCTTGAGGAGTTCCTCTCGCACCACCGTGGCTGCGTACCTCAGGATTTCACTTGACTCTGTTCTGACCTGTTCAGCTTCGTAAGGGGTGGCTGGCCTGACGGTAATCTGTCTGTGGATTGTTTCAAAGCGACCTGAACTTCGGCTATAGAGTGTGGTGGTGTTCCACCCGACCACTTTTGCGCTGGTTTTAGGAAAGCTATCTTTGCAGTCTCAAGGGCTAATCCGATAAAGATATCTTGTTCGTAATTTCTAAACGACTGATAAAGCATAGAGTACGGTACTTCGAGGACGGAGGCTCCACTTATTGGCTTGAAATACAACTTCACAATCATGCGGTAGGTGATGGGCGCAGAAGAAATCTGGTCAAAAGCTACAGTAGAGTGCAAGCCTGCTTCTATATTTAAGGCGGGACCGTACGAAAACTCCTAGTTATAGATTTTTGTATACGTATAATTATCGAGTTTTCTTGCCACCGGCTGACATAGGCTGTAGCCCAGTTTTTCATGGCTTCTGAGGGGCTCGAACAACTAACAAGCCCTAGGAGTCCGGCCAAGCAAAGCACAAAACCTGCTCTCTTCATAGCGGACTTTTTAAGTCTACTGGTTTCCGCGGAGAAGGGCAAGAAGCAAACAAAGAAGGGAGGCGCGGCCTTGGCGAGAACTCAAAGCTGAGGATCCTGAGGAGCTACCTTGTGGATTGCGTTGAGCACCGAGAAATTTTGCCAAGAGTCGATCGCTCGCTTCGGTGGGCGTGGCCGGGCTGTGCGCGAGCGCGATGCCTCCCCCGGGGGAAGACTCGGGGGCTTGGGCATGCCATAAGGGGAGGGCTATTCCACTTCCTCCTTGGGGGGGCGGGACATGAGTTCGTCGAGCTTCTCCCGGGGCGTGGCCCCGGCGAGGATTGAGCACACCGCTTCGGTGATCGGCATCTCCACCCCGTGGAGGCGGGCGAGATCCCGCACCACCCCGGCGGTGAACACCCCCTCGCCTACCATCTTCAGCTACTCATGCCCCACGGGACGGAAGGCCTGCATCCCAAGAGAACGTCCGTTCGTCTGGGACGCCCGCTTCAACTTGGGCTGAGGTGGCTCTCCAAGAGGGTGTCTCTGGCGTTGGCTCAGGAGGGGAGCCCTGCCTCCCCTGTTCATCGGAAATTTTCAGGGTTGCCTGCGGATCGGATGCTAGGCCTCGGCTGGGGTACTTTGGGGAACGGTTAAGTCTTTCAAGCCCACGGTGTTCGGACAGCCCTCTTCCGGGGAGGCGCCCCCGCCGGAGAGGGCGGGCACCCGCCGGAACTGACTCGTGTACAGGCGCCAGTACACCCCCTGCCGGGCGAGGAGCTCGTCGTGGGTACCCCGCTCCACGATCCGCCCCCCCTCGATCACCACCACTTGATCGGCGTGGCGGATCGTGGACAGCCGGTGGGCGATCACGAAGCTCGTCCGCCCCTTCATCACCTCCCGCAGCCCCTCCTGGATCGCCACCTCGGTCCGGGTGTCCACGCTGCTCGTTGCCTCGTCGAGGATGAGGATCCGCGGGTCGGCGAGGATCGCCCGCGCGATCGCGAGGAGCTGTCGCTGGCCCTCGCTTAGGTTCGCCCCCCGCTCGGTGAGGACGGTCTGGTAGCCCTGGGGGAGCTTCCGGATGAACGGGTCGGCCCGGGCGAGGACCGCCGCCTGCACCACCTCCTCGTCGGTGGCCTCGGGCCGGCCGTAGCGGATGTTCTCCATCACGGTGTCGGCAAACAGGAACGTCTGCTGGAGAACAATCCCGATCTGGCGGCGGAGGGCCGCCCGCTTGATCCTGCGGATCTCCACCCCGTCGATCCGGATCTCGCCCCCATCGACGTCGTAGAAGCGGAGGAGGAGGCTGGCGATCGTGGTCTTCCCCGCCCCCGTGGGGCCCACGAGGGCGATCCGCTCCCCGGGCCGGGCCTCGAGGGACACCCCCTGGAGGACCGGGGTCCCTGGGACGTAGCTGAAGTCCACGGCTCGGAACTCGACGTGGCCGCGGAGGGGGAGGTCCACGGCGTCGGGGGGATCCGGGGGCTCGGGCGGGGTGTCGAGGACCTCGAACACCCGCTCTGCGCCGGCGAGGGCGGACTGGACCTGGTTGTAGAGGTCCCCGAGCATCCGCAGGGGCTCGGCGAACTGCCGGGAGTAGCTCACGAACGCAGCGATCGTCCCCACGCTCGCCCGGCCGAGGATCGCGAGCCACCCTCCCAACCCGGCCAGGATCGCGATGTTGGCGTTGGAGAGGATCCCCATCATCGGCGGGATGAGGAGGGAGTAGCTCTGGGCGCGGATCCCCGCGTCGCGGACCGCGGCGTTGGCCTGGGCGAACGCCCGCAGGACCTCCTCCCCCCGGCCGAAGGCGAGGACCACCCGCTGCCCGCTGTAGGTCTCCTCGAGCTTTCCGTTGAGCTCCCCCAGGCGCTTCTGGTACTCCCGGAACCCCTGGCGCGTCCGCTTTCCCACCCAGCCCACGAGCCCGAGCATCAGGGGGAACGCGACGAGGGACCCCAGGGCGAGGAGGGGGTTGAGGGCGAACATCATCGCCAGGATCCCGACGAGGGTGAGCATTCCGGAGAAGAGCTGGAGGACGTTTTGGGATAGGACCCGGTTGATGGCCTCGAGGTCGTTCGTGAGCCGGCTCATGAGCTCCCCGTGGGGTCGGGCGTCGAAGAACCGCAGCGGCAGCCCCTGGAGGTGGCGGAAGAGGTCCCCCCGCAGGGTCCGCATCGCCCGGGACGAGGCCCGGGCGAGGATCACGTTCTCCCCGTACCGGCACCCCCAGGCGAGGACGTAGGTCCCGACCATGAGGAGGACGATCCGGAGGAGGAGGCCCGCGTCCCGGCCGCGGATCGCCCCGTCGATCGCCCGGCCCATGAGGAACGGCCCAAGGAGGGACAGGCCCGTGGCGAGGAGGGCGAGGAGGAAGACAGAGGCGAAGTGGATCCGGTAGGGGCGGAGGTAAGAGAGGAGCCGGCGCAGGGTCCTCCGGGTGTCCCGGGCCCGCTCGATCCTTGTCCCCATCATCCCCCGGCCCCCGGGGCCCGGCATCCCCGGGCCGAACGGCCGGACGGGGGGAGTCGGTCGTTCATCCCGCGCCATGGATCCCTCCAAGCTGGGAGGCGTAGATCTCCCGGTAGAGCGGGCTTTCCCGGAGAAGCTCGTCGTGGGTCCCGATGGCCGCGACCCGCCCCCCGTCGAGGACCACGATCTTGTCGGCGAGGAGGACCGTGCTGATCCGTTGGGCGACCACGAGCCGGGTGGCCGGCATCGCGGAGGCGAGGAGCTCGTCCAGGGCGTCCTGGAGCTTGACCTCGGTCTCGATGTCGAGGGCGCTCGTGCTGTCGTCGAGGAGGAGGAGCCGGGGCCGAACGAGGAGGGCCCGGGCGATGGCGATCCTTTGCCGCTGGCCCCCGGAGAGGTTGACCCCCCGCTCCCCCACGACCGTGTCGTACCCCTGGGGGAGCTCGAGGATGAACCCGTGGGCCTGGGCGGCCTGGGCCGCGGCGACCACCTCCTCGTCGGTGGCCTCAGGCCGGCCGTAGCGGATGTTGTCCCGGACGGTTCCGGTAAACAGGACCGCCTCCTGGAGGGCAACCCCGATCCCCTGGCGGAGGGAAGAGAGCGTGTAGTCCCGGACGTCGACCCCGTCCACGGTCACCCGCCCCGCCGTCACGTCGTAGAAGCGGGGGATGAGGTGGAGGAGGGTGGACTTTCCCGAGCCGGTGGCCCCGAGGACGGCCACGGTCTCCCCCGGCTCGGCGACGAAGCTCACCCCGCGGAGGACGGGCTCCCCGTTGTAGGAGAAGAAGACCTCCTCGAACGCCACGCGCGCCCCCTGGGGGGAGGAGGGTTTCCAGGTCCTGGCCCCGGGCTTCTCCTTCACCGCGGGCTCGGTGTCCAGGACCTCGAGGATCCGGCTGGCGGAGGCCTCGGCCGCCGACAGGGGCCCCATCATCCCGGCGATGAGCATCATCGGGAACAGGGCGTAGGTGAGGTAGTTCACGGACGCCACCACCTGGCCCACGGTGAGCTCGCCCCCGATCGCGGCGCGCCCCCCAAGCCAGATCACCCCCACCACCCCGAGGTTCACAAGGAGGGTCATCGTCGGGGCTAAGACGGCGAAGAACGTCATCACCCCGATTTGGCGGCGCATGAGACCCACGTTCTCCGCCTCAAACCGCTCGGCCTCGCGCCCCTCCCGCACGAACGCCTTCACCACCCGCACCCCGGCCAGGTTCTCCTGGAGGACCGTGTTCAGGCGATCCAGCTGCCGCTGGACTTCCCCGAACCGCTCCCGGCCCCGGGACAGGAACACCCCAATGAGGAGGGCGAGCACGGGGAAGAAGGCAAGGAGGATCCAGGCCAGCCGAGGGCTGGTGAGCACGAGGAGGACCATGCTCCCCACCATCCACACCGGGGCCCGGGTGAGGATCCGCAGGGACATTGCCACGATCATCTCCACGAGGGCCACGTCGCTCGTGGACCGGACGAGAAGCTGACCGGTCCGGAAGCGGTCGAGGTCGGCAAAGGAGAACGTCTGCACTTTGCGCATGAGGGCGTTCCGGACGTCGTGGGCGAAGCTTTGCCCCACCCGCACGGAGAGGATCGTGTTGGCGATCGCAAACACGGTGCTCAGGGCAGCGAGGCCGATCATCCCCAGGGCGGTGAGCCCGACCGTGCGCAGGTCCCCCCGGGCGATCCCCTGGTCGATGATCCGCTGGGTGAGGCGGGGAATCAGGAGGTCGGCCCCCACCATTCCAAGGAGGAGGGCGAGGGCCCCCAGGGCCGCCCAGCGGTAGGGCCGGACGAACCGGTACATCCGGAGGAGGGACCTCACGGCTCCTCCTTGGCGAGGGCCTGGCGGAGCTTTTCGAGGAGGCGCCGCAGCTCTCCCTGTTCAGCGGAGGTGAGGGTCCGCGCCAGCTGCCCTTCGAGGTCGGCCCAGATTTCCTCGGCCTGGCGCCGGGCCCGTCTCCCCTTCTCCGTGAGGTAGACCCGGGACACCCGGCCGTCGACGGGGTCCGCCCTCCGCTCGATCAGGCCGGCGGCCTCCATCCGCTGGAGGACCTCGGTGAGGGTCGCCGGGCGGACGAGGGTCTGGCGGGCGAGCTCCCCCTGGGGGAGGCCGTCCTCCCGGCCGAGGTGGAAGAGGACCAGCCCCTGGCCCCGGCTCAACCCGATCTCCTCCATCCGGGCGTGGACCCGATCCCGCAGGACCTTGGCCACCTGGAGGAGGAGGTGGCCCAGCCGCTCGTCGTGCACAGTTCGCCTCCTAACCGTTAGGAGGCGAAGGATATCCGCCCCCGTGGGGGTGTCAAGGCTCTTGTGTCAGGAACGCCGTGGCCTGGGTGTCGGCAAACAGGGCCGGGACGCCGCCCGTGTGGAGGAACACCACGGTCTCGGCCCCCCGGAAGGCCCCCTTCTCGAGGAGATCCAACAGGCCGGCCATCGCCTTCCCCGTGTACACGGGGTCGAGGAGGATCCCCTCGGTGCGGGCGAGGAGCTCCACCGCCGCCCGCATCTCCGGGGTAGGAACCGCGTACCCCGGGCCCACGTACCCGTCGTGGACCTCGATGGCCGTCTCCGACACGGGCAGGTCCAGGCCCAAAAAGCGCAGGGCCTCCTCGAGGTTCCGCCGGAGGCGCTCCCGCAACACTTCCGCCCTGGCCGAGACGCTGATCCCCACCACCCGGATCTGCCCCTGGGCAAAAAGGAGCGAGCCGAGGATGAGGCCGGTCTGGGTCCCGGCGGTGCCGCAGGCCGTGACGATCGCATCCGGGGCGAGGTTTTGGGCCCGCATTTGCTCCAAAAGCTCGAGGGCGCAGCCCGCATAGGCCAGGGCGGAGTGGAGGGGCTTGCACCCGTTGGGGAT
>JAOACA010000114.1 GCA_026418075.1 Candidatus Bipolaricaulota bacterium | reverse complement strand
GCCCTGGGGGCCTTGGCCATCCTGACCTTCCAAGGAACCTGGAACGAGTTCTTCTGGCCCTTTGTGGTCCTCACCAGCCCGAGGGAAATCTATACCCTTCCCATCGGGCTCCTCTCCTTCCGCAACGCCTACGGCCAGGTGGGGGACTGGGGCCTGATCCTGGCGGGCGGGTTTTTCTCCATGATCCCCGTGCTCATCCTCTTTGCCGTTTTCCAGCGGTACTTCGTGGAGGGAGTGAGCGTGGGGGCGGTGAAGGAGTGAAGGATGATCCCCCTGAAGGAAGACGACACCTATTTGGTTCTGAACGCCCGGGGTTTCGCCGAGGAGGGGGCGGAGGGGTTTTACCGCCACGACACCCGCTTCCTGGCCCGCTACCGCCTCCTCCTGCCCGAGGGCCTTGCCCTTTTGCAAAGCCGATCCCCGCGTCCCGACCGGATGGTGCAGGACTGGGCCCGGTTCCAGGGCCCCGATGGGGAGATCTACCTGCGGCGGGAGGTGCAGGTG
>JAOACA010000113.1 GCA_026418075.1 Candidatus Bipolaricaulota bacterium | reverse complement strand
CGCCCATCCCCGTCCAGGTCCCCCGCCGCCACCTGCTCCTTGCCGTAGAACTCCGGGCTCCGGTAGAGGACGAAGCGGGGCCAGCCCTCCCCCCCGCTTCGGCCGGGGTTCCGGTACACCAGGATGGCCTCCTCTTCCTCCGGGGTGTCCCAGTCCGCGTTGTTGAGGGCGAGGTCCAGGAGCCCGTCCCCGTCGAAGTCGCACAGCACGAAGCCGTGGCCGCTGGGAACGGCGGGGTCGATGGGGAAGCTCGTCCATTGGGCGAGGTCCCGGGGGTTCCCCCCGCGGCCTTTGGGGTTGCGGAAGGCGCGGAGGCCGGCGTAGCGCAGCCCGCGCAGGGCCTGGGGGTCCTTGGGGCCGCCGGCGGGGCGGTTGGCCCGGCCGCCGGCCACGATGTCCGGAAAACCATCTCCGTCGAGGTCGGCGCCCTGGACCTCCAAAAAGTGCCAGCCGCCCCGGCTCTCCGGAAGGGTCCCGCCGCGGGCCCAACGCAGCCCGCCCTCCCCCCAC
>JAOACA010000112.1 GCA_026418075.1 Candidatus Bipolaricaulota bacterium | reverse complement strand
GCTCTCAGGCTAGCCTGGCCGGAGAGTGGCAATGGCGTAAAGATACTGATTAGAAGGTAACGGGCCGAGAGGCCTGGCCTTCTTATCAAACTCTAAAGTTATTGCCCTCGAAGATGGCTGGAGTAGGGGCATGCGGATAAGCCGCATGTCTTGGAGGGGAACAACCCAGACATAGGTTAAGGCCCATAAATGTCAGTTAAGTGCTAACCCGAAGGATATCTCTGCCCTAATACAATTGGGAGGTTGGCTTAGAAGCAGCAATCCTTTAAAGAGTGCGTAATAGCTCACCAATCTAGGACAGAGGTTCCGAAAATAATCTGGGCTAAAACTGGCTGCCGATACCTATGGCTTCTCTTTGAGAAGCGGTAGGGGGGTACTCTGGTGGAGAAAAAGTTGCTCAGTGATGAGCAATGAATCTGCCAGAGCTATGGATCCTCGCGCTAGTAGCAACGATTGATGGGTGAAAATCCCATCCGCCGAAAGGACAAGGGTTCCTTAGCGCTGATCATCAG
>JAOACA010000111.1 GCA_026418075.1 Candidatus Bipolaricaulota bacterium | reverse complement strand
GGCGCAGGATTTCCTGCATGTTGCGACCGGTGGTCAGCGGGTAGTAAATCATCGCCCGCAGAATGCCTTTGGGGTCAATGATGAAGACGGCGCGCACGGCTTCGGTCTTGCTGGCGCCGGGCTGGATCATGCCATACAGGGTTGCCACTTCTTTGTTCAGGTCGGCAATTACCGGGAAGGGGATTTTGACACCGGTCTTTTCTTCGATGTTGCGCAGCCAAGCGATGTGGGAGTACACGCTGTCAATGCTCAAGCCGAGCAAATCCACACCGCGCTTTTGCAGTTCGGGGTAAATCTCGGCAAAAGCGATGAATTCGGTGGTGCACACCGGGGTGAAGTCGGCTGGGTGTGAGAAGAGGATCAGCCAGCGGTCGCGGAAATCGGACAGGCGCAGAACGCCGTGAGTGGTTACGGCTTCGAATTCGGGAGCCGGTTCATTCAGGCGTGGGAAGGTAGAAACTTGCATTTGTTCAGACATGGGATTTTTCCTCACTTTCTTGAAAGGTTTCTGTT
>JAOACA010000110.1 GCA_026418075.1 Candidatus Bipolaricaulota bacterium | reverse complement strand
CCTTGGGGCGGAAGCCCCTGTCCCTGTGGACCCGCTCCCTCAAGGCCAGGGCGAAGCGGAGGGCTGCCAGGGTCTTTCCCGCCCCCGTGGGGGCGGTGAGGGTGAGCCGGGCAGGGAAGACCTTTTCCAGCGGCCCCTCGAGGACCTCCCCCACCCCCCGGAAAAGGGCCTCCCGTTGGGGGGATAGGGGCGTGGGGCGGGACTTGCGGGCCAGGTGGGCTTCCGCCGCCTCAGGGGGGATAGGGATCCCCTCCCCTTTAGGGGGAGCCTGGCCGGCCAGCCTCCGGTCCGCGTCCAAGAGGGCGGAGTAGAGGAGGGCCAGGCGGTAGTGCAGCCCCAGGTCCCGGCCCTCCCGGTCCAGGAGGGCATCGGCCTCCCGGGCCAGGCGCTCGGCCTCCTCCCACGCCCCTTCCCCGAGAAAGGCTTCGGGCGGGGGTAGGCCGAGGTCCGCCACCAGGGCGGGGAAGAGGGGGCTTTCCTGGAGGGCCCGGATCTGTTTGGGCAGGATTTCCCACGCC
>JAOACA010000010.1 GCA_026418075.1 Candidatus Bipolaricaulota bacterium | reverse complement strand
CGTCGGATTGACGACAGTGCCACAGGCTAGAGACTGGCGAAACAGTTGTTACGTCTGTTCATCGCGTTTCATTCGGACGAAGCTCATGCGGTGTCTCTTAGATGTGTTGTCAGGTGGTGGGGGTTGTAGAGAGTTGTTTTAGAGAGTTGTTTTGAGGTGTAGGGGTTGAGTTCTCGCGACAAAGACAGCGGGGCCCAGAGGGGCCCCGCCGTTCGGAGGGGGAGGGAAGGCGGCTGGTAGCAAGCGCTCTGCAGTTCCCTTTAGCGGCCGATGCAGCGGCCCAGCGGGCCCGGGCCCCCGCCGCCCTTCCCCTGGCCCATGAACCCGCGGCCCATCATCGGCCCGGGTCCACCGCGGACGCCCAGGAGCTCAAGCTGCTCCTGGGTGATCTTCCCGTCGGCCACGGCCTGGGAGAGGACCGCGTCCATCGCCTTCCGGGCCTCGATCCGCGCCTTCATCGCCGCGGCCTGCTCCGCGGTGATCGTCCCCGCGGCCAGGGCCTCGTCAATCAGCTCGATCTCGGCCTTGTCCAACGCCGCGACCAGGGCGTCCTTCGAGATCCCGAGGTTCGCCGCCACCTTGGCCCAGAGGTCCGGGCGCGTCTTCGCCGCGGGCTGGCTCCCCGTCGTCTGCCCGAGCGCCACCAGGGCCACCGAGAGCCCGGCCACAAGCGCCAGGATTCCGCCCAGCAAGATCTTCTTCCGTCTCGTCATCGTGCTACCTCCTTGCCCCCAACCTGCGGGGGCAAGGGGAGGATCGCCCCGCCCCATGGAGGACCGACTCCAGACCCGTGGCAGGGCGATGGAGCGCGTGAAAAACCGATTCCCACAAAGCGCGCGCCTCTCGGGGAGGAGAGGCGCGTCGTTCCCTCACGCGGGCTTGGGAGGGAGGGGGGGAGGGGCCCGGGGGGGCCCCTCCCCCGAAGGGAGGGGTGGCTCCCGCTTAGGGGCAGTTCCCAAAGCAGATCTGCACCTTGAACTTCCACTGCCCATCGGGCCCGATGTACCAGCAGTACCCCGGGCCGCTCGGGCACTCGCCCACGAAGAACTGCCACCCCGTGGACGGGTTCCAGAACCAGCCCATCCCGGGGCCGATGTACCCCACCCCCCAGCACGGGGGACACGGCGTGTACCCCCAGCACGGCGGGCACGGCCAGTACCCGCCCCCGCTCGGGGCGCTCACGATCTGGAACGTCGTCCAGGCCGTGACACAGCAGCCGCAGCCCGGCTCGGGGACGAGCCCCAGCGCCCGGGCTTTCCCCGACTGGGGATCCGGCCCAAGGAGGGGATACGGGTCGGAGTACGTCCCCATCGGAACCTGAAGCGGCCGGGTGCAGGCGACGAGCTGGAGGGTCTCCGTCCCCGTGGGCGGGGCGACCCGGAACTGGTAGCTTGGGTTATCGGGGAGGACGTGGGTCCCCGCCGGGCGGTAGGGGTTCGGGGAGTAGGGGTTCGGGAAGATGAGGCGGACGTTCCCCGTGGGCTCGATGTCGAAGATGTAGACGTAGGCGGGCTGGGAGAGGTAGAAGTGGACCCGCGCCGTCTCCCCCACCGTGTACTGGGGCTTGTCGGTCCAGATCGAGGCGGAAAGCCCGGGGACCGGGGTCGGGATCAGTCCCAAGGGGGACACCCCGGACTGGGCGAGGCCCAGGGTGGCCCCGGCGGCGAGAAGGATCAGGAGGACCGTGTTCTTCATCGCGATCACCTCGCCCAGATGTACACCGGCCCCGGAGCGGGGGTTCCCGGAAGGGGGTAACATCCGGCCATGAGCGTGGGAAGCTACGCTGGGATCGCGATCGCGGGCTACCTCCTCGGGGGGATCCCCACGGCGTACCTCGCCGGACGCCTCAAGGGGGTGGACCTCCGCCGCCACGGGTCGGGGAACGTGGGGGGCACGAACGCCGTCCGGGTCCTGGGGTGGCGGGTCGGGATCCCGGTCCTCGCCCTCGACATCCTCAAGGGCTACGCCGCGGGGGGGCTCCTCCCCCGGCTCCCCTGGGTTGGAGATCCAGTGTACCTCGGGCTCGCCGCGGGCCTGGGGGCAGTCCTGGGGCACGTGTTCACCCCCTACCTCGGGTTCCGCGGCGGGAAGGGCGTGGCGGCCGGAGCGGGCGTTCTCCTCGCCCTGGCCCCGCTTCCGACCCTCATCGCTTCCAGCGTGTTCCTCGTCCTCGCCTTCTCCACGGGGATCGTGTCCGTGGGGTCCCTTGGGGCTACGGCGGCCCTCCCCCTCGCGGCGTTCCTCCTTGACCGCTTCGCGGGGATCCCGGTCCATCCCGCCGTGCAGGGGCTGGCGGTGGGGCTCGTGCCGTTCGTCGTCTGGACCCACCGGGGGAACGTCCGGCGGCTCCTTTTGGGCAC
Organism: Candidatus Bipolaricaulota bacterium; assembly: GCA_026418075.1. Lineage (GTDB taxonomy): Bacteria > Bipolaricaulota > Bipolaricaulia > Bipolaricaulales > Bipolaricaulaceae > Bipolaricaulis. Next base: position 33,420 of record JAOACA010000010.1, on the reverse strand, counting down.
GGAGAACCGGTTCCGCCGGCCGTGGGAGCGGCGGGGCTGACCCCCGGTCAAAGGTCCCGTTGCCCGCCCGGGGGCGGGGGGTAGAATCCTCCGTCGCGCGCCGAAGCGACTTCAGACCCGCACGCCTTTCGCGCGGGCTTGGCGTTCCAAGGGGGGAGGGTGAAGGTCTCGGAGCGGCGGATCGCCGAGTGGTGGGAGGCCCCGGGGATCGACGGCCGGGAGGCGTTCGACGAGGAGATCCTCTACCTCAACAGCCAGCTCGAGGAGCTCTCCCTCCCCCGGTGGGCGATCCTCGTTCGGGACCGGATGCCCCGCTGGGGGTTCGAGCCCTGCGCCCACCGCTTCCTCGAGGGGCTGGAGCAGGTCCTCCACATGATCGGCTCGGGCCGGGCCGGCCCCCGGTTCGGGGGCTGCGGGGACCTCCCGTTGGCGGTCCAGCGGGGACTCGACGAGCTCGGGGCTTCCCTCCTCCGGTGGGCGGAGGACGGGAAAGCGGCTCCCCCCCTGGCTGGGCTTCCCCGGGCCCCCACCACAGAGCAGGCGGAGGCGGCGCGGGCGGTGGGCGAGGTGATCCGGGAGCTGGGGAACGGCCCGGCGGCCCTCGACGCCCTCCTCGAGCGGTGGGCGGAGGAGGCCCGGTCCCCCCTCACCCAGTCCCTGGTCGCGGACGAAACCGCTCCCCTGGGGCTCCTCGCCCGGCACCCCTGCGCCTACACCCTCCGCTGGAACGTGGCCCAACTCGTCCGGAGCATCGGAAGTGGCGAAGCGCCCCAGGTCCTCATTTGCCTTCCTTCCCTCCGGGCCGCCCCGGAGCTTGACCCCGACCGGATCCCAACCCTCCGCACCGTGGCCGAGGCCCTCGCCCGGTGGCTCGAGGGGAGCCCAGCCTGCAGCCCCCTGGAGCGCCGGGTCCACGGGTTGATCGGGCCCCGGGATCCGATCCGGACCTGGCTCGTGGCGTCCCTGTACAAGACCTTGAAGCTCTGGCTCGTCCACCTCGACGGGGCCCTCGGCGAGCGGCACGAGTACCTCTCCCTCCTCTAGGGGTTGCGCCCTCCGGCCGAGGAGCTACCCTAGGCGCCACGATGGCGTTCGTGCTCGTGAACCACCCCCTGATCCAGGCCAAGCTCACCCGCCTCCGGGACCGGCGGACGGATCGGCTGCAATTCCGCCAGATCCTCGAGGAGCTCACCGCCCTCATGGTCTACGAGATCACCCGCGACTTCCCCGTCCGCGAGGTGGCGGTGGAGTCCCCCTTGGAGCCCACGGTGGGGGTTGAGCTCGCCCGGCCCGTGGTCCTCGTCCCGATCCTCCGGGCGGGGATCGTGATGCTCGATGGGGTCCTGTCCCTCATCCCGAGCGCCCGGATCGGGCACATCGGGATCTACCGGGACCCGAAGACCCTCAAGCCCGTGGAGTACTACGCCAAGCTCCCCGGGAACCTTGGGGACGCCCTCGTCATCGTGGTGGACCCGATGCTCGCCACGGGGGGCTCGGCCGCCCACGCGGTGGGGATCGTGAAGGCCAGGGGGGCCCAGGACGTCCGGTTCCTGTGCCTGGTTGCGGCCCCGGAGGGGCTCAAGGTCCTCCAGGAGGCCCACCCCGACGTCCCGGTCTACGCCGCGGCCCTGGACCGGGAGCTCGATTCCCACGGCTACATCCGCCCCGGCCTCGGGGACGCCGGGGACCGGCTGTTTGGGACCTGAGCATGAAGCGGTGCGCGCTCGTCACAGGGGGGTCCCGGGGGATCGGCGCGGCGGCCGCGGTCCGGCTCGCCGCCCAGGGCCACGACGTGGCCTTAAGCTACCGGACCCAGCGGACGGCGGCCGAAGAGGTGGCGGCGGCGATCCAGCGCCTGGGGGCCCGGGCGGTCCTCCTCCAGGCCGACCTCGCCGACCCCGACCAGGCCCGGGACCTCGTCCACAAGGCCGCGGAAGCCCTGGGCGCCCTCCACATCCTCGTGAACAACGCGGGCTACGTCCAGCGCCTCCCCTGGGAGGAGCTGTCGCTGGAGGACTGGGAGCGGATGCTCCGGGTGGGGCTCACCGCGGCGTTCGTCTGCGCCCGGCACGCGGTCCCCTACATGCGGGAGGCGGGCTACGGGCGGATCGTGAACGTCTCGTCCCTGCGGGCCCTCACCGGGGCAGCCCACGGGGTCCACTACGCTTCGGCCAAGGCGGGGCTCCTGGGGCTCACGAAGTCCCTCGCCCTCGCCCTCGCCCCGTACGGGATCACGGTGAACGCGGTCTGCCCGGGGTTTGTGGCCACCGACATCAACCGGGAGGCCCTCGAGACCCGGGGGGAGGAGATCCGGGCCCAGATCCCCCTGGGCCGGGTGGCGAGCCCCGAGGAGGTGGCGTCCGTGGTCGCGTTCCTGTGCTCGGAGGAGGCGGGGTACATCACGGGGGAGACGGTGTCCGTGAACGGCGGCCTGCGGATGGACTGATGGACCGCCGCCGGATGGGGCTTTCCACCTTCCTCTGGCCGGGGATGGGCCCCGGGCGGTGGATCTCCCTGGCCGGGGAGCTCGGCCTGGGCTGGGTTGAGCTGCGGGCCGATCCCGGGGCGGTCTATCCCCCCGACCTGGACGGGGCCGGGCGGCGCCGGCTCCGGGAGCTCCTTGAGGGGCGGGGCCTCCGGGCCACGGTCCACGCCCCGATCTACGGGATCAACCTGTCCTCGCCCTACCCCGCGTTGGCCGCGGCGGCCCTGGGGGAGGTCCTGGGGGCGGTGGACCTCGCCCGGGACCTCGGGGCGGAGCGGCTGATCGTCCACCCCGGGGGCGTGGACCCCGACTACCTCCAGCTCGATGGGGCCCGGGAGCTCGCCCTGCGGCGGTTTACGTGGGCATTGGAGCTGATCCTCCGCCGGGCGGGCGACCTCCCCGTGGCCCTGGAGAACAAGCAGCGGGGCCGGGCCTGGGAGATGGTGTACACCCCCGACGACCACCGCGGGTTTCTGGAGCGCTTCCCGGGCCTTGGGGCGTGCCTCGACGTCGGGCACCTCCACACCGTGGGGGGGGACGTCGCGGCGTACGTCCGGGCCCTCGGGGACCGCCTCGTCCACCTCCACCTCCACGACAACCGCGGTTCGGGGGACGACCACCTGGGGCTGGGGGAGGGGACGCTCGACTGGCGGGGGGTGGTTTCTGCGCTGGAGGAGGCGGGCTACGCGGGGCCGGTGATCCTGGAGATCCCGGACCCGGAGGCCCTTCGCCGGTCCGTGGCCCTTCTGGAGCGGGCATGAGGGCGCCGCGCTGGTACTGGGCGTACGTTCTGGGCAACGCGGCGATGGGCGCGGCCTCGGCCCTCCTCCCCTTGTACGCCTACCACCTCGGGGCCAAGGCGGGGAGCGTGGGGACCCTCGCCGCGGTGGGGAGCGTGGTCAACGTGGGGGCGAGCCTCCTCTGGGGGAGGGTCCTCGATGCCACCCCCCGGCGGCGGGCCTTCGTCGCCCTGAGCTTCTTCGGGGTCGGGGTCGCCTACCTCGTCCTCCCCCTCATCACCCGGACCCGGGAGCTGTACCTCGTGAACGCCGGGGTCGCCTTGAGCTGGATGGCGGGGTCGTCGGTGTCCATTCTCCTCCTCCTCGCTGGGTTCCCCAAAGAGCGGTGGGAGGAGGAGATCGCCCGGTTCAACGTGTACTGCGGGGTGGGGTGGACGGTGGGGCTGGCCCTCGGGGCGGGGTGGACGGCGGGCCTTGTGCGGTGGCTGGGGGAGGGGTGGGGGCTCCGGTCCTTAGGCCTCGTCGTGGGGGCCCTCGCCCTGGGGGGGATGGCGGTGGCCGCGCGGACGGTCCGGGACCCGGGGGTGCGGATCGAGACCAAGTCGTTGCGCGACCTGGCCCTCGCGGTGGGGAACTTCCTCTACGAGCGGTTCCGCTACGGGCCAGCCGAGCTCCACGACGCCCTGCGGCCGGCGAACCTCGTTCGGTTCCTCCAGGGGCGGACCGCGTTTGGACCGGACCTCGTCCTCGTCTACTACGCCGCGTTCCTCGCGTTCGTCGGGTTCTCGATGGTGTTCGCCCCGTTCCCGGTGTTCGTCCGGGAGAAGCTCCGCTGGCCGAGCGAGCTCGTGTTCGCCCTCTACGTGGCCCACCACGGGGTGAGCGTGGTTGCGTTTGGCTGGGCGCGGCGGGCGGTGGGGCGGTGGGGGCACCGGCCGGCGGCGGCCCTGGCCCTTCTGGGCCGAACCGGGATGTTCGTGGGGTTCGCCCTGACCACCCCCCTGGTCGCCCGGTGGCTCCTCCCCGCCCTGTGGGCCCTCGCCGGGGCGACGTGGGCGTTCTTCCAGCTCTCGGTGACGGCGATCGTGTCCCGCCTTTCACCCCCAGGGCTCCAGGGCCAGGGCCTGGGGATCTACAACGCGGTGGCGGGGCTGGGGAACGTGCTGGGGGCCCTGGCGGGCGGGTTCGTGGCCGACTTCATCGGGTTCCCCGCCGCGTTCCTCCTCGGGGCGATGCTGATGGTGGTGACGCTCCCGATCCTCCTGGTGGAGGGGCGGCCGGTCCCCTAGCTACTTCTTCTTCTCCCCGATCTCGACCACGGCCATCCCGTTGTAGTACCCGCAGGACGGGCACACCCGGTGGGGGAGGCGGAACTCGTGGCACTGGGGGCAGGTCGTGGCCGGGGCGACGTGGGCCCGCCAGTGGGTGCGGCGGAGCCGGACCTCGCGATGGGATTTCCGTGACTTTGGGACTGCAGCCATGAACCCTCCTTAGGCCCCCAATTGTGCCGGCGGCCGCTCCAAGATCAAGGTCACCGGCCCGTCGTTCACGAGGGAGACCTCCATCTTGGCCCCAAACACCCCACTCTGGACCGGAACCCCTTGGGCCCGCAGGAGGTCGAGGAACTCCGTGTAGAGGGCCGCGGCCCTCTCCCCCGGTGCGGCGCCGGTGAAGTCCGGCCGGCGGCCCCGGGTCGCGTCCCCGTACAGGGTGAACTGGGACACGCACAGCACCTCCCCCCCCACGTCCCGCAGCGTCCGGTTCATCCGCCCCTCCCCGTCGGGGAACACCCGGAGCTCGGGCACCTTCCGGGCCCAGAACCGGAGCTCGTCGGGGGTGTCGTCCCGGCCGATCCCCACGAGGAGGAGGAACCCGGGGCCGATCCGGGCCACCTCGCGGCCCTCGATCCGCACCGCCGCCTCCCGGACGCGCTGGAGGACGATCCTCACGGCCGGAGGGACCGGACGTGGGACACCACGCGGCGGAGGTCGTCCAAGGGGAGCGCGGCGAGGAGGTGGTCGAGCTCCCGGAGGAGCTCGGCCCGCTCCCGCTCCAGACGGGTCCGTTCCCGGAATGCGCCGTCAGCAAGCCGGCAGGCGGGGTGGTTGACCTCCGGCTCCACGAGGCTCACCCGCCACCGGGGGAGCTGGGCGAGGAGCTCAAGCGCGCAGCGGTTGAGGTGGAGGAGGTGGGGTTCCCGGGGGGCGGAAAAGCCGTTGATCTGGTTGGCGACGAGGGGGTGATCGGTGAGGAACACGGCTTCCTCGGGGGCGAGGTCCACGGCGAGGCGGATCCCCTCGAGGAGCGCCTTGTACTCCGCAACCTCGGCCGTGGCCCGGCCGATGAGGCGGCCGACCTGGCTCAGGGGCTCGCCCTTCTCGTCGGTGACGAGGATCCCGATCGCCGCCTCCCCGGGGTTCCCGCGGGCGGTGCCGTGGACGTTGACGTAGATCTTGCGCATCCTCTTTGGGCCCGGCAGGGTTTGAACCTGCGACCCACCGGTTATGAGCCGGCTGCTCTACCCCTGAGCTACGGGCCCGGCCCGCCCATGGTAGTCCTGCCCTCCCGCGGCGGCAACTCGGGCCAGGACCCGCCGGGCCGCGGCGACCACCGCGTCCGGGGTGATCCCAAGCTCCCGGAGCACCACCGGCCCCGGGGCGCTCGCCCCAAACCGGGAAACCCCCACGACCTCTCCGTCCAGGCCCACGAACCGCTCCCAGCCCACGGGGCACCCCGCCTCCACCGCCACCCGGGCCCGCACCCCCCGGGGTAGGACCTCCTCCCGGTACCCCTCCGGCTGAGCGAGGAAGAGCTCCCAGCTCGGGACGGCCACCACCCGGGCGTTCGTCCCCTCCTGAGCAAGCGCCCGTCCCGCCTCGAGGGCGAGGGCCACCTCCGACCCTGTGGCGAGGAGGATCACGCCCGGGATCCCCTCCCTCGCTTGCCAGAGGACGTACGCTCCGCGGTGGAGGCCTGCAGCGGGGGCGAGCTGGGCCCGGTCGAGGACCGGCACGTCCTGGCGGGTGAGGATCAACGCCGTCGGGCCATCCTTCCGCTGGAGGGCCACGCGCCACGCCTCCCGCACCTCTTCGGCGTCGGAGGGCCGGATCACCACGAGGTTTGGGACGCAGCGGAGGTTCATGAGCTGCTCCACGGGCTGGTGGGTCGGACCGTCCTCCCCCACCGCGACCGAGTCGTGGGTGAAGACGAACACGGCCGGGAGGTGGGTGAGGGCGGCAAGGCGGATCGGGGGTCGCATGTAGTCGGAGAAGACGAGGAACGTCCCCGTAAACGGCCGCACTCCCCCGTGGAGGGCGAGCCCCACGGCGATCGCCCCCATCGCGTGCTCCCGGACCCCGAAGTGGATGTTCCTCCCCGCGTAGCCCCACCCGCCCCCTGCCTCGCCCTGGCGGTCAGGAGGAGCCGCTGGGCCGAAGTCCCCCTTCCCCGGAAGCCAGGTGAGGCAGGACGGGTTGAGGTCCGCCGAGCCCCCCACGAGCTCGGGGACCCTCTCCCCCAGGGCCCGGAGCACGGCCTCGGACGCCTTGCGGGTCGAGACCTTACCGCCCGCGGGGAAGCCGGGGAGGCCCTCGTCCCAGCCCGCCGGGAGCTCCCCCCGGATCCTGCGGGAGAACTCCCGGGCGAGCTCCGGATGTGCCCGCTCGTACTCGGCCAGCCGGCGGCGCCAGCGTTCCTCTGCTCTTTCCCCCCGCGCGCGGAGCTCGGCCGCGTACGCCCGGACTCCCTCGGGGACGAGGAACGGGGGCTCCTCGGGCCAGCCGAGGGCCCGCTTGGCCCCCCGGACCTCCTCGGGCCCAAGCGGCGAGCCGTGGGCGTGGTGGGTCCCCGCCTTCGTGGGCGCCCCGTACCCGATCACCGTCCGGATGCAGAGGAGGGAGGGCCGCTCCCGCTCCGCCTGCGCCGCCCGGATCGCCCCGTCGATGGCGAAGAGGTCGGTTCCGTCCGCGACCTCGGCCACGTGCCAGCCGTAGGCCCGGAACCGGGCCGGGACGTCCTCGGTGAAGGAGAGGTCCGTGGACCCGGCGAGGGACACCCGGTTTTGATCGTAGAGGACGATGAGCTTCCCCAGTTTTAGGTGGCCAGCGAGGGACGCCGCCTCCGCTGCCACCCCCTCCATGAGGTCCCCGTCGCTTGCCAGGACGTAGGTGAAGTGGTCCACGATCGGGAACCCCGGGCGGTTGAAGAGTGCCGCAAGGTGGGCCTCGGCGATTGCCATCCCCACCGCATTGGCGAGCCCTTGGCCGAGCGGGCCGGTGGTCGCCTCGACCCCCGGGGTGAGCCCGGCCTCGGGGTGCCCCGGGGTTCGGCTCCCCAGGGAGCGAAACGCCCGGAGCTCGTCGAGGGGAAGAAAGCCCCACAGGTGGAGGAGGGCGTAGAGGAGGGCCGAGCCGTGGCCGGCGGAGAGGACGAACCGGTCCCGGTCCGGCCAGGAGGGGTCTCGGGCACTCACCCGGAGGTGCCGGCTCCAGAGGACCCACGCCATGGGCGCGGCCCCCAGCGGAAGCCCGGGGTGCCCGGACCGCGCCCCCTCCACCATGTCCACCGCCAGGAACCGCAGCGTCTGGATCGCTTGGTGATCGCGCTCGGTGAATTCCACGCCCCCTCCCGGGCGGGGATTATAGCCGGGCCCCGGCCGCACTTGGCGCGGGTCCCGATCTCCCCTATCCTCTCCCCGTGGACCGCTACGCTCTCGAGCCGATGAAGGGCCTCTGGACCCCGGAAGCTCAGTACGAGGCCTGGCTCCGGGTCGAGCTCGCCGCCCTTGCGGCCCTGGAGGAGCTCGGGCACGTCCCCCAGGGGGTCACGGCGGAGGTCCGGGCGCGGGCGAAGCTCGATCGGAGGCGGATCGAGGAGCTCGAGCGGGAGACGGGCCACGACCTCGTGGCGTTCCTGTGGGCCCTGGAGGAGAGCGTCGGCCCGTCCGGGCGGTGGGTCCACTACGGGCTCACCTCGTCCGACGTGAAGGACACCGCCCTTGCCCTGACCCTCGTCCAGGCCCTCGGCCTCGTCTTGGAGAAGGCGGAACGCCTTTCAGCCGCTCTGGCCCGGCTGGCCCACCGGTACCGGGGGACCCCGCTCCTCGGCCGAACCCACGGCCAGTGGGCGGAGCCGACGACGTTTGGCCTGAAGGCCCTCGGGTGGTGGGACGAGCTTGGTCGGGTTCGGGAGCGGCTTGCCCGCGCCCGGGACGGGATCGCGGTGGGGAAGCTCTCCGGCGCGGTGGGGACCCACGCCCACTTCCCCCCCGAGGCCGAGGAGCGGGCCCTCGCCGCCTTGGGGCTCCGGCCGGCGACGGTGGCAACCCAGGTGATCTCCCGGGACCGCCACGCCGAGGTCCTGTTCGCCCTCGCCTCGGCCGCGTCCCTTGTGGAGAAGGTCGCCCTCGAGGTCCGGCACCTGTCCCGGTCCGAGGTGGGGGAGGTGGGGGAGGGGCGGCCGGCCGGGTCGTCGGCGATGCCCCACAAGCGGAACCCGATCCTCGCCGAGCGCCTGTGCGGGCTGGCCCGCGTGGTGCGGTCCGCCCTCGGCCCAGCCCTCGAGGACAACGCCCTCTGGCACGAGCGGGACATGTCCCACTCCTCGGTCGAGCGGATCCTCCTCCCCCAGGCGTTCACCCTGGTGGACTACATGCTGGACCGGGTCCGGGCCCTCGTTGAGGGGCTGGTCGTCGACGAGGGGCGGATGGCCGCGCGGATCGGGGAGGCCCTTGGGCTCCCCTTCTCCGAGGGGCTGCTGCTCGCCCTCGTGCGCGCCGGGCTCCCCCGGCGGGAGGCCCACGCCCTCGTGGCCCGGCTGTCCGAGGAGGCGCGGGCCAAGGGGCGCCCCCTCGACCAGCTCGCCGCGCAAGATCCCACGGTGAAGGCCAAGCTCTCCCCGGAGGAGCTTCGGGCGGCGTTCGACCTCGCGCGGGCCCTGGCCCGGGTGGGGGTCGCGTTCGACCGGGCGCGGAAGGCGGGCTATACTCCGCCGGGAGAACCCCATGCCTAAGCCGATGGCGATCCGACGCCCCATTCTGCCCCCCCGGGGGCAGAACTAGACCTCAAACCCTTGCGGTTTCAACTTCCCGGAGCCACGTGGCTACAGCTGTGTCGTTGAGGAGGATGGGGTGGCGTTGCGAAAGCTAGAGGGGGATCCGAAGGCCCGCGAGGAGGCAGTCCTCGCCCTGTGGGCGGAGCGGGACGTGTTCCGCCGCTCCCTGGCTGAGCGGCGGGGAGGGCCGCGGTACGTGTTCTACGAGGGGCCGCCCACCGCCAACGGCCGGCCCCACATCGGCCACCTCCTCGCCCGCCTCCAAAAGGACCTCTTCCCCCGCTACAAGACAATGCGGGGCTTCTACGTCCCCCGGAAAGCCGGCTGGGACTGCCACGGTCTTCCGGTGGAGCTTGAGGTGGAGAAGGAACTGGGGATCTCCACCAAGGCCGAGATCGAGCGGTATGGGGTCGAGGCGTTCGTCGAGCGGTGCAAGGCCTCGGTCCAGCGGTACATCGGGGCCTGGGAGGCAATGATCCGGCGCCTGGGGTTCTGGATCGACCTCGAGCACCCCTACGTCACCTACAGCGACGACTACATCGAGACCCTGTGGTGGGAGCTCAAGGAGATCCACAAGGGAGGCCTCCTCTACCCGGGGCACAAGATCCTTCCCTACTGCCCCCGGTGCGGGACGTCGCTCTCTTCCCACGAGGTGGCCCAGGGGTACGACCGGGTCGCCGACCCGTCGGTCTACGTCCGGATGCCCCTTGCCGAGGACCCGCAGGTTTCGTTCCTCGTCTGGACCACGACCCCCTGGACGCTCCCCGCCAACGTCGCCCTCGCCGTCCATCCCCGGGAGACCTATGCCGAGGTCGACTTCGAGGGGGAGCGGCTGATCCTCGCCCGGGGCCGGGTCGGGGCCGTCCTCGGGGAGGGGGCGCGCCTCCTTCGGGAGTTCCCCGGCTCCGAGCTCGTAGGCCGGCGGTACCTCCCCCTCTACCCCTTGGCCCAAGGGGAGAGGGCGTACACCGTGGTCGGGGCGGAGTTCGTCTCGATGGAGGAAGGGACAGGGATCGTCCACATCGCCCCCGCGTTCGGGGAGGAGGACCACGAGCTCGGGAAATCCCAAGAGCTCCCCTTCCTCCAGCCCGTGGACCGGGCCGGCCGGTTCACCGACGCCTTTCCCCTTGCCCGCGGGGAGTTCGTGAAGGACGCCGATCCCAAAATCATCGCCGACCTCAAGGCGCGGGGGCGGCTCTTCCGGGCGGAGACGATCGAACATGACTACCCGTTCTGCTGGCGGTGTGACACCCCCCTCCTCTACTACGCCATGGAGTCGTGGTTCATCGCCACGACCCGCGCCAAGGGAGAGATCCTCGCTCAGGCCGAGACGATTGCCTGGTACCCCGAGCACGTGGGATCGGGGCGCTTTGCGGACTTCCTCGCCTCGCTGCGGGACTGGGCGCTTTCCCGGGACCGGTACTGGGGGACCCCGCTTCCGGTGTGGACCTGCGGCTCCTGCGGGGCCCTGGAGGTCGTGGGCTCCCGGGAGGAGCTCGTCGCCCGGGCCGCGGACCCCGATCTTGCCCGGAAGGTCGAGCTCCACCGGCCGTACATCGATCGGGTCGAGCTCCGCTGCCCCTGCGGGGGGAAGATGCGCCGTCTTCCGTACGTCCTCGACACCTGGTTCGACTCCGGCTCGATGCACACCGCCCAGTGGCACTACCCGTTTGAGAACGAGGACGAGTTCCGGGCGTCCTACCCCGCGGACTTCATCAGCGAGGGCCTCGATCAGACCCGGGGCTGGTTCTACACCCTCCTCGTCACCGGGGTCCTCCTCCACGGGAAGGCCCCCTACCGGAACGTCCTCGTGACCGGGATGGGCCTCGACGCCCAGGGGCAGAAGATGAGCAAGTCCCGGGGGAACGTGCTGGATCCGATGCCGATCGTGGAGGCCCACGGGGCGGACGCGGTCCGGTGGTACCTCGCCTCGGAGTCCGCCCCATGGAACGAGCGGCGGTACAGTGAGGAGGGGGTCCGCCAGGCGCGGTACGGGTTCTTGGAGACGGTCCGGAACTGCCACGATTTTCTCACCCTCTACGCCGGGATCGACGGGTTCACCCCGGACACCCCGGTTCCCGCGCCCGCGGCCCGGCCGGCCCTCGACCGGTGGCTCCTCTCCCGCCTCGGGGAGGCGGTGGAGGGGGTCACCGCGGCCCTGGACGCCTACGACCCCCTCGGGGCCACGCGGGCGATCTCCGCGTTCGTCGACGACCTCTCCAACTGGTACATCCGCCTCTCCCGGCCCCGGTTCTGGGGGGAGGGCCTGACCGAGGACAAGCTCGCCGCCTACGGGACCCTGTACGAGGCCCTGCGGACGCTCGCCCTCCTCCTCGCCCCGTTCACCCCGTTCCTCGCCGAGGCCCTGTGGCAGTCCCTCCGTCGGGATGGGGATCCCGACTCCGTCCACCTCGCCCGCTGGCCGGATCCCCCTCCCCGGGATCCGGCGCTGGGGGCCTCCATGGCCCGGGTTCGCGCCGTGGCGTCCCTCGCCCTGGGGGCCCGGAACCTGGCCAAGGTCAAGGTCCGCCAGCCCCTCCCCGCCCTCCACGTCCTCCGCCGACCGGGGGACGAGGCGGTCCCCGGGGAGCTCTGGGACCTCGTGAAGGCGGAGGTGAACGTTCGGGAGGTGGCCCTTGTGGACGACCTCGGGCCGTTCCGGGTTCCCAAGGTGAGCCCGGAGTTCCGGGTCCTGGGGCCCCGCCACGGGCCGAAGGCCCCTCGGATCGCCGCGGCCCTCGCCCGGATGGATCCGGCCGCGGTGGCCACGGCCCTCGCCCGGGACGGCCGGGTTTCGCTCCCCGACGAGGGTGTCGCGCTCCTGCCCGACGAGGTGAAGGTGGGCTGGGAGCCCCGGGAGGGGTTCGCCCTCGTCGAGGACCGGGACGGGGCGGTGGCCCTCGACCTCCGGATCGACGCCGAGCTCCAGGCGGAGGGAGACCTCCGCGAGCTCGTCCACCGGCTCCAGCTCCTCCGGAAGGAGGCGGGGTTTGCGGTGACGGACCGGATCGAACTTGGGTACGCCGGGGACCTCGGAGAGCTTTTCCTGCGGTTTGGGGACCGGATCCGGGACGAGGTGCTCGCCGTCCGCCTGGAGGCGGGCCCCCTGGACGGGGCGGACCACGGGGCGGAGCTTGCGGTCCACGGCCGGACCGGGAGGGTCTGGCTCAAGCGGGTGGGGGGATAGGATGCCCGCGATCGCTGTGATTGGGGCCCAGTGGGGGGACGAGGCGAAGGGGAAGATCGTCCATCACCTCTCCCGGGGGGCGCGGATGTGCGTTCGGTTCAACGGGGGGGCCAACGCCGGCCACACCGTGGAGGACCGCCTGGGCACGGCCCGGCTCCACCTCGTTCCCTCCGGAGCCCTCCACCCCGGCTGCCTCGGGGTCCTCGGCCACGGGGTCGTCCTCGACCCGTGGGCCCTCCAGGAGGAGCTTGCTGCGCTCTGGGCCCAAGGGCGTCCGGAGCCCGCGCTCCTTCTCTCCGAGCGGGCCCACCTCGTCCTCCCCCACCACCGGGCCCGGGAGGGGGAGGCCGCCGGGCGCCTCGGGACCACCCGGCGGGGGATCGGCCCGGCCTACGAGGACCGCGCCGCCCGCCGAGGCCTGCGCCTGGCCGACCTCGCCGATCCCCTTTCCGTCCGCGACCACCTGGCCCGGATGGGCACGGAGTCGGTGGGCGAGGTGGCGGAAGATCTCGCCCGGTTCTACGCCCAGTTCTCCGATCGGATCGGCGACGCCCGATCCGCGATCGCCGCCGCCCTCGCCGCCCGGGAAACCGTGGTGTTCGAGGGGGCCCAGGGGACCCTCCTTGACCTCGACCTCGGCACCTACCCCTACGTGACCTCGTCGGCGACCACCGTCCACGGGATCGGCTGGGGCACCGGGGTCCGCGTGGCCCTCGACCGGGTGGTGGGGGTGACCAAGGCCTACACGACCCGGGTTGGGGAGGGGCCGTTCCCCACCGAGGAGACAGGGGAGGTCGGGGCGTGGCTGCGGGAGAGAGGAAGGGAGTACGGGGCCACCACGGGCCGGCCCCGCCGGTGCGGGTGGCTCGACCTCGTCGCCCTCCGCTACGCCCACGCGGTGAACGGGTTCACCGAGCTTGCCCTCACCAAGCTCGACGTCCTCGCGGGGCTCGACGAGGTCAAGGTGTGTGTGGCGTACCGAATCGGGGGGCACAGGACGGACCGGTTCCCCGCCCGGGCCGAGGAACTGGCGGCGGCGGAGCCGGAGTACGTGGCCCTTCCCGCGTGGGAGGGGCCCCTCCGGGACGTGCGGGACTGGGGAGGGCTTCCCCGAGAGGCGCAGCGGTTCGTCCGGTGGATCGAGGAGGGGGTAGGGGTTCCGGTCTCCCTGGTCGGGACCGGGCCTGGGGAGGGGGCGGTGATCGACCGGGGCCGCGGTTGAGCGGGGTGGGCGCGGCCCGTATAGTTGCGCCCTGCGCGAGGAGGAAGGATGCAGAAGACGTACATGGCCAAGAAGGAGGATGCGGGGGTCACGTTCCGCCGCGACTGGTACGTGGTGGACGCCACCGACCAGCCCCTCGGGCGGCTGGCCTCGAAGCTCGCCCTCATCCTCCAGGGAAAGCACAAGCCGGTCTACACCCCGTTCTTCGACGTCGGGGACTACGTGGTCGTGATCAACGCCGACAAGGTGCGCCTCACGGGGAAGAAGTGGGATCAGAAGATCCACTACCGCCACTCGGGGTACATCGGCCACCTCAGGGCCACCCCGTACCGGGAGCTCCGGGCCCGCCACCCCGAGCTCCCGATCCAGCTCGCCGTGCGGCGGATGCTCCCCAAGAACGAGCTTGGCCGGCGGATGCTCCGCAAGCTCAAGATCTACCCCGGCCCCGACCACCCCCACCAGGCCCAGAACCCCACCCCCCTCGCCCTGTAACCCCCTGGCCCCTCTCGCGGTGATCTAGGTCCCCTCGCCCCAAGACAAACCGGGGGCAAGGGGTCCTCCACTTTCCTCCCCCGCCCCCTTTCCCCCGCATAGGCTCCCCCAGGAGTTCGGAGATGGATCCGATGGCAGGGGGTGATCCCAGTTACAGACGGAAAAAGGGTTTTCCGCTAGACTGTCCTGAGTAGCATTGGGGTAAGGAGGTTGATGATGGTGAGGAAGACCAGCCTACTGTTCGTGCTTTCCCTGGCTGTCGCCCTGCCCTTGAGCGCCCAGGGCTACTTCCAGGTGACCCAGGGAGCGGTGAAGGCCGCCGTTCCGCCCCTGGCCGGGGCGAAACCGGCCACGGAGTTCTACGCCTACGATAGCGGGCAGTCTCGGAGCGGGAACGAACTCGCCGAGACGGGAAACATGGTCCTGTTCCTGTACCGGGAGCCCACGACCCAGAACCTGTACCTCTTCTTCATCCTGAACAAGGGCGGCACCGGGGCAAGCGGAAACGTCCGGTTCACCCTGCGGGGAGTTCCTGCCGGGGCCGACTTCGTGGTGAAGGACGACACAGGGATCCCGTTCCTCGCGATTTTCCTCCCCGAGCTCAACGACGAGTACATCCGCGCCAACGACGAGTTCCAAATCCTGTGGACGTGGGGCGCCAACAGCACCGACGGCGGGGTCCTGGGGCCCCTTCCCGAGGAGTTCAAGCTGACCCTCGTCCCCGGGCCGTTCTCTGGGATTGGGAAGATCGTGTTCAAGTCGGGGAACATCAACGTTCCGACCAGGCTTGAGCTCAACACGACGGAGACGATCGTGATCGAGGGGATGAAGAACCAGCCCCCGACGGCCCGGCTCGTGGTGACCCCCGCGGCCCCGCGGGCCCGCCAGCAGATCACGTTCGACGCCTCGGGGAGCACGGACCCCGACGGGCGGATCGTCCGCTACAAGTGGGACTTCAACGGGGACGGGGTGGTGGACCTGGAGAGCACGGAGCCCCGGGTTCAGTACGCCTACCTCGCCGGGGGCTCCTACACCGTCCGCCTCACCGTGGTCGACAACGCCGGGATGGAGGGGACGTTCCGGCTTCCGCTCACCGTCTCCGCCCTGACCGCGACCGCGGTCCGCTCGATCTCCACGACCACGGCCCTCCCCGGGTACACGTTCCGGGTCCAGGTCCGGATCACCACCGACCAGGACCTCGTGGGGGCGGGCCTGGATGAGAACCCGCCCGTGGGCTGGGAGATCACCCCGGTCCAGAACGGCGGGGCCATCTTCCACCGGCCCGAGGTCCAGTGGGTGTTCATGGAACCCATCAAGGCCGGAACCGAGCGGATCATCATCTACGACGTGACGGTTCCCAAGGTGGAGCTCCTCGCCTCGATCCGGCTTCCCCAGCAGTTCTGCCTCACCGGGACGTTCCAGGCGAAGGTGCCGGAGTTTGCGTTCGAGGTCGCCGGGGAATCCTGCTTCCTCGTGAACGACTGCCTGTCGATCCTCGAGGCGGTGGCCCACCTTGTGCCGGCCACCTACCCCGGGGAGGAGGACAAGGTCGACCTGCGGCTGTCGGAGGCGATCACGGCCGAGCAGCTCGCCCGGGCGACGGAGCTCTGGCGGACCGACCGGCCGGTCGCGAAGACCTGTGGGGAGCGGATCGACCTCCACACCCTGAAGCTCATCGCCGCCTACGCCGCCTCCTGCACCTCGATCGACCAGCCGCTTCCGACGATGCCAACCCCCAAGCTCCAGGCCCGGCGGTGGATCATCACCCCGATCCCCTGCGAGGGCGTGGTCATTGGGTTCTACGACTCGGCCGGAAACGTGGTCGGGAACAAGTTCACGGTCAAGGTGGAGATCACGACCGACCGCGACGTGTACGGGGTGGGCCTGGATGAGGACCTCCCCGTCGGGTGGCGGGTGACCCCGATCCAGAACGACGGGTTCACCTACAAGCCGGGGGTCGATCAGTGGGCCTACACCGGCCTCCTCAAGGCCGGCCAGACGAAGACGATCATCTACCAGGTCGAGGTCCCGCCCACGGTGACGGTGGAGTCCACGCCGCCCGATCCGTGCAAGGTCCTCTCCCGGGCGCTCATCGCCGGGCGGGCCGACAGCGGTCACCCCTGCCTCGAGGTCGAGGTCACGGGCCAGAACCGGGTCGACCTCACCGACTGCTTGAACGTGGTCGTGGCCATCTCCCGGTGGGACGTGGCCCGGGACACGATCGATCTGTCGCTGTCGGACAAGATCACGTTCCCCCAGGTCCAGCGGGCGATCGCGTTCTGGCTCGAGGGGACGAAGGTCCCGCGGGCCTGCGCGCCGGGGATCATCGACTACGAGACGATGAAGCTCATCATCGCCCTGTGGCTCACGGGGACCCCGATCTGCGAGGCGCTGCCCGGGCGGACCCCGGGGATCTGCGACCGCTAGTCGGGAACGCGCTGGTCTTTCCTCAAGCCGACGCTGGCGGGGGCTCGCCCGGAGCCCCCGCCAGCAGTCCCAAGGAGGCAACATGCGATCCGTGCTCGTAGCATTGGGGCTTCTGGCCTGCGGGTGCTTCACCTTCGCCCAAGGGCCGGCCCTGGTCTCGTCCACAGCGATTCCCAATCCTGGGGAGGAGGTCGCGTTCCAGGTCGTGGGGGCCCCGGCAGGGGCGCAGTTCCGGTGGGATTTCAACGGGGACGGCCGGCCGGACCTCACCACGAACGTCCCCACCGCCACCTGGAAGGCCCCCGCCGGCTACTGGGAGGTGGCCGTGGAGGTCGTCCAGGGCGGGAAGGTGGTGTCGAAGATCGTGGGGGCGGTGACGGCCCATCCCCAGCTTGGGGCGTTTCGGACCGCCCGCTGGAACGGGGGGGTCCTCGAGGTCACCGTGGTCCTCCAGGCCAAAGTGCCCCTCGTCGCTCCGGGGATTGTGGAGACCGTCCCTCCGGGGTGGGTCGTCTCGGTGCTCGACGAGGGCGGGGGCTACGCCCCCCGGCGGGGCGACGGGCTGGAGGTCCTGTGGTCGACCTCCCTTGAGCCGGGGAAGAGCGTCCGGGTCGTGTACGCCCTCTATCCGCCCGCGGCGGGGGCCGCGATCCGGTTCTCGGGGACGGCCAGCGCCTACAGCGGGGGCCGGCGGGTGGAGGCCCGGATCGCAGGCGTGGTGACCTACTAGCGGAGCGGCCGCCCCTCCCCCCACCGCAGGTCGAACCAGCCTCGGAGGAGGAACCCGAGCTCCCGGGCCCCGAGGAGGGCCACCCCCGCCTCGACGTTCTGGACGAGCGAGGCGTAGGACACGTTCGCGGACGTCACGACGACGTCCTGGCCGTCGACGAGGAGGACCTTCCCGTGGAGGGTGGTCCCGGGCGGGTCGAGCCGGACCTCCACCCCGCAGGCGGCGAGGTACGCCGCCGCGATCCGGTTGTCCCCTCCAAGATCGGGGAACTCCTCGCCCCCCTCGAGGAGGACCCGGACCCTCACCCCCCGCGCCGCTGCCCGGCAGAGCTCGTCCACCACGCGGTTCGCGGGGCTGTCGGCGTACGCGGGGTAGTAGGCCAGGCGGTAGACGAGGAGGTCCACGGACGCCTTCGCCCCGCGGAGGAGGGCGGGAATAAGCGCCGCGTGGAGGCCGCTTCCGGGGAACTCGAGGAGGGGGACGATCGTCGGCCGGGGCCACGGCTCCGGGGGAAGCCTGGGGTTCACCTTGAGCTTTCCTTCCCACAGGAGGTCGAAGAACGCCCCGAACGCCGCCCCGAGCTCCCGGGACTCGATTGCGAGGTCCGCTTGCACGCTCCGGGTGAGGGCGGAGGCGGTCCAATGGGTTGAGCCCACCACGACCCACCGCCGGTCCACGACGAGGAACTTTGCGTGGAGGGTCACGTCCGGGCTGTCCCACTTCACCCCGACGCCCCGCTCCTCCAGGTAGCGGACGGCCGCCTCCTGCTCGGGGAGGGGGCCCTCCCTCCGGAGCTCCACGAGCACCCGAACGCGGACCCCCCGCCCCGCGGCGGAAACAAGGGCCGCAACGAGGTCCCCCGTGGCCCCGTCCCCTCCGTAGAGCCGAAGATCTGAGAGGGCAGCTACGATCTCCCGCTCGGCCCGGGCCAGGAGCCCAGGGACGAACCCGAGGTACGTCCGCCCCTCCGGCGTGGTCCCCAAGGGGACCACGGGGATCCCCAGGCCCACCGCCGAGAAGAGACAGACCAGAATGGAGACGAACTTCATCGCCGGATATGATACGGAACCCATGGCTTACGAAGTTCCTCCCGCGCGGCTCCGGCGAACCTGCGATCCCGGTGTCTTCACCTTCTCCACCACCGACGAGCTCCCTCCGCTTCGGGACATCGTGGGCCAGGAGCGGGCCCTCGAGGCCCTTCGCCTGGGCTTGGGGATCCGCGATCCCCAGCACCGGTACAACCTGTACGTGGCGGGGGAGCCGGGGTTGGGGAAGACCTCGGCCGTGTCCCGGCTCCTCGCCGAGGTCTCCTCGACCCGGCCTGTGCCCCCGGACCTCGTCTACGTCCACAACTTCCGCGTCCCCCACGTCCCCCGGTACCTCCTCCTTCCCCCGGGGAAGGGCCGGGAGTTCAAGGGGGAGATGGACCGGCTGGTGGAGTTCCTCGCCCAGGAGGTGCCCCGGGTCCTCGAGTCCGAGGAGTTCAAGGCCCGGGAGAAGCGGGAGCGGGAGCGGGTCTCCCAGGAGCGGGAGGAGGAGTTCCGCCGGTTGGAGCGGCGGGCGGAGGAACTGGGGTTCGCCCTCCAGCGGACGCCGCTTGGGATCCACACGATCCCCCTCAAGGGGGACGGGACCCCGTACTCCCAGGAGGAGTACGGGGCCCTGCCGGAAGAGGAGCGGGCGGCGATCCTCCGGAGACAAGAGGAGCTCCAGGCCCTCGTCCGGGACGCGTTCGGGCGCCTGGCCCGCCTCGACGAGGCCTGGGGGGAGGTCCAGCGGCGGATCACCCGGGAGGCGGTGGAGGTCCTCCTCGCGCCCCGGCTGGAGGCGCTGCGGGCCAAGTACGCCGGGCTAGCGCGCGTGCAAGGTTTCTTGGACGACGTGCAGGCCGACATTCTGGAGAACGTGGACGCCTTCGGGGGGAACAAGAAGGCCCTCCCGGGGCTTCCGTTCCCCCTTCCCGAGGGAGATCGGTTCCTCCGGTACCGGGTGAACGTGGTGGTGGACCGGACGGGGGCGGCCGGGGCGCCGGTGGTGGTGGAGGGGAACGCCACGTACACGAACC
Organism: Candidatus Bipolaricaulota bacterium; assembly: GCA_026418075.1. Lineage (GTDB taxonomy): Bacteria > Bipolaricaulota > Bipolaricaulia > Bipolaricaulales > Bipolaricaulaceae > Bipolaricaulis. The sequence goes on along the minus strand of JAOACA010000010.1, from coordinate 14,021 downwards.
TGTTTGGGACGATCGAGCGGCGGTTCCAGCTTGGGGCGGTGACGACGGACTTCACCCAGATCCGGGGCGGGGCCCTCCACCGCGCCAACGGGGGCTACCTCGTCCTCCACGCCGCGAACCTCCTCCGGTTTCCGCTCTCCTGGGAGGCCCTCAAGACCGCCCTCAAGGCGGGGGAGATCCGGACCGAGGACCCGGCCCAGATGCTTGGGCTGTCCTCCACCGAGGGCCTCCGGCCCGAGCCCGTTCCGCTGGACGTGAAGGTGGTCCTCGTGGGGCCGCCCTACCTCTACTACCTCCTCTACCACTACGACGAGGACTTCCGCAAGCTGTTTGGGGTCCGGGCCGACTTCGACACGGAGACGCCGTGGACGGAGGAGGGGGAGCGGGCCCTGGCGGGGTTCGTCCGCGCCTGCCGGGAGGAGAACCCGGAGGTCCTCCCGTTCTCCCCCTCCGGGGTGGCGCGGCTGGTGGAGTACGCCGCGGAGCTGGCTTCGGATCAGACGAAGCTCTCCACGCGGTTCGGGGCCCTCTCGGCCCTGGTGGCCGAGGCGAGCTTCTGGGCCCGCTCCGCCGGGGCGTCCGTGGTGGACGCCGCCCACGTCCGCCAGGCCATCGCCAAAGGGCGGTACCGCCATTCCCTCCTGGCGGAGAAGGTCCGGGAGTGGATCGCCCGGGGGAAGCTCATCGTCGACGTCCACGGGGCGAAGGTGGGGCAGGTCAACGGGCTGGCGGTGTTCGACCTCGGGGACTTTTCGTTCGGGAAGCCCACCCGGATCACGGCGAACGTGTACACGGCCAAGAGCGGGGTCGTGGACATCGAGCGGGAGGCGGAGCTCGGGGGGAAGCTCCACACGAAGGGGGTGATGATCCTCAAGGGGTACCTCTCCTCCCAGTTTGGGGGGCGGAAGCCCCTCTCCCTCGGGGCGAGCCTGGCCCTCGAGCAGTCCTACTCCGGGGTCGAGGGGGACTCGGCCTCGGCGGCGGAGCTCTACGCCCTCCTCTCCGCCCTGTCGGGGGTGCCCGCCCGCCAGGGGGTTGCGGTGACCGGGGCGGTGGACCAGAAGGGGCGGCTGCAGCCCGTGGGGGGGATCAACGAGAAGATCGAGGGCCACTTCCTTGTCTGCCGGGAGCTGGGCCTGGACGGGACCCAGGGGGTGATCATCCCCGCGGGGAACGCCGACGAGCTCATGCTCCCCGAGGAGGTCGTGGCCGCGGTGGCCGAAGGGCGGTTCCACGTCTGGGCCTGCTCCACGGTGGAGGAAGGGGTGGAGGTCCTGTTTGGCCTTCCGCCGGGCGAGCCGGACGCGGAGGGGAACTACCCCGAGGGGACCCTGTTCCGGCGGGTGGCCGACCGGCTGGAGGAAATTCGCTCCCTCCTCCAAGAGGAAGAGGAGGAGGGCTAGTCCTCCCCGCCCCGCGGGAGGAGCTCCTTCCGGAGGAACCGGGGGAGGACCCGGCCCCAAAGGACGAGGGGGAGCCGCGCCCCGGGCGCGAGGTCCGCGGGCAGCCCCCGCTCTGCCCCGAGCACAAACCCCAGGGGCGTCTCCGGGAGAAGCCCCCGCCGGGAGAGGAGGGCCATCCCCACCTGCCCCTCCTCAAGGACGACGCAGCTTGTGACCGTTCCCAGGACGGTGCCGGAGCCGTCCACCACCGGGGCCCCGGCCCGCACGGGGCGCCCTCCCGGGGGAATCGCGAACCGCACCACTTCCCGGCTCCAGGAGGCGAGGGCCTGCCTGTACGCCCCTCGGCCGACGAAGAACGGCTTGTGGAGCTTCACGTACGGGGCAAACCCCGCCTCGTGGGGGAGGATCCCCAGGTCCCCCCCAAGCTCGTGGCCGTAGAGGGGGAGGCCGGCCTCGGTCCGCAGGGAGTCCCGGGCTGCGAGGCCCACCGGCTGAACCCCGTGGCCCTTCCCCGCCTCCAGGAGGGCCTCCCACACCCGAGGGGCTTCCGACGCGGGGACGAGGAGCTCGTACCCCACCGGCTCCCCGGTGTACCCCGTCCGGGCGCAGAGGACCGGGACCCCCGCGAGAGCGAGTTCCTGGAACTCCGTCCGTCGGAGGGCCACCAGCCGGTGCCGGTCGGCCCGGGAGAGGAGGGGGAGAAGGATCGCCCGGGACCGGGGCCCCTGGAGGGCGAGGTCGACGAGGGCTTCGGGCCCGGTGCGGAGGTCGCGCAGGGAAACCGGGCCGTCGGGCTCGACCCACGGCCGATCGGGGTCGAGGAGGATCCCCCCCGAGTTCACCGCCTGGAGCCAGTCCCAGTCCTTCCCGGCGTTGACCGCGTTGACGACGAGGAGGAACCGCTCCCTGGAGACCCGGTAGACGAGGAGGTCGTCGAGCACCCTCCCCTCGGGGTCGAGGAGAAAAGCGTACTGGGACTGTCCCGGGCGGAGCCAGCCCGCGTAGTTGGTCGTCACGAGGTTGAGGAAGCTCTCCGCGTACCGGCCCTCGACCGCCAACACCCCCATGTGCCCGAGGTCAAATAGCCCTGCCTTCTCCCGCACCGCCCGGTGCTCGGCGAGGGCCGAGCTGTACCAGAGGGGCATCTCGAACCCGGCGAACGGGGCCATCCGGGCCCCTGCCCCCCGGTGCCAGTCCCCCAGGGGCGTCCGGGCGAGCCCTCCCTCCGGGGAGACGGGCGTGTAGCGCTCCTTGGCCTCGGGGAGGGAGAACCGGCCGCAGCCCACGAAGTAGGGCTTCCGCACGGCCACAAGCTCGCGGGCCTCATCGGGGGACTTGACCCCGAGAAACGGGTGCGAACCCCCGCTTCCGACCCGGAGCTCCGTTCCGTCGTCAAGCCGCAGGGTCGCCTTCTCCGCCAGCGGCTCGACGACGGCCGGGCCCTGGACCTTGCGGTGGAGGTCCCCGGGGTCAAAGAGGACGTAGCCGTCGGCGAGGGCGGCGAGCCACCGGGCCACGGCCTGGGCCCGGGGCCGGGGGACGAGGACCGCGTACCGGGGCCCGCTCGGGCCATCGGGGAGCCGGCCCACGATCCCCTCGGCGAGGAGCTCCCCCTCGGGGGTGAGGAACAGGGTCCGCCGGGCCTGGCCGGGGTCGAGGGACAGGACGGGGGCGGTGGCGGCCTCGTGGAGGAGGTGACCGGCTCTACCGCCCCGGACGAGGAGCTCCCCGGTCGGGACCTCCGCCCGGGCGGACTTGGGCTCCGCGCCCCCAAACCGGGCGGCGAGCTCCTGGACCCGTCTCCTTGCCTCCTCGAGGACGGGGAGGGGGAGCTTCCCCCGGGGGAGGGGGCCACTCACCCCGTGGTAGGTGAACGGACGGATCGCGGTGAGAACCGCGCGGGTGACCTCGGCGATCTCCTCCATCTCCGCTCTCCCCATCCCCCGCTGGGTGACCCAGGGGGTCCCGTACCGGATCCCCCGGGCATCGGCCGCCGAGAGGTCCCCGGGGATCGTGTTCTTGTTGGCCACGATCCCCACGAGGTCGAGGATCCGGGCCGCGATCTCCCCCATCAGGGGCTCCCCGTTGGGCGTGGCGATCGCCCGGAGGTCGATCACGAGGAGGTGGGTGTCCGTCCCCCCGTAGGCGAGGCGCAGCCCCCGCCGGGCGAGGGCGTCGGCGAGGGCCTGGGCGTTTCCGACGATCCGGTGCTGGAGGTCCCGGAACGCCTCGGTGCGGGCGAGGGCGAGCGCGGCGGCGATTCCCGCCCACTTGTTCACGTGGGGGCCCCCCTGGGCCCCGGGGAACACCGCGGCGTCGATCCGGGCGGCGATCTCGGGGTCGAAGGACAGGATCACCGCCCCCCGGGGCCCAAGGAGCGTCTTGTGGGTCGTGAACATGACCACGTCGGCGTACCCGACCGGGGTGGGGTACGCCCCCGCCGCGGCCATCCCCGCGGTGTGGGCGATGTCCGCAAGCAGCAACGCCCCGCAGCCTGAGGCGATCTCCCGAAACGCCTTCCAGTCCGGGGCCCAGGGGTACGAGGTGTACCCAGCGACGATCATCTTCGGCCGACTCTCCCGCGCCAGGTCCCCGATCTTGTCGTAGTCGAGCTTTTCCGTCTTGGGGTCCACCCCGTACCGGACCATCCGGTACCTCCGCCCCGACTGGTGGAACGGGGACCCGTGGGACAGGTGCCCGCCCTGGGAGAGGTCCATCGCCATCAGGGTGTCCCCGGGCTGGAGGAGGGCCTCGTAGATGGCCATGTTCGCTGCGGCGCCGGACAGGGCCTGGACGTTGGCGAAGATGTCCTCGGGCCGCACGTCCTCCGTGGCGAACGCCTCGGCCGCCCGCCGGCAGGCCAGGGCCTCCACGAGGTCGGCGAGCTCCACCCCCTTGTAGAACCGCCGGTCGCTGTACCGGCGGAAGTAGGCAAGCTGCTCGGCGATGTCCGTGATCCGGTCCTCGGGGAGACGGAGGAGCTCCTCCCGGGGGTACCCCTCGGCGTAGATCGAGGTGAAGGCGGAGGCCAGGGCCTCCCGCACCGGCCGCGGGGTCCAGGACTCGGACGGGATGAGGATGATCTTGTCCCGCTGCCGTTCCTCCTCGGACCGGATCAGGGCCGCAAGGGCCGGATCGACCGCGGAAAGCTCCTGCTCCCACATCTCGTTCGTCATCGTCCTCTCCTAAGGGAAGGGCAGCGGCCGGAACCGGGACTCCCGGTCCTCCCCCCGCCAGGCGAGCTCGATCGCCAGGTACATCCCCCCGGAGACGAGGGCGTGGCCCCCAAGGAGGAAGGGAACGGGCGAGGAGGCGCAGGCCGCGGTGAGCTCCCGGAGGAGGGGGTGGCGGACGCCTTCGAGGTCGAGGAGGTCGGAGGCGAACCGCTCCGCCGGGGGCGGCCAGAAGCCCAGGTGGGCCATGAGGACCCGCGTGTCCCACACCACGGCGTCCCCAAACTGGGCGAGGAGCGCGACGAGCTCGGCCGGGGTTCGGCCGTGGAGGAGGGCCCCGACCAGGGACCGCACCGCCCCCCGTTCGGCCCGGCCGCTGGACTCCATCCCCCGCTCCTCGGACAGGATCCGCGTTCGGCACGCTGCCCCCGTCTCCAGCTCCCGGGCCAGGTGCCCCCCCACCCGCCCCAGAAGCACCAGCTCCCGCTCCGGGTCCACCAAAACCTCCAAGAGCTTTTCCGCCCGGCCGGTGGGGAGCCCGGCGAGGGACTCCCCCACGGGCGGGGGAAGCTCGGGGTGGAGGGCGAGGATTTGGAGCTCGCCCGGCGTGTCAATATCGAACAGGGTCTGGTACGAGCGGGGGAGCTCGTAGCAGGCGTACCCCGCCCCCCACAGCCGCGCCCCCAGCGGGTTGTCCCGCCCGAGGTCGGGCAAGGGGAACGGGGGGACGAGGAGGGCGAAGTCCGTGGAGTAGAAGTTGTTCAGGACGGCAAACGGAGGGGGGCAGGGCTCGGCCTCGACCAAGCGGTCGAGCGCCGCGTCCGAGAGGAGGAACCCGCTTCCGGCCGAGAAGTAGAGGAGCCGATCCGGACTGTACGCGCGGACGAGGTCGGTGAACCGGGCCCCGAAGTGCCATCCCTCGGGGGGATCGGGTTCGACGATTACCGGTTCCCCCTGCCAGCCCGCCGGCGCGGCGGCTGCCACGACGACGTCCCCCACCCGGGGGTGGTCGGCCAGGCGCCGGGCCAGGGCCCGCGCGGCGGCCGTCCGCGCCCGCCCCACCCAGTCGGTGCCCCCGCTGTCGAAGAGGAAGGCCACCGTGCGGGGCATGGGGGGAAGCTAGGGCTTCTCTTCGTAGGGCAGAAGCGCGAGTTTGCGGGCCCGGTCGACCTCGGTGGCCATCTGGTTCTGGTGCTTGGCGCACAGTCGGGTGACGCGCCGGGACAGGATCTTCCCCCGCCGGTTGATGAACTGGCGCAGGGTCTCCGGATCCGTGTACCGGAGCTTGAGGCCCTGGTCGCACACGCGGCACGCCGTCTTCTGGGGTCGCTGAACGGTCAAAATGGTACCTCCTCTTCCGGGGGCGCCTCCGGATGAACGTCTGTCCCCTCGTCCGGGGCCGGGGGCTCGGGGGCTCCCTCCCCCACGGGGCGCCCGCCCAGAAAGTGCACGGCTTGGGCGGCTACCTCGGTCATCCGCCTCCGATCCCCGTTCTGGGTGGTGAACGTCCGCACCCGGAGCCGGCCGTCCACCGCCACTTGGCGCCCTTTCCGGAGGTAGGCGGCGCAGTTCTCCGCCTGCTTGCCCCACACGAGGATCGGGACGAACGTGACCTCCTCCTCGGGTTGCCCGGTCTCGGGGTTCACCCAGCGGCGGTTGACCGCGATGTCGAACCGCAGCAACGCCCGCCCGCTTTGGGTGTACTTGAGCTCAGGGTCGGCGGTGAGCCTCCCCGTGAGGACCACCCGGTTGACGTCGCTCATCCTAGTTCTTGCTCACCCGTACCGTCTGGTAGCGCAGGAGCGCGTCGTCCATCTGGAGGCGCTCCTCCACCTTGCGAACCCGGTCTGCGGGGAGGGTGAAGGCGACGAACACGTAGTATCCTTCACGGAAGTGCTCGATTTCATAGGCCAAGATCCTCGTTCCCCACTCCTCGGTTGTCCGGACGGAGCCATTTTCCGACTCGATGATCCCTTGGACCTTGGCGATCTTCCCCCGCCGCCCTTCCTCATCGAGGTCAGGGCGGAGGATGTACACAAGCTCGTACTCTCGAACCTCACCGGCCACCGGCAGTCCTCCTTCGGAAGCGATCGTGGTTGACCCTGGACTTTACCTGTCGAGGCTTGCATCGTCAACCGCCCCCCCCTGGAAAGGGGCATGGGAAGGGGGTTCGCACTTGACAAGGGGGGGAAAGCGCTCTATACTAGGGCACCTTTGACCAGGGAGGGGGTGTTAGAATGAACAAAGGCGAACTGGTTGACCGGATTGCTCAGCGGACTGGGCTGACGAAGAAGGATGCCCGGAAGGCGCTCGATGCCACGATTGACATCATCACCGAGGCCATCGCCGCCAACGAGGAGGTCCTGCTGACGGGGTTCGGGAAGTTCGAGGTGCGGACGCGGAAGCAGTCCCAGCGCATCAACCCCCAGACCCAGAAGCGGATCATGGTCCCGGCGAAGGTCGTCCCGGCGTTCAAGGCCGGCAAGAACCTGAAGACCCTCGTCGCCAAGCGCCTGAAGGTCGTCGACCAGCGCGGGCAACTGACGGTGAAGAAGGGGTAGACCCTCTTCAGGGCCGTGGTGGGCGGCTGCCCGTGGGCAGCCGCCCACCGGTGTTCCGCCGACGGAACACGAGGAGGTGCGTGCCCACCCGAGTGCGGTTGCACGCGGAGTGCTTTCTGAACGGGGCGGCAAAGTGTAGCCGCCCCTCCCCCGCCCCTCAAGGGTACAGGCGCTCCAGGGTCCGTGGGAACGGGATCGCCTCGCGGATGTGGGGGATCCCGGCGATCCACTGGACGGTCCGCTCCACCCCCAGGCCAAACCCGGCGTGGGGGACCGAGCCCCACCGGCGGAGGTCGATGTACCACCTGTAGGGTTCCTCGGGGAGGCGGGCCTCCCGGAGTTGGGCCACGAGCTCCTCCTCCGTGTCCACCCGCTGGGACCCACCGATGATCTCCCCGTACCCCTCGGGGGCGATGAGGTCGGCGCACAGGGCGAGCGCGGGGTTGGCGGGGTCGCGCTTCATGTAGAACGGCTTGATCGCGGCCGGGAACCGTTCCACGAACACGGGCCGGCCGAAGTGGGCGGACAGGGCGTCCTCCGCCGGAGCCCCGAAGTCGTCCCCCACCTCCATTGGGACCCCTGCCTGGCGGATGACCTCCACCGCCTCGTGGTAGGTGACCCGGGCGAACGGGCCGGCCACTTCCCTCCGCAGAACCTCAGGATCCCGTTCGAGTTCGGCCAGCTCCCGAGAGCGTTCGGCCACCACCGCCTCGACCACGTACCGGACGAGGTCCTCCTGAAGGGCGAGGTTCCCTTCGTGGTCGAGGAACGCCTGCTCGGCCTCGGCCATCCAGAACTCGGTGAGGTGGCGGCGGGTCTTGGACTTCTCCGCCCGGAACACGGGCCCGATCCAGTACACCTTTCCCAGGGCCGCGCAGGTCGCCTCCAGGTACAGCTGCCCGGACTGGGAGAGGTAGGCGGGGGTCCCGAAGTAGTCCAACGGAAAGAGGGTGGTTGTCCCCTCGACGGCGGTCCCCACGAGGACCGGGGCCTCGGTGGCCACGAACCCCCGCTCCCGGAAGAAGGCCCGGATGGCCCACAGGACCGCGTCCCGAACCCGGAGGAGGGGGACCTGGCGCCGCATCCGGATCCAGAGGTGGCGGTGGTCCATGAGGAACCCAGGCCCGTGCTCCTTGAGGCCGATCGGGAACGGGGTTGAGGGGATGTGGACCGGCTCCAGGCGCCGGACGGCGATCTCCACCCCCCCGGGGGCCCGGGGCTCGGCCCGGACCGTGCCCCACATCCGAAGCGACGCCTCCTGGGGCAGGGCCTCGGCGAGCTCAAACGTTTGAGGGTCAGCGTCGGGGGTCACCACCCCCTGGACGATCCCCGTCCCGTCCCGGACGAGGACGAACCGGACCTTCCCGGAGGAACGCTTGTTGTACAGCCACCCCTGGATGAGAACGTCCGCGCCGACGTGCCGGCCCAGCTCCTCGACGTACACCGCCGCCATGCGGCTAGGCCTCCCCCGCAGCGCCTTCCTTTTCCTGGACCCGGGCCTCGATGTAGGCGATGGCCTCCCCGACGGTCTCGATCTCCTCCGCTGCCTCGTCGGGGATCTCGATCCCGAACTCGTCCTCGAACTCCATGATCAGCTCCACCGTGTCCAGGGAGTCCGCGCCGAGGTCGTTGACGAACGACGCCTCGTCCGTGACCTCCTCGAGGTCCACGAGAAGCTGCTCGGCGATGATCTCCCTTACGCGATCTGCGATTTCGCTCATCGATCCCACACCTCCTCGGCGGATCCCCCGCTCCCGGGGCTCGTGCGTGGGCCGGTTATAAGCGGCGTGGGCGGCCCGTGCAACACCTAGGGGGCGAGGGAGGCGGCGAGCTTGGGGAGGACCTTGGCTTGGCAGGCCCGGTGGGTGCGGCGGAGGGCCCCTTCCATCGCCCGGGCGTCGGACCGCCCGTGGGCGACGAGGACGAGGCCCCGGACCCCGAGGAGGGGAGCGGCGTTGTGCTCCTCGTACCGGAGCCGGCGGGCCACCTCCCGGAGGGCCGGGCGGGCAAGGAGCGCCCCCAGGCGGGCCCGGAGGGAGCCGCGGAGGGCGGACCGGGTGGCGGCGAGGACCGCCTCCGCCCCCCCCTCGAGGGCCTTGAGGAGGAGGTTCCCGGAAAACCCCCCGGTCACGACCACGTCCACCGGCCGCTCGGTGAGGATCTCGTGGGGCTCCACGTTCCCCACGAAGTCCTTCCGCGCGGCGAGGAGGTCGTGCGCGGCGCGGGCGACCCGATCGCCCTTCCCGGGCTCCTCCCCGATGTTGAGGAGGCCGACGGCGGGGGAGGGGATGCCGAGCACCTCGCGGGCGTAGGCCACGCCGAGGTCCGCGTACTGGAGCAGGTAGGCGGGTTTGGGGTCGGCGGTGGCCCCGGCGTCGATGAGGAGGGCTTCCCCGCTGAGGGAGGGGAGGGAGGCGCACAGGCCCGGGCGGAGGAGGCCGGGGAGGCGCCCCAGGCCGAGGACCGCCGCCCGGACCACCGCCCCTGTGCTCCCCGGGGAGAGGAACGCCTCCGCCTGCCCCGCGGCCAGGGCCGCGATGCCCACCTCAATGGACGACCGGCCCTCCGTAGGCTCCAGGACCTCTACCTCGGGGGGGAGGGGCGGAAGTTCCCGGCGGAGACCGGCGAGGAGGAGGGTGATCGGAAGCCGTTCCGCGGCGCGGAGGGCCCCCGCCGCGAGCTCCCCGGGCGGGCGATCGGCCCCCATCACGTCGACGATGATCCGCGGCCTCACCGCTGGGGGTGCCGAGGGTGGGAGTTGAACCCACACGGGCCGAAGCCCACTGCCCCCTCAAGACAGCGCGTCTGCCAATTCCGCCACCTCGGCGCGGAGCGGATGGTAGCCGCCGGGAGGCAGGGGCTCAACACTGGCCCTTCCTGGGAACCCCGGGTAAGGTCCGGGCGTGGCGGCGGTGCGGCTCGGTGTGTACTGGGGGGACCCCCTCCTCGCGGAGCGGGCCCTGGAGCGGGCGCTGGCCGCCCTCGGGCCCGTTCGGAAGGTGGTCCTCTTTGGGGACGAGCCGGTGCGGGAGCGGCTCCTTGCCGAGCTTGGCGCGGTGGACCTGTTTGGGGAGGGGCGGGCGATCGTCGTCCGACGGGCCGATCCCCTCCTGGGGGAGGCGGGGCTTGAGCGGGCCTTGGCCCGCGGGCTCCCCCCCGACACCGCCCTCTTCCTCCTGGGGGCCGATCTCCGGGCCCTTGCCCGGCGGGCCGACGACGCCCGGGGGTTTCCCGCGCCCACCGGCCGGGCCCTCCAGGAGCTCGCCGCGGAGCTCCTTGGGGAGGCCGGGCTTCCCACCCCCCCGTTCCTCCTCGACCTCCTCGTCGAGGCGTGCGGGGGGGACACCCTGCGCCTCGCGCGGGAGGTGGAGAAGCTCGCCCTGTGGAAGGGGACCCGCCTCCCCCCGGAGGACCTGTCCCGGATCCTCTTCTTCTCCGGGGGCGCGCCCTACTCTTACCTCGATGCGGTGGGGGGCGGGGACGTCCCGGCGGCGCTGCGGGAGCTCCGGCGCCTCCTCGAGGCTGGCGCCAACCCGGGCGCCCTGTTCTTCGCCCTCGTGGGCCACGTCCGGGCCCTCCTCGCGGCCCTCGCCGCCGAACAGGGGGGCCGAACCCCGGCCGGGCCGCCGTGGCTCGTCCGAAGGCGGCTGGCCCAGGCCCGGCGGTGGGGGGAGACGGCGCTCGTCGGGCTCCTCGCCCAGCTCCAGGAGCTCGACCGGGCTGTCAAGACGGGCCAGCTCTCCCCCGAGGCCGCCCTCTACCGGTTTACCCTTGGGCTGCCCGGACGGGGATGAACTCCCCCAACGCGGTCGTCTCGAGCATGAGCCGGGAGAGGACCAGGGCAGCGAACATCGACGCCGCGACCCCCAACCCGAGGGTGATCCCAAACCCCTCCACCGGGCCGGACCCCAGGAGGAACAGGATGAACGCGACGATGATCGTGGTGATGTTGGCGTCGAGCACCGCCGAGAGGGATTTCGCAAACCCCGCGGCCACGCACGCCCGGGGGGCCTTCCCCGTCCGCCGCTCCTCCTTGATCCGCTCGAAGATGACCACGTTGGCGTCCACCGCCATCCCAATGGTGAGGACGATCCCCGCGATCCCGGGGAGGGTGAGCGTGGCCCCGAACGCCCGCAGGGCCGCGAACACCAGGAGCAGGGTCATCACGAGGGCGGCGTCCGCGGCGAGCCCCAGCCACTGGTAGTAGACGACCATGTAGACAAGGACGAGGACGAAGCTCACGACGAGGGCGGTCATCCCCCGCCGGATGTACTCCGCCCCCAGGGTCGGGCCGATCGTCTGCTGCTCGACCACGTCCACCTGGGTGGGGAGGGCTCCCGAGCGGAGGACCACCGCCAGGAGCCTCGCCTCCTCAAGCTTGAAGCGGCCGGTGATCGTGGTCGAGTCCTGGACCGCCCGCCACCCCTGGGCCGCGGCGTCCTTGATCGACTTTTGGATCGCTGGGGCGGAGTAGACCGTGTTGTCAAGGACGATGGCCAACCGATCCCCCACCTGGAGCCGCCGGAGGGCGTCCACGAACCGCTCGGCTCCCTCCCGGTTGAAGGTGAGGGCGATGTAGAACCCGGGCTGGCGGGGGTCGGTGGACGTCCGGACGACAGCGTTGTCCAGGACGTCTCCGGTGAGGAGGGGATCGGCCTCGACGAGGTACCACTCCGTCCGGTCCGGGTTGGGGAGGATCTCCTGGATCAGGGTCCGCCGGGCCTCGAGGTCGGCGTAGCTAGAGGAGGCATCGATTACTTTCCGGAACTCGAGAAGCGCCGTGCTCCCCAGAAGCCGCTCCGCCTCCTCGGGGTTTTGGACCTTGGGGATCTTCACCTCGACCCGGTCCCGGCCCACGGGGCGGATTTCGGCGTTGGCCATCCCGTACTGATCGATCCGCTCGGAGAAGATGGTCACGAGCTGGTTCACCATGTCCTGCTGCTTGGCGGCGTCGATCCCCGAGTCCCGGAGGGGGATCATCTCCCCTGTGCTGGGGTCGAGGACCTTCGCCTCGAGGACGAGCCGGACGCCCCCCTGGAGGTCGAGGCCCAGCTTGATCACGTTTCCAAACGGAAAAAATGGGTAAAGAAGCCCCAAGGAGGCGAGAAACGCCGCCAGCACGAACCCAAGCCGAATCCAGTCCGCACGCTTCATCGTTCCCCCTACTTCCGCACCTTGTCCACGATGCTCCCCTTGGCCAGGCGGAGCTTCCCTTCTTCCACGATGAGGGTTACGGAGTCCTCGGAGATGTCCTCGATTGTCCCGTAGATTCCCCCGGCGGTGAGGACCCGGTCCCCCCGCTTGAGGGAGCTCAGGAGGTTCCGGTGCTCCTTCTCCCGTCGGCGCTGGGGCCGGATGAGGAGGAAGTAGAAGATGGCGACGAACGCCACCAGCATCACCACCAGGGTGATCAGGGACTGGGTTGTCTGGGCCTCAGCCCCGGTCTGCGCATACGCGGTCATCGCACCACTCCTTTGGCTCGTCTTCGCACGCCGCCCACCACGTAGAGGGTCGCGAACGCCCCTACGCCCACGGTCCACAGGAGAAGCGGGATCCCCGTGAGGTCGCGGCCGAGCGCCACCACCTGGTGCAGCAGGGCGAAAAGGTCAAGCCAGAGTATAGCGTACAGGGGAAGGGCGAGCGAGTGGCCATCGGTGAGATCGAGGGCTGCCGTGAGGACGGGAACGGGGAGCCACGCCCACCGCCCCGCCTCGGCCCCCACCAGGCCCAGGGCGAGGAAGAGGAGGGCGTGGCCGGGGAGGAGGTGGACCGGCGAGCTTGGGCGGAGCTTCCCCCTCGCCGCCTGGGCGAGGCCGTAGGCCCACAGGAGGAGGAGCAAACCTCCGCCTGCCAGACGCCAGGGGACCGGGTAAGGGGCCACCCCTGCGGCGATCGCCACGGTGACGAGGCTTCCCAGGAAGAACAGGATGGTTCTCACGCGAGGTAGGGCAGAAACGCCGTGGCCAGCCCGAGGAAGAGCCCGATCCCGATGAGGTCCCCGATCGTGGTCGCCACCGGCCCGGACATCATCGCAGGATCGAGGCCCATCCGCCGGAACAGGAACGGGAGCACGGCCCCGGTGAGGCAGGCCCCGACCGTGGTCCCGGCGAGGGAGATCCCGGCGACCAGGCCGAAGAACGGCTTTCGCCAGAGGAGGCTGGCGATGAGGCCGATTTGGACCCCGAGGGCGAGCCCGGCCAACGCCCCCACCCGGAGCTCCTTCCACATGAGCCAGGGGAGGTTCCGCCAGTCCACGGCGCCCACGGCGATCCCGCGGATGGCCACGGCCAGGGCCTGGGCCGCGGCGTTGCCGCTCATGTCGGCGATGAGGGGCATCAGCGCCGCCACGAACGCGAGCTCTGCGATCGTCCCCTCAAACCCCCGGATCACCGCGGCCACGGTCATGTTGAGGAGGACGAGGGCCATGAGCCAGGGGAGGCGCTTGCGGACCGAGGAGCCCGGGGGATCTAAGGGGTGGTCCTCCCCGGCCGGGATTCCCCCCATTCGGAGGGCGTCCTCGGTGGCCTCTTTCCGCATCACGTCGATCACGTCGTCGATCGTGACGATCCCCAGGAGCCGCCCCCCTTCGTCCACCACGGGGAGGGCGAGGTAGTTGTACTTGTCGAACGTCCGCGCCACCTCCTCCACGTCCATCGTCACGGGGAGGGTGATGGCGTCGGCCTTCATGAGGGACCGGAGGGGGGTGTCGGGGCGGGCGAGGACGAGGTCGCGGAGGGAGAGGACCCCCAGGAGCTTGCCCTGCGCGTCGGTCACGTAGGCGTAGTAGACCGTTTCCGCCTCTTCGGCCCGAACGCGGATCTCCCGGATCGCCTCCTCGGCGGTCATCTCGGCGGGGAGGGCGACGACCTCGGTGGACATAAGCC
>JAOACA010000109.1 GCA_026418075.1 Candidatus Bipolaricaulota bacterium | reverse complement strand
CGATCATGCCGCCTGAACCCATGATGGTGCCAAGCGATTTCAAGCTGTCATAGTCCACCGGGGTGTCGAGATACTGCTCAGGGATACAGCCGCCCGAAGGCCCGCCGGTCTGGACCGCCTTAAAACCCTTGCCATCCGGGATGCCGCCGCCGATCTCCTCGATGATGGTGCGCAGGCTGATCCCCATCGGGACCTCGATGAGGCCCGTGTTCTTGATCCGCCCGGCGAGGGCGAAGACCTTGGTCCCCTTAGAGCCCTCGGTCCCGATCGCGGCAAACCAGGCCCCGCCGTTCAGGATAATGGGGGCGATATTGGCGAAGGTCTCGACGTTATTGATCAGGGTGGGGCAACCCCACAGGCCAGATTCAGCGGGATAGGGCGGGCGCGGACGCGGCTGACCGCGCAGGCCCTCGATCGAGGCCATGAGTGCCGTCTCCTCGCCGCAGACAAATGCCCCGGCGCCGAGCCTAAGCTCGATATCGAAGCTAAAGGGGGGGTCGGCGACCCGGCCGCCTAAGAAC
>JAOACA010000108.1 GCA_026418075.1 Candidatus Bipolaricaulota bacterium | reverse complement strand
GACCAGGACTCTCCGCGCCCAGGGTGTGAAAGATGCGGATATCCTCGAGGCAGAAGGTAAGTCGCTGGCGCGGTTGCGAGTCGCGGAGGCAGAAGCCCAGGCGCTGAGGATGTTGGCAGAAGCAATCGGCAACGCCGGTAGCCCTACAAGCTATCTGATCGCTTTGAAATACCTTGATGCCCTTGCTGAGATTGCTCGAGGGCAAGCAACGAAGATCTTTCTTCCATTTGAAGCCACGGGCGTGCTTGGTGCATTGGCCGGCGTGAGGGAGATCCTTACGGAGGGAACAAGATCAGATCTATCCGACAATGCATGAAGGGTGCCGCGTAAGCTCAGAGTTGAGTTCTGTAGAAGGGGAAATCGGGTTTTCAGCTGCGACAAGCTTAGCGAGCTCCTGGAGTGACAAAGCTTTTTGAGTCTGAGTCTTCCCTGAAGGGAGGAGGGGGTAGGGGCCCGGGGGGGCCCCTACCCTGTCTCTTATACACATCT
>JAOACA010000107.1 GCA_026418075.1 Candidatus Bipolaricaulota bacterium | reverse complement strand
AAGGTCGCGGCCCTCGACCCGGTCCTCGCCGCGGCGATGGCCTACGGGACGGACAAGGCGAAGGCCCTGGCGGAGCTTGAGGCCGCCCGCGCGGCGGGGGCCTCGGACGACCCCTACCTCCCCTACTACATCGGCCGCCTCCACGAGGAGCTCCTGGCCGCGGCCGCGGCCCGTCGGGCCGAGCTCGAGGGGAAGGCGAGCCGGACCGCCGAGGAGGAAGCCGAGCTTGGGCGCCTCAAGGCGGACGAGGCAGCCCACAAGGAGAAGGCAATCGCGGCGTACCTCGCGTTCGTCGAGTCCGGATCCGGGGACGACGCGTTCTTCACCCGGCTCATCAACCTCGCCCCGGGGAGCGCGGAGGCCCGCTACGCCCGGGCCGAGGCCTACCGTCAGGCCGGGAACTGGCTCGCCGCCGAGGGGGAGTACCGCCAGGCGATCGAGCTCCGCCCGACCTTTGTTGCGGCCCACATCGGCCGGGGGGATGCCCTGACCGCCCTTGAGCTCTACAAGAGCGCGGCGGAGGCCTACCAGAAGGC
>JAOACA010000106.1 GCA_026418075.1 Candidatus Bipolaricaulota bacterium | reverse complement strand
ACAGCTTCACCGTGGTGTCCAACGACCCCGAGGCGAGGAGCGCCCCGTCCGGGCTGAACGCCACCGAGAAGACAGGTTCTGTGTGCCCGGTGAGGAGGGCCACGAGCTCCAGCGACCCCGCTTCCCGGAGCTCCACCCCAAGCGACGTCCCCACCGCAAGCCACTTCCCGCCCGGCGCGTAGGCCACGCACGTGATCCAGCCCAGCCCCAGCCGGGCCACCGCCCCTTCGGGCAGGCCCATCGTGGCCGGGGTCTCCCCCGCCCAACCCAGAACCCCCGCCACGCACACCGCCACCGCTACGGCAACCTTCGTTTGATTCCTCATCGCTCCCCCCCTTTGGACCTAACATCCTGTCGACTGGAGAATAGCGAGCACCCGAGTTACGGACAAGTTTGGGCTCGAAGCGAATAAAGAGCTTCTAATCTAGTACGGCTCGGTTGTTCAAGACGGGGTTTTTCTCGTCGGGGGAAACGCCTTTCTTGGACGGGACCTACAGGGGCTCGAACCGGGCCACGAANTGCCGAAGCGGTCCCTCCCC
>JAOACA010000105.1 GCA_026418075.1 Candidatus Bipolaricaulota bacterium | reverse complement strand
GGTTCAAGGATGATCGCCGCCACCCGCTTGGGGTCCACATCCGCCTTGAACAGGTAGTGCAGCGCGTCGATCGCGTCCTGCGTGGTGAAGCCGTGCAGCGGCACCGGGAAGGGCACGTGGAACACGTCGGCCGGCATCGCGCCGAAGCCCACCTTGTAGGGCACGACCTTTCCGGTCAGCGCCATGCCCATGAAGGTGCGCCCGTGGAAGGCTCCCGAGAAGGCCACCACCGCCTGCCGGCCCGTCGCCGCGCGGGCGATCTTGATCGCGTTCTCCACCGCCTCGGCCCCGGTGGTCACGAAGATCGACTTCCGCTCGCCCTTCGCGGGCACCATGCCGTTCAGCCGCTCGGCCAGGCGCACGTAGTTCTCGTAGGGCACGACCTGGTGGCAGGTATGGGTGAAGTGGTCGATCTGGTCCTTCACGGCCGCGATCACCTTGGGGTGCCGGTGGCCGGTGTTCAGGACGGCAATTCCCGAGGCAAAGTCGATGTAGCGGTTGCCTTCCTTGTCCCAGAGCTCGGCATTCAGGGCACGGTCGGCATAGATC
>JAOACA010000104.1 GCA_026418075.1 Candidatus Bipolaricaulota bacterium | reverse complement strand
TTGCTACACCAAGTCGCACGTGGATACCTTTGTCATCATCAGCGGCGACTCCGACTTTTCTCCTCTGGTCTCCAAGCTGCGGGAAAACAACCGGCTGGTGATAGGGGTAGGGGTCAGGAAGTCAACCTCGGACTTGCTGACCGCGGCCTGCGACGAGTTCATCTTCTACGACGACCTCGTGCAAGAGGAGCTGGCTCAAAAGCGCGCCGCCAAACCCGGAAAGTCAGCCCCCAAAAGCAAAGCTGCCGATAAGCCACAGGACAAGCAGCAGGAGGCCCTCGAGCTCGTGCTCGAGACGCTTTTGGCCCTGCAAGCCGAGCGCGGTGGCGAGGAGCGCATTCTGAGTTCGCTGGTCAAACAAACCCTTAAGCGCCGCAAACCGGGCTTTAACGAAGCCTCTTACGGCTTCCGCTCGTTTAGTGCCCTGTTGGAGGAAGCCCAGCGCCGGGGGCTGTTGCGCCTGGAGCGCGACGAGCGCTCGGGGGGCTATATTGTGTACCCTCGAGGGGAGTAGGGCTCCAAATTGGGCCCTGCGCAAAAGCGCATAATAGGGC
>JAOACA010000103.1 GCA_026418075.1 Candidatus Bipolaricaulota bacterium | reverse complement strand
AGCCTCGGCCGTGAAGCCGTGGGGGTAGAGCCACTGGATGGATGCGGGGCAACCCAATTCCAACCAAACTCCGAATACCACGGCGTAACTGCCGGGAGTCAGACGGCGGGGGATAACCTCCGTCGTCGAGAGGGAAACGGCCCAGATCGTCGGCTAAGGCCCCAAAGACCGAGCTCAGTCAGGAAGGATGTGCTCCTGCTCAGACAGCTGGGAGGTTGGCTTAGAAGCAGCCATCCTTTAAAGAGTGCGTAATAGCTCACCAGTCGAGCGGGGGTGCGCCCAAGATTCAGCGGGAGTCAAGCTCGGCGCCGAAGCCACGGGAGAGTTCCAGGTGCGCCCTGGAGCTACGGTAGGGGAGCATTCCGCCTTAGGCTGAAGTCGTGGCGGAAGCCACGGCGGACGAAGCGGAAGAGAGAATGCAGGAATGAGTAGCGCGAGGTGAGCGAGAACCTCACCCACCGTATGCCTCAGGGTTCCTGGGGAAGGCTCATCCACCCAGGGTTAGGCGGCCCTAAGCTCAACCCGCAAGGGGTAGGCGATGGAGAGCCGGTTAATAT
>JAOACA010000102.1 GCA_026418075.1 Candidatus Bipolaricaulota bacterium | reverse complement strand
GTCCTACCTGCCCCATTGCCTACGCCAACCTTGTTTCAGCACATGTAGCAAAGGGCAATTATAGCTTAGCTATAGAAAAGTTCAATGAAGGTGTGAAAAAAGCCGGAGAAGACCCCTTTTTGTATGTGACGGGGGCGGTTGCCTATACTAAAAACAAGCAGTATGATATGGCACTTCAAACACTTGAAAAGGCAGTTTCTATGAAGCAAAAGGACGAAAGAAAGTTTGGTGAAGTAGTTCCTTTTTTAGAAAGTAACGAGTTTGACCCTCTTATAAAGACAAGAAAAAGGGAATTTTGTGAGCTTATGCTCAAGCACTACATTCCTAATAGAAAATGTAGATAGGGTTTGTGTGATCCAACCCCCCGGGACGACCTACTTTCCCGTGCCGTTCGCCCGGCACAGTATCATCGGCGCTGGAGGGCTTAACTGCCGGGTTCGGAATGGGAACCGGGTGTTTCCCCTCCGCTATGGTCCCGAGGGAAGCTTTGGCAACTCAATAGGTTTTCCTTCCTGTGGGTGTACAAGTCGAACGGGCTATTAGTACAGCTCGGCTACACCCCTTACGG
>JAOACA010000101.1:418-568 GCA_026418075.1 Candidatus Bipolaricaulota bacterium | reverse complement strand
CACCTGGACGAAGAGGAGGGGGGCGATCCCCATGGTGATGCCTAGGCCCGTGGCCTGCACGGAGAGGCGGATGGCCACCTTGGAGAGGCGCTCCCAGTTCTCCTCCCCGCGGCCCAGGCCGTAAAGGCCGAGGAGGAGGCTACCGATGGC
>JAOACA010000101.1:0-408 GCA_026418075.1 Candidatus Bipolaricaulota bacterium | reverse complement strand
GTCCCCAGCGGTGTTGGCCACCCCCCCTGGGGCGTACCACTCCACCCAGCGGGAGGGGTACAGGCCAGCGCTGGCTAGGCTGTGCATGGTAAACCCGGCCAGGAGGAGGAGGGCCAGGGCCACATACCCCACGCCCGCCAGGTTGCCCCGCAGGTAGAGGATGTAGAGAAAGAGGTAGCCCAGGGCCACCAAGGGGATGAAGAGGACCGTCCAAAGGCCCATCAGGGTGGTGGCCGTGTACCAGACGGGATCGTAGACCACCTGGACGAAGAGGAGGGGGGCGATCCCCATGGTGATGCCTAGGCCCGTGGCCTGCACGGAGAGGCGGATGGCCACCTTGGAGAGGCGCTCCCAGTTCTCCTCCCCGCGGCCCAGGCCGTAAAGGCCGAGGAGGAGGCTACCGATGGC
>JAOACA010000100.1 GCA_026418075.1 Candidatus Bipolaricaulota bacterium | reverse complement strand
GCCTCATCGGGGCAGGCCTCCCCGAGCTCGGCCTCGAGCCGCCCCCGGACGACCACGCACCCCGCCCCGGTGGCCGCCGCATGGGCGGCCACGGCCGCCGAGTGCTCGTTCTCCCCGTCGTCCCCGACGTTCGCCACGTAGAGGACGGGCTTCCCCGTGAGGGGAGCGAGCTCCCGCAGGAGGGGGAGGTCGTGGGGGGTGAAGCTTAGGCTGCGGATCGGCTTCCCCTCCCGGAGGGTGGCGAGCATTCGGTCGAGGAGGTGGAGCTCCTCCTGGGCCCCCTTGTCCCCGGTCCGGGCGACCTTGGCCGTCCGCTCCCGCCGCCGCCCGAGGGTCTCCTCGTCCTTGGCCCGGAGCTCCCCCTCGACCACGGCGATGTCCCGCCGGACGTCGAGCTCCCCCATCGGGTGGGCAACGTCGGGGTCCTGGAAGCAGCGGACGACGTGGAGGATTGCCTCCACCCCCCGGATTTCGGCCAAGAACTGGTTGCCGAGGCCCTGCCCTTCGGAGGCCCCCTCGACGAGGCCCGCGATGTCCACGACCTCGATCGTCGTGGGGACCTTCTTCTT